>DASRRU010000266.1:0-1929 GCA_035656795.1 Phenylobacterium sp. | reverse complement strand
CTCCTCGGTCACCTCGACCGCGCGCACCTGGGTCTCGAGGCACTGGCCGACCACCCAGGCGAGGTGCTTGGCCTGCTCGTTCAGCATGTGCGGGAAGTTGACCGTGAAGCCGGACTGGCTGTTGCTGACGATGAAGCAGTTGGGGAAGCCACGGGTGTGGAAGCCGTGCAGGGTCTTGACACCGTCGGCCCAGCGCTCGGTCAGGCTGACGCCGCCGCGGCCATACAGCTCGTAGCCGGATCGGCGGGCGTACTCGGTCCCGACCTCGAAGCCCGTGGCGTAGATCAGGCAGTCGAGCTTGAATTCCTGTCCGTTCGCCCACACGGCGTCCTCGGTGATCCGCTCCACGCCGCGGCCCTCGGTGTCGACCAGGGTGACGTTGGGACGGTTGAAGGTCGCCAGATAGTCGTCGTGGAAGCACGGCCGCTTGCAGAACTGCCGGTAGTAGGGCTTCAGCGACTCGGCCACGGCCTTGTCCTGGACGATGCTCTCCACCCGGGCGCGGATCTGCTCCATCTTCTGGAAGTCGGCGATCTCCAGGGTCGCGCCCGGATCCTGCGGCGGCGCCACGCCGGCGGCGTGATCGCGGCGCGCCAGGATCAGCAGGTTGCGGATGATCTCGGTCCAGCCGTCGTTGACTAGGTCCTCGTCGGCGAAGCCGCCGGAGACGAGAGTATTGAAATTGTCCATGCGCCGTTGCTGCCAGCCGGGGGCGAGGCCGGCGGCCCAGTCCGGGTCCGTGGGGCGGTTGGCGCGAACGTCGATGGACGACGGCGTGCGCTGGAATACATAGAGCTGCCTGGCGCCGGCCCCCAGGTGCGGAACGCATTGCACCGCCGTCGCCCCGGTGCCGATGACGCCGACGACCTTGTCTTTCAGGCGGTCCAGGCCGCCATTGGAATCGCCGCCCGTGTACGCGTAGTCCCAGCGGCTGGTGTGGAAGGAATGGCCCCGGAAGCTCTCCACCCCCGGGATGCCCGGCAGCTTGGGCCGGTGCAGGGGACCGTTGGCCATGATCACGAACCGGGCCCGCATGGCGTCGCCGCGGTTGGTGTGGATGATCCACCGCGAGGCGGCCTCGTCCCAGCGCATCTCGGTGACTTCGGTCTGGAGGCAGGCGTTGGCGTAGAGGCCGAAGTGGCGGCCGACGGCGCGGCTATGGGCCAGAATCTCCGGCGCCCGGGAGTACTTCTCGACCGGCAGGTAGCCGACCTCCTCGAGCAGCGGCAGGTAGACGTAGGATTCCACGTCGCAGGCCGCGCCGGGATAGCGGTTCCAGTACCAGGTGCCGCCGAAATCGCCGCCCTTCTCGATGACGCGGATATCCTTGACGCCCGCCTCGCGCAGCCGAGCGGCCGCCAGCAGGCCGCCGAAGCCGCCGCCGATCACCGCCACGTCGACCTCGTCGGTCAGGGGCTGGCGCGTGAAGCCGGAGGCGACATAGGGGTCCTCGAGATAGCGGGCGAACTGGCCTTCGATCTTGCGATACTGCGCGTTGCCGTCGGCGCGCAGGCGCTTATCCCGCTCGGCGCGGTACTTCTCGCGAAGGGCGTCGGGGTCGAATCCGAGCGCCTCCGAGGCGGGCCGCGCGGCGGTGAGGCCAGGACCAGGAAGGGTGGTGTCGCTGGCGTCCGCCATGAGGTTTGCTCTCCGGGCCGTCCATGAGGTCCAAACGGCTGTTTGATTCTCACCAAACACGGCCGCTGCGCAGGGCGCAAGGCCTGAACGCGTTGTTCAGCGCCGGTTCAGGCAAGCAAGCCTAGTCTTGATCCTGTTAGTCGAACTGATCGGCGCGCCCGGTGTATTCGCGAGAGGCAGGGTCGTGCGCGCAGCAACGGTTCGCCGCAACGCGGTATAACCTTTGATGAAAGAGCGAAACATGCGCAAACCTCTTATCGCCCTCGCCCTCGCGACTTCCCTCGCCGGCTC
>DASRRU010000265.1:0-6514 GCA_035656795.1 Phenylobacterium sp. | reverse complement strand
TTGTCCACGGCCGCCTTGGCGGTGCGGATGGTGTTCTTGCGGCGCCCGTAGAAGCCCTTGGCCTGCTCGAGAACCTTCTTGTGCTTGGCGTGGGCGGTGACGCCCCTTTTGACGCGAGCCATCTGTCAGCGCTCCTTAGCTGAGACCGTAGGGCAGGAAGATCTTGATGGTCTTCGCGTCGGACGCGCTCATCACCTTCGTGCCACGGTTCTGACGGATGTACTTGGCGTTGTGGGAGAGCAGGCGGTGGCGCTTGCCAGCCACACCGGCCTTGATCTTCCCGGACGCAGTGAGTTTGAAGCGCTTCTTAGCGCCCGACTTCGTCTTCAGTTTCGGCATTTCTCTGCGGAGCCGCGAAGCCCCGTCCTCTGGTGTATTGATGAGCCGCCCTGGCATGCCATGGGCCAGGCGGCTCCGAAGGGGCGGGTTAGTAGGGGAAACGGCGGCGAAATGCAAGGCGGGGCTAAGCCTGCAGGACGAGCCCCGTCTCCATAGGAGAATCCGGTGAACGGTCATCGTGAGCGCCATCGCACCAAGCCAGATACAGAAGAACAACACTACGCACCGGGTGAAGGTAACGTGCGGCCAATCGCTGAGAATGACCCACATGCCATAGGCGCAGGTTGCGAGCGCTATCAGACCCGTAACGAAGCTGAAGAGCGCGATGGCGATCCCCAACGGATGGATGTTCGTTGCCGCGATCTTCACCAGCGAATGCGGTCCCGCTGGCGGGGGAGTGTCAAGATCTGCCTCCTCGTGTCTCGTCCCCCGGACGGACCCAGCAATAAATCTCATGGCGGCCAGTCCGCCTTGGCCTCTCGGCAACTCAAGGATGGCGCGGAGCGCCGCCGCCATGCGGGCGGCCAAGGGCCGCTCCTTGACTTGCCGAGAGGCCAAGGCTCGCATCTACCGTGAGATTCAAGCACCCGAAACATCCGACGATGCCTTGCGCAGGGAGCTCATTTCCCCCGCGGGCCGGATCATCCCCACCCTCAGGTCTGTCGCGACATAGGCGCAGACTCCGTCGGCCAACAGCCGCCCGTTCGCGACGCCCAGCGCCAGTTGCCCGCGCCGCACTTGCCGAATGCTCACCTCGTAGCAGACCAACCGGGTCTTGGGCGTGATGTCGCCGCTGAACCGGATATCGCCGCCGATGGCGCGGCCCTTGCCGGGCGAGCCCGACCAGCCCAGCCAGAAGCCCAGGATCTGCCACATGGCGTCCTGTCCCAGGCAGCCGGGCATGACCGGGTCGCCGGGGAAGTGGCACGCGAAGAACCAGAGGTCCGGGGTGATATCCAACTCGGCGACCACATGGCCCTTGCCGAACTCGCCGCCGTCGAGGCTGAGCTCGGTGATCCGGTCCATCATCAGCATGGGCGGCGCGGGCAGCTGTGCGTTGCCGGGACCGAAATAGCCGCCCTGGCCGGAGAGGATCAACTCGTCCTTGCTGTAGCTGGACTGCGGCGTGTGGAAGTCGTGCGGATCGGCCATGGGTCTAGGGCGCCTTCCTGACTGGCGTTGTGGTCGCGACCCGGATGGCCGGCAGGCGCAGGGCGCCCGCGACGAAGACCCAGATCTTGTCAGTCAATTCGGCCCGGTCGGGCCGGTGGCGGCTGGTCAGGGCGCCGATCAGCGCTTGGCGGATGCCGCCGATCATCAGGGCGATGGTCAGGCGCGGATCGAGGTCGGCGGGGATCACGCCGCCGCGTTGGCCGGCCCGTAGGTTGTAGGCGCCGGCGATCAGCTGGCGCTTGGTGAACGCCTGTTCGACGTCGAGCACCTCGGCCGCGCGGCTTAAGGGGCCAACCACCAGCGGCGCGAAGGGATGGTCGTAGTGGAAGGAGATGTACGCGGCGATCCGCTCCTTCTCCCGGCCCCTCCAATCCGGCGACACCAGCTTCGAGGGGCTGAAGGCGGCCTCCTCCAGGCGGCTGTAGAAGCGCTCCACCACTGCGGCGATCAAGCCGGCCTTCGATCCGAAGTGATGGTAGGCGAGCCCGACCGAGACCTTGGCGCGCTTTGCGACCGCCTGCATTTCCAGCAGGCCATAGCTCTGGATCAGCTCGTCCTGGGCGGCGCGGACCAGGCGTTCGCGCGTGCTGACCTTCGTCTCCGTCATCAGCGGGCTCTAACTTGAATTGAATTCAATTTAGGCCGATGGCGCGAGGTCCGCAAGCGCCGACAACGCCTCAGGCGGCTGGGGTGGCTGGCGCGCCGAGTTGGCGGCTCGGGTGGGCGTTGGCGAAGGCCTCCAGGGCGCGGCAGCGCGCGATGATCCGCGCGACCGTCGGTGTCGGGCCAAGGTCGATCTGGAGGTTGTGGGCCGCTACCCCCAGGTTGCCCAGGCAGATGTCGGCGAAGGTCACGCTGTCGCCGTGGCAGAACGCGCCGGTCTCGGGGGCCTTGGCCAGGCGCGCTTCCATTGCGGCGAGGCCGCGTGTGACCCAGTGGGCGCTCCACTCCCGCAGGGCCGCCTCGTCGAACCCGGCCTTGGCAGTCAGGTAGGTCCGCACCCGTGGCACGATCAGCGGGTGGGTGTCGCTGACGACCAGAGCGGCGAGCGAGCGCACGCGAGCGCGGCCGTGCGGGTCGGCGGGCAGCAGCGGAGGGTCAGGATAGCGTTCCTCCAGATATTCCAGGATCGCCATCGACTGGGTGAGCGGCGCCTGGCCTGGCTCGATCAAAGCCGGCACGGCGCCTTCGGGGTTCACCGCCAGGAAGTCGGGCGCGAACTGCTCGCCGGCGTCGAGGTCGATGGCGATTTCGCGCACGGCGACGCCCTTCAGGGCCAGGGCCACCCGGACCCGATAGGCCGCCATGGAGCGCCAGAAGCCATAGAGGACAAGAGCGGGTCGATCGGACATGACCGAAGGTTTCCTAGTCGCGGCGCGTCAAGCGACGCTGTGCACTCTCTGACGCACCTGGGCGGCAAAATAGAGGCCCGGCAGGATCAACAACGCAGCCACCGCGAACGGCGCGCCCACGGCCACGGAAAACAGTTCACCCGCCAGCACCGGGCCACCGATGCGAGCCAGCGCCATGCCGCTCATGTTGAGGCCCAGCATCTCGCCCTGCCGGTCGGGCGGCGCGGCCTGCGAGATCAGCGCGGTCAGGTTCGGGAAGCAGATCGACTGGCCGACGCAGACGAACGCGAACCCCAGCATGGCGATCGGCCAGATGGGCGACAGCCACTGCACCACCAGGCCGATCCCCATCAGCACCAGACCGCCGGTCAGGGTCCTGGGCTCGCCGTAGCGGCGGACGAGGCGGCCGGACAGATAGCCCTGGCAGAAGGCGCCCAGGAGGCCGATCCCCATGAAGGCCAGGCCGATCTGCCGCGGGCCCCAGCCGAACCGCGCCTGGGTCCACAGGCCATAGGTCGCCTCGATGCCGGCAAAGCCCACCACCACGATGAAGCTGATCAGCAGGATGCGGCTGATGACCACGTGCGCCCAGGCCTCCTTCAGGCCCTCGATCCGCGGGCGATGCGGGCGCAGGGCGGATGGATCGGGCCGGCTCTCGCGCACGAACACCACCACGGCGACGGCCGAGGCGACGGCGAAGCCTGCGGCGACGAGCAGTGGAAGCTGGAAGCCCAGGGCTCCGCGGCTGGGCTGGGCCAGCAGGCCGCCGATCGCAGGCCCGGTGGTGAAGCCGGCGCTGAAGGCCGCGCCCATGATCCCCATCCGCGCGGCGCGCTTCTCCGGCGGGGTGATGTCGGCCATCGCCCCCTGCAGGGTCGAGATGTTGCCGGCGAAGATCCCGGTCATGAAGCGAATGGCGAACGCCGCCCAGATGTTGGGCGCGAAGGCGAGCGCCGCATAGCTCACGGCCACCGCGGCGATGGTGACGATCAGCACCGGCTTGCGCCCGATCCGGTCCGACAGCCGACCCCAGAACGGCTCGCCCAGGAACTGGCCGAAGGAGAAGGCCGAGAACATCATCGTGACCTGCCACGCGGGCGCGTTGAAGGCCTTGGCGAAGAACGGCAGCAGGGGGATCACCAGGCCGAAACCGGCGATCATCAGATAGATCACCGCCAGCAGGACGATCAGCGCCCGACGCTCGGCCGCCGCCTCGGGCGTGGCGGCCGAGCGGTTCATGACGCCGCCTCCGCGCCCACATGGCCCTGGACGGTGCGTGGCGGCGCCCGGCGCGCGGCGCTGAGCGCCAGCAGGATCGCCGGCGCCACGATCAGCGCCCCCTGGATGAAGGGTGCGTTGATGCTGAGGTTTGCGAAGGTCAGGCCAGCCGACAGCGGTCCGACGAATCGGGCGAAGGCGCCGGCGGCGTTGTTGAGGCCCAGGATCTGCCCTTGCCGGTGCGGGTCGGCGGTCCGCGAGATCAGCGCGCCGACATTGGGCCAGGCGACCGACTGGCCGATGGCGGTGACGCACATCAAGGCGGTCGTCATGACCAGGCCGGTGGAGAACGGCTGCAGCAAAGAGCCCAGCGCGTTCACACCCATCCCGATCGCCAGCATGCGGCCCTCGCCGAATCGTTCGGACAGCGGGCCGGTGACGAAGAACTGGGTGAGCGCCGCCACGAGGCCGACGGCGGCGAAGCAGATGCTGATCTGCCTTGGCCCCCAGCCGAACCGCGCCTGGCCCCACAGGCCGAAGGTCGATTCAATGCCGGTGAAGGCGAAGCCCACCAGGAAGGTCAGCAGCATCAGCCGCCCGATCACCGGGCTGCTCACCGCCTCGCCGATCGCCGCCCAGCGGCTGGGCCTGTGGCTGATCGACTGATCGCGGATCTTGCTCTCGCGAATGAACAGGATGATGCCGGTCACCGCCACCGCGGACAGCGCCGAGGCGATGAACAGCGGAATGCGGAAGCCGATCGGCCCCATGTCGGTATGGGCGAAGGCGCCGCCCACCGCCGGGCCCACGATCATCCCCACGTTCCAAGCCGCGCCCTGCCGCGACAGCATCCGCGCGCGCCGTTCCGGCGGGGTGACATCGGCAATGTAGCCTTGGATCACCGCTCCGTTGCCGCTCATCAGACCCCCTAGGAAGCGGATCACGAAGGCGGCCAGCACATTGGGCGCGAAGGCCAGCGCCAGGTAGCAGAGGCAGTTGCCGGTGATGGTCGAGATCAGCAGCGGCTTGCGCCCATAGCGGTCCGACAGCCGTCCCCAGAACGGCTCGCCGAAGAAGCCGCCCATGGCGTAGGCCGAGAAGATCAGCGCGATCTGCCACGGCGCCGCGTGCATCGACTTGGCATAGAAGGGCAGCAACGGGACGATAATCCCGAAGCCCAGCATGTTGATGAAGATGACGGCGATAAGCGACGGCGCGGCCCACTGGGACGGCGTCGACGCCTCCCGTGGCGCAGTGTCTGACATGGGCGGGTTGGTAAGCCCGCGGTGGGCCTCCCCGCAAGGCTCAGCGCGCGCGGAAAGGTTCTTCCTGGCTTACCGTTGGCGAGGGGACACAGTTCGCGGAGCGCAGCCGCGCTAAGGATTCTGCTTCTTTAGCTCCGCCTGGAACGTCGCCTCGGCCTTGGCGTAGAAGGCCTTGCAGCCCTGCGGATCGACGAAGGCGTCGGCCTTGCCGGCGTCCAGCGCCGCCCTCTTGGCCTTCATGTCGAAAAACTGGCCATGGGAGGCGATGAACACCTCGCAGGGCAGCTTCTTCCAGGTCGCGAAGCTCTTCTCGTAGTCGGCGGTCTGCCCGGGATAGGTCTCGGTCTTGCCCAGCCTGTATCCGGGCAGGACGCTGGACGAGCAGTGATCCAACGCCTGGCGCACCTTGCCGGCCACGGTGACCGGGAAGGTCCAGGTGGTGCAGCCGGGGGTGTGGCCTGGCGTGACGTGGGCCGTCAGCGTCCAGCCGCCCAGGCTTACCTTGTCGCCGTCCTTGAGGATCACGTCCGGCTTCACCGGCTCGTAGTAGAACCGCTCGCCCTTCAGGAAGGGGTCGCCATGCCCGCCGGCGGCGACGATCGCCCCGTCCGCGGCGCTGGCGTAGAACTTCACCTCGGGTGCGGCGGCGCGCTTGATCTCGGCCAGGCCCGCGGCGTGGTCGAAGTGCTCATGGGTATTGAGCAGGATTTTGATGTTTTTTGGCTCGAAGCCCAGGGTGCGGATGTTCTGCACCACCTGGTGGCCCACCGGCGCATCGCCGCCGTCGATGACGATCAGGCCGGCCTTGGTGACGATCAGATAGGACGTGTAGTCCGAGGCGCCGACATAGAAGAGCCCTTCGCCGATCTTGAACGGCCGATAGGGCTCGTGGCCGGACTCGGCGCTCTGGCTGAAGGCCGGAAATGCGAAAGCGGCCGCCGTGACGGCGACCGCTCCCAGGATCTTCAGGTTCGCACCGCTCACCGGGGAGCCAGGATCATGATCATCTGGCGGCCCTCCATGCGGGGTTCGTACTCGCACTTGGCGATCGGCTCGAAATCCGCGCGCACCCGCTGCAAAAGCTTCATGCCGAGCTCCGGGTGGGCCAGTTCACGACCACGGAAGCGCAGGGTGACCTTCACCTTGTCGCCTTCCTCGAAGAAGCGG
>DASRRU010000264.1:0-2855 GCA_035656795.1 Phenylobacterium sp. | reverse complement strand
CCTCAAGGCCTACGACGGGCGCTTCAAGGACATCTTCGCCGACATCTACGAGCGCGAGTTCAAGGCGCAGTTCGAAGCCGAGCAGCTCACCTACGAGCACCGCCTGATCGACGACATGGTCGCCTCGTCGCTGAAATGGTCGGGCAACTTCATCTGGGCCTGCAAGAACTATGACGGCGACGTGCAGTCCGATTCCGTGGCCCAGGGCTTCGGCTCGCTCGGCCTGATGACCTCGGTGCTGATCACCCCGGACGGCAAGACCATGGAGGCCGAGGCCGCCCACGGCACCGTCACCCGCCACTTCCGCCAGCACGAGCGCGGCGAGGCCACTTCGACCAACTCCATCGCCTCGATCTTCGCCTGGACGCGCGGCCTGGAACACCGCGCCAAGCTGGACAGCAACCCCGAGCTCGACCGCTTCGCCAAGACCCTCGAGAAGGTCTGCGTGGACACCGTCGAAAGCGGCGCCATGACCAAGGACCTGGCGTTGCTGGTCGGCGACACCCAGGGCTGGCTGACCACCGAGGGCTTCATCGACAAGGTGGCCGCGAACCTGGAGAAGGCGCTGGCGGCCTAAGGCCGCCCTCGCGGTATCCCGACCAGGTCACCTGTTCGTTCTTTCTTCGTTCTCGGTACGCGTTATCGTGCCGGCGGATCGGAAAGGGACGAACATGACCATCGGCTACATCACTATCGGCTACAATGACGAGGCCCAGGGGCTGGCGTTCTATGACGCAGTCCTGGGCGCGATCGGGTATGAGCGCGGCCCCGTCGAAGGCGGCTGGGCCTTTTATGGCAAGGGCGACGCCCCGGGCGTGGGGCTGTGCAAGCCCTTCGACGGCCAGGCGGCGCGCGGTGGCAACGGCGCTATGACCGGCTTCCAGACCGACACCCAGGATCAGGTGAAGGCGGCCTATGCGGCGGCGCTCGCCAACGGCGGGACCGATCAAGGCGCTCCGGGCTTTCGGCCACCGGAAGCGAGCAACGGCTTCCACGGCGCATATGTACGCGACGCCGCCGGCAACAAGCTCTGTGTCTACGCGACCATTTGACAGCAAAAAGGCCAGGGTCTCCCCTGGCCTTTCAACTCGATCGCGGGGGCCGGAGGCTAAGCGGCGACGCGGGTGGCGCGGCTACGGCGCAGCGTCGCGCCGGCCAGGCCGCAGCCGCCGATCATCATCGCCCAGGAGGCCGGCTCGGGAACTCCCGTCGGATCGGCCTGCCAGTCGAAGGTCGCATCGACATCGGCGCCGTAGCACGACGCGCCGCAGCGGCGGCTTCCGTCATTCAGGCCGAAGAGGCCCTGGTTGAAGGTCTCGTTCGAGAGCGAAATCGTCATCAGGCCGCTGTTGCCCCAGGTGTAGTTCGCCGGACCGTTCCAGGTGACTTCGCCATACTGCACAACACCAAAGAACGTGACGCCGAAGGTGTCGCCGCCGACCGTGGCGGAACCCGCGGCCGGCCCGGAGAAATTGAACGTCGCAGAGATGTCGTACGGCGTGGTGTCTTCGCCGAAGTTCACCGACGACTCGGGGGTGTAAATCTCGAACAGATCAAAGGTCTGCGGATTGCTGGCCCCAAGATCGAAGGTCAGCGGAAGGTTCGCTGCCGAATTCGGACCCGGAACGAGCAACGGATTGATGGCCACCGTCAGGCCGTTCTGCGCCGGGTTCGTATGGGCGTCGATGCTGAAGGAATCGAGTGTGAAAACGGTCGCATGAGCCGCCGATGCGGCCAGCGCCAAACCTGCCGCCGCAGCGGCCATCAGAAATCTACGCAACTGGTCTACTCCCCCGATCTGGTACAGGCCCTGACCATAACGTCCCCACAACAGGCGTCTATCGAATGCCCCTGTGGGTTGTATCGTCTCTAGCGAGTGAACCTACCCGGCGAGGGCGGCCTTCACAGCGGCTAAGCCCTCCGCGGCCTTAGCTCCGTCCGGCGCGCCGCCCTGGGCGAAGTCAGCCCGCCCGCCTGCGCCCTGGCCGCCCATGGCCACGACCGCCACCTTGGCCAATTCGCCGGCGTTGAACTTCGCCTGCGCTGGACCGGTCACCGCAACGGTCACCGCCGCCTTGCCGTCCGCCGTGCCCACCAGGACGATCACCCCGTCGGGCAGCTGCTTCTTGAATTCCTCGGCGATGGGCCGCAGGTCCTTGCCGCCGACGCCGTCCATGATCCGCGCCAGCACCTGCACGCCGGCGATCTCCTCCGGACCGGCCGCCGCACCGGCGCCCGAGCCCATGGCCAGCTGGCGCTTGGCGTCGCCGAGTTCCTTCTCCAGCTGGCGGCGCTGAGCCTCCAGCGTGGCCACCCGAACCGGGACTTCCGAGACTGGAACCTTGAACTGATCGGCGAGCCCCTTGGCGACTGCCGCCTGGTCCAGCAGCCAGCGGCGCGCGGATTCTCCGGTCAGCCCCTCGATGCGGCGCACACCTGCGGCCACGCCCTGCTCCTGGACGACCTTGAACAGCGCGATGTCGCCGGTGCGCGCCACGTGGGTGCCGCCGCAGAGCTCCACCGAATAGGCCCCCTCCCCGTTCAGCGACTCGCCCAGGGTCAGCACCCGCACGGTCTCGCCGTACTTCTCGCCGAACAGGGCCATGGCGCCGGCGGCCATGGCCTCCTTGGGCGCCATCAGCTGGGTTTCGGCGGGCAGGTTCTGGCGCACCACTGCATTCACCTCGGCTTCGATGCGGTCGATCTCCTCCGGCGTCACCGGCGCGCCATGGCTGAAGTCGAAGCGGATGCGCTCGCCGTCGACCATCTGGCCCTTCTGGGTGACGTGCGGGCCCAGCACGTTGCGGAGCGCGGCGTGCAGCAGGTGCGTGGCGGAGTGGTTGGCCCGCGTCTGG
>DASRRU010000263.1:0-20590 GCA_035656795.1 Phenylobacterium sp. | reverse complement strand
TTGCTCGGCCTGATCGAGGCGGGCGCGCGCAAGCGTAGCCTGCGGCTGGTGCTGATCGGAGCCGTGGGCTTGCTGATCGGTGTGGCGGCGGCGGTCGCGCCGCTGGCCGCCGGACTGGACCGCGCCCAGGCCTATACGGTCGGCGCCAAGAACTTCTCCGAGCAGTACATCCTGGCGGAGCTGATGGCGTCGCGGCTGGAGGCGTCGGGCGCGCAGGTCAGCCGCAAGGAGGACCTGGGCTCGGCGGTGGCCTACCGGGCGCTGGCCGCCGGCGAGATCGACGCCTACGTCGATTATTCCGGGACGCTGTGGACCAATGTCCTGAACCGCAAGGACAATCCGGGCCGCGCCGAGGTTCTGAAGCAGCTGACGGCCGAGCTGAAGAAGCGTGACGGCGTCACCGTGCTGGGCGCGTTGGGTTTCGAGAACGCCTACGCCTTCGTCATGCGGCCCGACCGGGCCAAGGCGCTGAACATCGCCTCCATTGCCGACCTCGCCCGCGAGGCGCCGAAGCTGACCCTGGGCTCCGACCTGGAGTTCCTGTCGCGGCCGGAATGGAGGGCGGTGGAGAGCGCCTACGGCCTGAAGTTCAAGACCAAGCGGTCCTATCAGCCGACCTTCATGTACCGCGCATTGAACGGCGGGGAGGCCGATGCGATCAGCGCCTTTTCCTCAGATGGCCGGATCGCCGCCGACCATCTGGTGGTCCTGAGCGATCCGAAGGGCGCCGTCCCGCCCTATGATGCGGTGGTGCTGATTTCGCCGCAACGGGCGCACGACCCGCGCCTGCTGGCCGCTCTGCGGCCGCTGATCGGCCGGATTTCCGTCGGCGCCATGCAGGCGGCCAACTACAGCGTGGACCGCGACCAGGGGAAGGCCTCACCGGCCGAGGCGGCGCGAGCTCTGGACCGGCAAATTCTGCCCAGTCCGTAGGCTTTCATTAACCATGCCAGACCATGGTGGCGGAATTCGCGAGCGGGCGAATTCGTCAAGCTTTCCAAGAGGTCTTTATGAGCAGCGCCGAGGTTCTGGACGTCGGGCGCGAAGCCATCTGGTTGGCCATCCAGCTCGGCGCGCCGTGCCTGCTCGTGGGCCTGCTCGTCGGCGTCAGCATCGGCCTGCTGCAGGCGCTGACGCAGGTGCAGGAGGCCACCCTGGTCTTCGCGCCGAAGATCGTGGCGGTTTTTGCGTCGCTGCTGTTCTTCCTGCCGATGATGGGCGCCCTGATGAGCGGCTTCATGCACCATATCGCCGCCCGCATCGCCAGCCTCTAGCGGCCGGCGGGCGATGGAACATTACGCGCCTGCCCAGCAGGTTTTCGCCGCGGGCCTGATCTTCGCCCGGCTCGGGCCCATCCTCATGCTGATCCCGGGCTTCGGCGAGACCTTCGTGCCGGTGCGCATCCGCCTGTCGCTGGCCCTCCTGCTGGCGCTGGTGCTGTTCCCGGTGGTGGGCTCGGCGATCCCGCCCATTCCGGGGGACCTCAGCGGCATCGGCCTGGCCGTCATCAAGGAAACCGCCATCGGCCTGATGATCGGTACGATCCTTCGGATGTTCATGTCCTCCCTGTCCGCGGCCGGTGAGTTCATCTCCATCCAGACGACGCTGGGCTTCGCCCAGACGGCAAACCCGACGCAGGCGACGCCGTCCACGACCATCAGCACCTTCCTGGGACTGCTGGGCCTGGTGCTGATCATGAGCGCGAACCTGCACCACATGTTCCTGTCGGCGATCGTGCGGTCCTACACGATCTTCCCGTTCACCCGGGCGATCCCGGTTGGCGACGCCAACACCCTGGCGATCCAGACGGTGTCCAAGTCCTTCGCGCTGGGGCTGCAGCTCGCTGCGCCGGTGGTGGCCTTCTCGCTGATCTTCAATGTCGCAATCGGCCTGGTAGGGCGCGTCATGCCGCAGTTCCAGATCTTCTTCGTGGCCTCGCCGCTTATGATTCTGCTGGGCCTTTCGATCTTCGCCACGAGCCTGGGCCTCATAGGAATGGTGTGGCTCGACCATTTCCGCGACCTGATCGCGTTGTTCGGCTAGTCCCCATGAGCAATGCGCCATGAGCGACACGAACGACGCCGCGTCGAAAACAGAAGAGCCGACACCGCGCAAACTCCAGCAGGCGCGCGACCGCGGCGAGGTGGTCAAGACCCAGGATCTGGCCGCCATGGCCTCGCTGGCGGGGGCGGCGAGCGTTTTGGCCTTGGGCGGCGGTTATCTCTCGCGCAACCTGGTGACGGCGCTGACGCCGTTCCTGGCCTCTCCCGACACCGTGAGCTTCGAGGGCCACGGCGCGATGCAGATCCTGCGCAGCGCGTTGATGGCGGCGGCCCCGGCGGTTGGCGCGGTGGTCCTGGGGGCCTGCGCGGCCGGCGTCGCCGGAAACCTGGTCCAGACGGGCTTCGTGTTCAGCCCCGAGCGCCTGGCCTTCAATCCCGAGAAGTTCTCGCCGCTGGCGGGCCTGAAGCGGATCTTTGGCCTCGACGGCGCCGCGCATTTCCTGAAGTCGCTCCTGAAGGTGATCCTGACCGGGCTCCTGGCCTGGTGGGTGCTCAATCCGCACATCAAGGAGATGGAGAACCTGGCCAGCATGGAGCCGATCGCCATGCTGGGCTTCGCCGCCGATATCCTGCGCCGGTTGGTCTTCGCGGTGGCCCTGTTCCTCACCGTCGTCGCCGGCGGCGACTGGTTCTGGCAGCGCCAGCGGTTCATGAAAAAGATGCGCATGACCAAGGAGGAGCTCAAGGAGGATTTCAAGCAGGCCGAAGGCGACCCCCACATCAAGGCCCGCCAGCGACAGCTGCGCAATGAACGCTCCCGGCGCCGGATGATGGCCCAGGTGGCCAAGGCCACCGTGGTGGTGATGAACCCGACCCACTACGCCGTGGCGCTGAAGTACGACACCAACGAGGCGCCCGCGCCGCTGTGCGTCGCCAAGGGCGTGGACAGCCTCGCGCTCAAGATCCGCGAGATCGCCGAGGCCGCCGGCGTGCCGGTGATCGAGGACCCGCCCCTGGCCCGCGCCCTCTACGCCACGGTAGACATCGACGAGATCATCCCGCAGGCCCACTATGAGGCCGTGGCCAAGATCATCGGCTTCATCCTGAGCGCTGGGCGCAAGGTGGCCGCACAGCCGCTGCGCAGCGGCCGCCTGTAACTCGCCCCCGCCTGTGAGACAATGCACTTGACCGATTCGCCGGGCGCCATCGCCCAGGGCCCCTCGCGGGCTGAGCAGGAGGCGCCGTCGCTGGCCATGGCCGAGCCGCAGGTCCGCAAAGGCCCCTTGGGCCGGTTCGAGCCGTTGACCGCCGGCGCCGTGGTCTTCTTCCTCATGGCTGTGGCCTTCGCCGCGGCGCCGGCGATCAACGCCGGCCCCACGACGCTCGCGGGGCTGCTGCTGCTGATCGGCCTGGCGGGCGTGGCGTGCCTGGGGCTCTTCGTCCTGCGGGATTCCGCCGAGCCGCCGGCCGAGACCGAGCCGGGCGCCGAACAGATGGTCGACGCGCTGAGCGAGCCGGCGGCCATCGCCGCGCCGGACGGCCGCGTCCACGCCGCCAACGCCGCCTGGAAGTCGATCATCGGAACGGCCACCCGGCTTCCGAAGTCCGGCGCCTCGGCGTCCAGCCTGTTCGCCGCGCTCACTGCGGCGCGGCGCGGCGAGACCGGCCAGGCCGCTATCAAGGCCGGCGGCGCCGAGCATTCCGCCATCGTCTCGCCCCTGGGCGCGCGGCGTTTTCTCTTGCGGCTGAACGGCCCCGGCTCCGGGGCGTTGGCGCTGCCGCACGCGGCCCTGGAGGTGTTGACCGCCTTTTCGGGCGCCGTGGCGCCACCGCCCAAGGTGCTGGACGCCTTCGCTGCGGCCTCGCCGTTCGGCGCGGCCCTGCTGGAGGGCGACGACCCGTTCGAAGCGCTGATCG
Source organism: Phenylobacterium sp. (assembly GCA_035656795.1). Classification (GTDB taxonomy): domain Bacteria; phylum Pseudomonadota; class Alphaproteobacteria; order Caulobacterales; family Caulobacteraceae; genus Phenylobacterium. The sequence continues at coordinate 16,670 of DASRRU010000263.1, read as the reverse complement.
TGGAAGCCAATCCGGCGTTGAAGGCCGTGGCCGGCGGCGGCGAGAAGGGCCAGGCCTTCGGTGAGCTCATCGACCCCGCCAGCCGGGCCGACGCCACCCTGAAGCTCAGCGTTGGTCAGGGCTCCGGCGCGCCGCTCGAAGTGCGCCTGGCGCACGACCCGGCGCGGATCGCCCACCTCTACCTGTCCAAGAACGAAGGCGGTTTCGTCGCCTACCTGGTGGATGTCTCCGAGCAAAAGCAGATCGAGCTGCAACTCGCCCAGAGCCAGAAGATGCAGGCCATCGGCCAACTGGCCGGCGGCGTGGCCCACGATTTCAACAACCTGCTGACCGCCATCTTCATGCAGCTCGACGTGCTGGCCACGCGCCACCCGGTGGGCGATCCCTCCTACGAGGGGCTGAACGAGATCAAGCAGACCTCGACGCGGGCGGCCGACCTGGTGCGCAAGCTGCTCGCCTTCTCCCGCAAGCAGACCGTGCAGCGTGAGATTCTCGACCTCGGCGAATTGATCAGCGAATTCGAGGTGCTGCTGCGCCGGGTGCTCTACGAGGACGTCAAGCTGACGACGGACTATGGCCGCAACCTCCCCCAGGTGCGCGCCGACCGCAGCCAGCTGGAGACCGCGGTCATGAACCTCGCGGTCAACGCCCGCGACAGCGTCCGCGCCCATGGCGGCGGCTCGGTGAAGATCCGCACCGCCCGTGTCACCCAGGAGCAGGCCCAGACGATGGGCTATCCGGGCGCCCAAGGCGACCAGGCGCTGATCGAAGTGAGCGACGACGGCCCGGGCATAGCGCCGGCGGTGATGGACAAGATCTTCGACCCCTTCTTCACCACCAAGCCGGTGGGCGAGGGGACCGGCCTGGGGCTGGCGACCGTCTACGGCATCGTCAAGCAGTCGGACGGCTGGATCGCGGTGGATTCCAAGCCCGGCGAGGGCGCAGCCTTCCGAATCTTCCTGCCGGTGCATGTGCCGGTGGCCGGCGTGGCCCCGCCGCCCGTCGCCCAGGCCCCCAAGCGGCCGGTGGCGCGCGACCTGTCCGGCGCGGGCCGCATCCTGTTCGTCGAGGACGAGGACGCCGTGCGCGGGGTGGCCGCCAAGCTGCTGCGGGCCCGCGGCTACGAGGTGATCGAGGCGGCGAGCGGCGAGGAGGCCCTGGCGCTGGCCGAGGTCCACGCCGGAACCATCGACCTGATGATCTCCGACGTGGTGATGCCCGGCATGCAGGGGCCGGACCTGTTGAAGCAGGCGCGCGGCTACCTGGGCGCGGCGCCGGTGATGTTCATCTCCGGCTATGCGGAGAGCGAGTTTTCCGACCTGCTGGAGGGCGAGGCCAATGTCTCGTTCCTGCCCAAGCCGATCGACATCAAGACCCTGGCCGAACGCGTGAAGCAGGAGCTGCAGAAGGCGGCCTGATGCGCGGACGGCCGGACGGGCGAGCTTGCCTTCGGAGGGTGGGGCCGCCAATCATTCGGCTCGAGACCGACTTCGCCAGCCTGGAAGCCCACTGTGCCACCCGCCGATCCGCAAGCGTCCGCACCGCAGAGTTCGACCGCCTCCGAGGTATGGGACCGAGCCGTGGCTGCGCAGCTCGACGGCCGTGGGCTGGAAGCTGAGCACTATTCCACCGCGCGGCAGGCCGCTCTCCCGACCCGCCCTACCGCACTTGATCCAGGCCTCCTGTTGGAGGACCAGCGGCGCTGGGCCGAGGCGGAGGCCGTCTGTCGCGACGCCCTGAAGATCGAGCCCAGTGATCCTGCGATCCAGCGTCACATGGCCGTCCTGCTGCGGCGTCTGGGCCGCTACCGCCAGCCATCGCCCGGTGATTGGGCGAGCGCGGTGGCCGCGGTGCGGCTGGCGGCGGGGCAGCCGGCATGACCGCGGCGCGCGCAGGGTTTGGGTCTTCCACGGACTGGCCGGCGCTGGCCTACGACGACTGGGCCGACACCGCGGCCACCCTGCACATGTGGACCCAGATCGTCGGCAAGGTCCGCATGGTCATGACCCCGCCGGTGAACCACTGGTGGCATGTGCCGCTCTATGTCTCGGCGCGGGGGTTGACCACGTCGCCGATCCCGCTCGGCGGGCGGACCATCGAGATCGCCTTTGATTTCGTGGAGCATCGCCTGCGGCTGACCTGCAGCGATGGCCAGGAGGAGGCCTTCGCCCTCGAGCCCATGACCGTGGCGGCCTTCTATCGCCGGACCATGACGGCGCTGGATCGGATCGGCGCACATCCTCGCATCTGGACGACCCCCTGCGAGGTCGAGGCGCCAATCCCCTTCGAGGCCGACGAGACCCACCGCAGCTATGACGCCGCGGCCGTACAGCGGTTCTGGCAGGTGCTGGTCCAGGCGGACCGGGCGATGAAGGCGTTCCGCGCCCGCTTTCTGGGCAAGGCCAGCCCCGTGCATTTTTTCTGGGGCAGCTTCGACCTGGCGGAGACGCGGTTTTCGGGCCGGCGCGCGCCGGCCCATCCGGGCACGCCGTTGGCGCCTGCCTCGGTCAGCGTCGAGGCCTATTCGCACGAAGAGTCGAGCTGCGGCTTCTGGCCCGGCGCGCCGGGCGTGGCGGCGATGTTCTACGCCTACGCCTACCCCGAGCCGGCGGGGTTCAAGGACGCGCCCGTGCGCCCGGACGCCGCCCGCTGGGACGCCGCCCTTGGTGAGTTCGTGTTGCCCTATGAGGCCGTGCGAACCGCCGCCGATCCGGACGCGGCTCTGATGGATTTCTTCCAGTCGACCTATGAGGCCGCCGCCGACCTGGCCCACTGGCCACGCAAGGACCTGGAGCGTCCATGAACGAGCCCGTCCCCACGAAGCGGCGCCTGCCGCTCACCGCCTGGATCGCCCTGGCCGCCGGGGCCGCGGCGGTGGGCGCAGTCGCGATCGGTGCGGTCTCCATCGGAGCCCTGGCTATCGGCGCGCTCACCGCCGGCAAGGTGCGCATCAAGCGGCTGGAGATCGACGAGCTGCGGGTGCGCCGGATCGTTCAACTGGGCGAGGACTAGGCTGCCCCGTAGGGCGTCAGATCGATCCCTGGATAGCGCAGGGCGACGTCGCTCAGGGTCTGGGCGTTCCAGTAGGGATCGCCCGGAGGCGGCCAGCCGAACAGGTCGCGCTGGCGGGGCGTCATCTCCACCATCGCCTCCTTCCAGCCGGGGTTGAGGGTCCGGTCGGGCCAGGCCAGCTTGCCCTGCCACCGCCAGCCGCGCGGCTTGAAGTCCACCGGCATGACGAAGCGCGAGCGGCCCGGGGCCTTGAAGTTCGAGCCGCGATGGAAGACGTCGGTCCTGTAGATCAGGAGCGTGCCCGCCGGCCCGGTCACGGCCACCTCGTCCGCGAAGAAGTCGCCCATCTCGGTCTGGGTGATCCCCAATGGAATATGGCGGGTCTTGTCCAGGGGCACGGCCTTGGTCGGGCCGTCCAGCTCGGTGACGTCGGAGAGCAGGATGAAGCAGGTCATCTGCGGCATCAGCTGGTCGGCGCGGGGGACCACGATCGTGTGGTTTTCATAGTCGCGATGGTGGTGCTGGTCGTAATCGATGGCGCCAGAGTATTTCGCCCAGAGCTCGATCTTGTAGCAGTCGATCTCCTGCGTCTGCAGGAACCGCTCGGCGGCATCGATCAGGTCCGGATAGACCGGAACCCGGTTCAGGCCCCACGACGGGTAGGGGAAGAAGCGCAGGCCCGCGAACTGGCTCCGGGCGAACTTCGGATGGGCGTCGGGATCGGCGAAGTAGGCTTCCGGGCGCGGGTAGATCTCCCACAGGGCGTCCTGCGCGGCGTGCAGCGTGTCCTTGTCCAGGAACCCCTCGACCACGGTGAAGCCCCGGTCGAAGACCTCCGCCAGTTTTTCGTCGGGAATCCTCATGGCGGTGAGTGAACCGCCGCGCGGCTGTGCGTGCAACTGGCTTGCCTCGGGCCGCCAGCCGCGCGAGCCTTGGGGCATTAGGACAAAAAGACATTTGGAGGACGCGCCATGAGTGAGCCCAGGATCAATCCCGATGGTCCGCTGAAGGGCCGAAACGCCCTGATCACCGGGGCCAGCCGCGGCATCGGCGAGGCCATCGCCGCGCGCCTGGCGATGGAGGGCGCCAATGTCGTCGTCTCCGCTCGCACCGCGCAGGACGGCGAGAGCCGCCTGCCGGGGACCCTCCACGAGACCGTCGAGCGCATCACGCGGGCCGGCGGCGCGGCGACCTTCATCAAGGCCGACCTCGCCCAGGCCACGGAGCGCGAGCGGCTGATCGAGGAGGCGGTGGCGGCCTACGGCCCGATCGACATTCTCGTGAACAACGCGGCGATCACCTATTTCATGCCGGTCGCTGATTTCCCGGAGAAGCGCTTCAAGCTGATGATGGAAGTGCAGGTCTATGCGCCGTTCCATCTGTGCCAGCTCGTCCTGCCGTCGATGCGCGAGCGCAAGCAGGGCTGGATCGTCAACATCTCCTCCGGCGCCGCAATCCATCCGAAGGCGCCTTACAACCGGCGCGGCGGTGGAACCGTCTACGGCATGTGCAAGGCCGCCCTGGAGCGCTTCACCACCGGCCTGGCGTCCGAGGTCTTCGACGACAACATCGCCGTGAACGTGGTCTCGCCGGGCCTGGTGGACACTCCCGGCGTCGCGGTCCATGGCCTGATCAACGCGGCCACCAAGGACCGGGTGCAGCCGATCAAATACATCGCCGAGGCGGTCTACCGACTGGCCTCCGGCGACCCGACGACGCTCACCGGGACGATCAACTACGCCGAGCCGTTCCTGAAAGCGCAGAACCTCGAACCGCTGGAGCTTGTGTAGTCACCCCCCGTTTCGTCATCCCGGCCGCAGCGACGCGGAGCGCCGGGACCCCGGAGGACAGGCAGTGCGACCACCCCCTGAGGTCCCGGATCGGCGCTTCGACCGTCCGGGATGACATCTGTTTTGGATGGATCCCATGATTGAACAGACGATCGACATCCCGACCAAGCACGGAGCGACCACCACCTTCATCGTCCATCCGGAGCGGGACGGGCCGCATCCGGTGGTGCTGTTCTTCATGGACGCGCCGGCGATCCGCGAGGAGCTGCGCGACATGGCCCGGCGCATCGCCGCAGCCGGCTACTACGTCATGCTGCCCAACCTTTATTACCGAAAGGGCGTCCTGGAGTTGAAGGACCTGCCGCCGCTGCCGGAGGCCGAGGCGCGGGCGCGGATGTTCGACCTGATGGGCTCGATCAGCATCCCGCTGATCATGAGCGACGGCGACGCCCTGCTGGACTACGCCGACCGCGACCCGGCGGCCAGCCACGGAAAGATCGCCACCCTGGGCTACTGCATGAGCGGCCAGTACGCGATCAACTTCGCCGCGCGCTATCCGGACCGGGTGGCGGCGGCAGCCTCGATCTACGGCGTGCAGCTGGTCACCGACCAGGCCGACAGCCCGCACCTGGCGGCGCAGAAGGCCAAGGGCGAACTCTATTTCGCCTGCGCCGAGCACGACAGCTACGCGCCCATGGAGATGGTCCAGACCCTGGACCAGACGGTGAAATCCAAGAACCTCAACGCAGAGGTCGAACTCTATGAGGGCGTCCACCACGGCTTCGCCTTTCCGCAGCGCGGCGCGGTCTACGACAAGGCCGCGGCTGAGCGCCACTGGGAACGGCTGTTTTCCCTTTGGAACCGGCGACTGAGCTAGGTTTTATGTTTCCTATTCGACATATGATGAACCTTGGCTGATTGGCCGCGTTCAGAAAGGGCTTAGGCCGCGAGCAGTACTTGTGGTCGTGGAAAAGGAGTCCAACCATGAAACGTCTGCTCACCGCCGCCATCGCGCTCAGCCTGCTCACCGGCACGGCGGCTATGGCCCAACCCGACCATCGCGACGACCGTGGCGGCCAAGCCCAGGGCCACGATGGTCAGCAGGGCAATGATCGCTCGCGCGAAGCTCACCAGAACAACGACAATCGTCAGGCCCAGCATTGGGCCCGCGGCCAGCGCATGCCGTCGACCTACTATCGCGACAGCAGCCGGTACGTGGACTACCGCACCTACCACCTGAACGCGCCGCGCCGCGGCTATCGCTGGGTCCGGACCGACGACAACAACTATGCGATGGTCGCGATCACGACCGGACTGATCGCCTCGATCGTCGCCGCCAACCGCTAGCCCCAACGGCCACCGATCAACTCCCTCCGCCGCTTTCGTGGCGGGGGGATTTTGCTATGGGCGCGGGGCCTGGGTGACGATCGGGGCGACCCAGCCGGGCTCCAGCGATTTTGCCGGATGCGAGCCGCTGACCATGCCCATGAACGTCGGCCATAGCTCGTAGCCCAGGAGCGCCTGGGCGCGGAGCGACATCGCGCGGACGACCTCCTTTGGCACTGACAGGAAGAAGTTCTCCTGGGGCCGGGCCCAGCCGGCGCAGTACTGGTTGGTGACGGCCAGCCTCGGCTTGTCCGTGGTGTTCGCGCCGCCGCGATGCAGCAGCTTGCCGGGAAAGACGAAGGCCGCGCCCGCGGGGATCTCCATCGGGACCAGGTATTTCTCCAGGCCGCCCGGCTCGGCGCGACGCCGCGCGATTTCGTCCTCGCTCCAGAGGTGGCTGCCGGGGATTACCTCGGTGGCGCCATTGGCGGCGGTGAAGGCGTCGATGGCTCCGATCAGGGAATAGCCGACCGCCGGGCTTGCCCGCGGCTGGCGGTAGAAGCCGTCGTCGGTGTGGATCGACTGCGCCGTCTCGCCAGGCATCAGGTTGATGGCGTGGGTGGCCGAGAGCAGGAACGCGCCCTCAAGGAAACGGCTGAGCAGGGCCATGAGCCGCGGCTCGGTGGCCAGGTCCTCGAACACCTTGGCGCGGGCCACCAGGGTGTAGACCCGCTCGGTCTCGAAGCCCTCGAAATCGTTGCGGCCGCGGTGGCTGCCGAGGAAGGGGGCGAGTTGGGTGCGGAACTCGGCGAGGGCGTCGGGGCCCATGAAGTCGGCGATGATAGTGAAGCCCTGCTCGCCGATCCGTCCCGCGTGGGCGTCGGCATCGAAACTGGCGGTCGGCTTGTCCATCGCAGCGGCCCTCTCAACCCCTATTGTACCACGCCCTTTTCCAGCCTGTGGAGCACGCCGCGCGCCGCCGCCGCGCCGGTGGCGAAGCTCGCCTGCAGCAGGTAGCCGCCGGTCGGCGCCTCCCAGTCCAGCATCTCGCCGGCCACGAAGACGCCGGGCCGAGCGGTGAGCATCAGGTCCTGGTCCACCGCCTCGAACGCGACACCGCCGGCGGTGGAAATGGCGCGCTCGATGGGGCGCGTGGCTGTCAGAGTCAGAGGCGCGCCCTTGATCGCCTGGGCCAGGGCCGCCGGGTCGGACGCCAGATCCTTGCCGTGCGCTTCGCGCAGGATGTTGGTCTCCAGCGGGGTCAGGTGAAGCGCCTTGCGCAGGCGATTGGCGGCGCTTTGATGGGCGGGCTGCTGGGCCAGCTTGGCCGCCAGCTCTTCGGCCCGGGCGTCTGGCCGCAGGTCGATCCAGAGCTTCGCCGAGCCCTGGGCCTGGATGGCGTCGCGCAGGGCGGCCGACAACGCATAGACCGCGCCGCCCTCCAGGCCATGGCGGGTGACCATCGCCTCGCCCCGCACCCGCACGCGGCCGAAGGTCAGCGCCACGCCCTTCAGCGGCTCGCCTGCGAAGCGGTCGCGGACGATCTTGCTCCAGGCCACGTCGAAGCCGGCGTTGGCGGCTTTCAGCGGACTGACGGCCACGCCCGCCTGCGCCAACACGCCCGCCCAGTCGCCGGTCGAGCCCAGCTTCGGCCAACTCGCCCCGCCGAGTGCGAGGATCGTGGCGTCGGGCCTTAGGGTGACGTCGCCCCCGGGCGTCCGGAAGCTAAGGGCGCCGTCGGCGTCCCAACCCGTCCAGTCGTGGCGCGGGCGGATTTCGACGCCCAGCTCCCGCAGCCGCGCGAGCCAGGCCCGCAGCAGGGGAGAGGCCTTCAGGGCCTTGGGGAATACTCGGCCCGACGACCCTACGAAGGTTGCCTGGCCCAGCGCCTCGGCCCAGTCGATCAGCGCCTGGGGCGGGAAGGCCTCGACCAGCGGGCCGAGCCGCCCGGCCGCCTCGCCATAGCGGGGCAGGAAGGCCTCAAGCGGCTCGGAATGGGTGAGGTTCAGCCCGCCGCGCCCGGCCATCAGCAACTTGCGCCCCGCCGAGGGCATGCGGTCGTAGACCGTGACGCTGGCGCCGCCCCGCGCCAGCACCTGCGCCGCCATCAGGCCGGCGGGTCCGGCCCCGATGACGGCGACGGGCGCCACGCGTCAGACGCCGGCCGTCGCGAGCAGGGCGGCCAGCCCGACGCTCATGCCGCGCACGCTCTCGGGCTTGGCGACGTCGATCCATTCGTCCAGGGCGTGCGCCCGCCCGCCGGTCCCGCCCGAGCCGATGGTCACCGCCGGGATGCCCAGGCTGATCGGGATGTTGGAATCGGTGGAGCTGGCGCCCAGGTCCGGGGTGTAGCCGAGGGCGCGCACGGCGGCGGCGGTGGTCTTGACGATCTGGGCGTCCTGGCTGGTCGACCCGGTGGGCCGCTCGCCGATCAGCTTGGGCGTCACGGTGATCTTGCCGAAGCGGGTGTCTCGGGCGGCGTTCTCGTGCGCTTCGGCCGCCTTCAGGATGGCCAGGAACCTGGCGTCGAGCTTGGCCAACTCCTCCTTGCTCTCCGAGCGCATGTCGACCTCCAGGGTCACGTCAGCCGGGATCGAGTTGACGCTGACTCCGCCGCTCACGACGCTGGCCGCGAAGGTGGTCTTGGGCGTGGTCGGGACCTTGACCTCGTAGAGCTGGTCGACCGCGCGGCCCATGGCGGCCATCGGGTTGACGATGCCGAAGGCGCCGAAGCTGTGGCCGCCCGGACCGTGGAAGGCCACCCGGTAGCGACGCGAACCCACTGCGCCATAGGTCACTCGCGAAGCCTCGAGCCCGTCCATGGAGAAGAAGGCCTTGATGCGGTCCTTGTACTTCCCCTTGCCGAACAGATAGCGCATGCCGCGCAGGTCGCCGGGGCCTTCCTCGCCCACGTCGCCGACGAACAGGATGTCGGTCTTGGTGCTGATCTTGGCGGCGTCGAGCGCGCGGATATAGGCCAGCACCACCGCCAGGCTGCGGCTGTCGTCGCCGACGCCTGGCGCGCTGAGTTTGGTCCCCTCGCGGCGGACCTTCACGGCGGTCCCTTCCGGGAAGACGGTGTCCTGGTGGGCGGCCAGCACCACCACCGGGCCGCCGGCCGGGCCGGTCCCGCGGCGCAGGCCCATGACGTTGCCCTCCGGGTCCATCTCCACGTCGCTCAGCCCCTCGGCCTTCAGCATGGCCATGAAGGCCTTGCCCTTGGCGGCTTCCTTGAAGGGCGGCGCGGGGATCTCGGTCAGGGTGACGATGTCGGCGACGGTGCGATCGTGCTCGCGGTCGAGGGTCGCGACGGCGGTCTTGAAGGCGGGGCTAGCCACGATCTTCTGGACGGCGGCGTCCGCCGGATCAGGCTTGGGCGCGGCGGCGCCGAGGCCTAGGGCGGCGAAAGCGAAAAGAACGACGGTCGCTGAACGAGCGGCGGACATGGAACGGCATACCCCCAGACAATTGAGGGCCCGGCATAGCTCACCGGGCGCTGCGCCGCAGCCTGGATTTTTTCCGCGGGGGCCGCGCTCAGCGGCAGGCCGCAGCCGCCAGGCGCGCGGCGCGCCCGGCGCTCAGGTCTTCTCCGGTGGGGGTCGGCACGCGCGTCTGGCCGGTCATGCCGGTCCACAGGACCTGGTTGAACCGCGGCGTGTCGAGGTGGTCCTCGACCGCGAAGTTCAGGCCGGCCATGGCGTCCGCCCAGTACTGGGCGCTGCGCAGGGGTCGGCAGAGACCGAGGTCGCCGGCGTCGGCGCTCTTGCCGGGCAGGGGCAGGCTGGTGGTGCGCAACGCCGCGGGGACCTCGGCGCGGAAGCTCCATGAGGCTTGCTTCAGGTCGAAGAGCTCGGTCATCGGCCGGGCCAGGGCGTCGTTCATGGCCATCGGCTTCAGGTCCAGCACAGCCTCGATGGTGCGGACGAAGTTGACCGTCGTGTAGGGCTGCGAGAGCACCGCGTGCTGGCGCACATAGGGGCCGGCCACCAGGGCCAGGGTGCGCCGGGAGCTGACATGGTCGGGCCCGTCCTGGGCGTCGTCCTCGATGACGAAGATCAGGGTGTCCCTGGCGAACCGGCTCTCCGCGAGGGTCTGCACGACCAGGCCGACGGCATAGTCGTTATCGGCCTGTTCGGTCTCGACGGTGTCGACGTGGTCGACGCCCTTGCCGAAATTGCCGGTGTGGTCGTGGGGCAGGCGCAGCAGGGTCAGGTTGGGCAAGGTCCCCTTGGCTTCATAGCCGCGGAACTCCCGCTTCCATTCCTGCACGCGCCAATAGTCCGGGAAGCCCTGGTCGAAGCCGCGAAAATAGACGTCGGAGACCTTTGCCAGCTCGGGCTTGGTGGCGATGAACACCGGCAGCCGCTTGGCGTAGGGGTCCCGCTCCGGCGGAATGCGGTCGACCGCGTCCTCATCGTAGCGCGAGAGGTCGCCGTAGAAGCCATAGTTGCGGACGCTCAGGCCTTTGCGCAGCGCGGCGTTCCAGACGTAGCCCTGGCCCTCCTCGCCGTCGGGACCGTCGAGGGCGGCGACGTCGGCGGAACCGGGCAGGATGTCGTCGTCGTCAGGCGTCGCCGCCTTGGCGGCCTTGCGCGCCTTCGGATCGGCGATGCCGACGTTGACGTTGCGGTTCTCGCCTTCCTGGTCGTACTGCAGCCCGCGCTTGGCGTAGTTCACCGGCGCCTCGCGCTCGGTGAAGTCGTTGGTCCGCGCCGCCGTGGTCCAGTTCCAGCCGGTGTTGGAGCTCTCGCCGGAAGCCAGCAGGTGGTCGAGGGTCACGAACTGGCGCGCGATCGCGTGCTGGTTGGGAGTCATGGCCCGCGGGAAGATCGCCAGTTTCGGATCGCCGTCGCCGACCTCGAGATCGCCCAGGATCTGGTCGTAGGTGCGGTTCTCTTTGACGATGAAGATGACGTGCTTGATGTGCGCCCGCACGGCGGCCATCAGCGCCGCGTCCTGGGCGGCGGCGGGGTCGGGCGAGAAGCCGACATTGACCGCCACCTGACGGGTCAGCCGCTTCAGTTCGGCGCCGTCCGGCGCGGGCAGGGCGAGGAACCCGGCCTTCTCGAGCTGCCAGCCATAGGAGTTGGTGGCCCGACAGGCCGCGGAGTCCTTGGGATCGATGCTGAGGGTGTTGCGGCACCAGCCCGGATTGGGGCCCGGATCGGACTTGCCGTTGACCACGTAGAGCCGCCCGCCGGCCGCGGCGACGCCGGTGGGATACCAGCCGGTTGGGATCAGGCCGACCACCCGCGAGGCGGTCTTGCCGGCGCCGAGAGAGACCACGGCCACGGCGTTCTCGCCGCCGTTCGAGACGTAGAGCCGGCGGCCGTCGGGCGACAGGGCCAGGGCGTTGCTGTTGGCGCCGCCCTCAAAGCGCTTGCCGGCCATCAGCGCCGCCGTGGCGACGGTGGGGGTGCGCGACAGGATGCGGCCGCTGGCCGGGTCGATGGCGGCGACCCCGTCGGTGTTGCCGAGGGCCGCGTAGAGCCGACGCCCGTCCGGGGCGGCGAGCAGGGCGTCCGGCTGGCCGGTGGTGCGGATGCGCCGGGTGACGGTGAGCGCGGAACCGCGGACTTCAAGGCCCACGATCTCGCGATCCCGCTCGGAGGTCACGAAGGCCTGGCGCGGCCCCGTCCAGGCTATGGCGCGCGGGAAACCGCCGCCCGGTTGGCCATGGCGCGCGGGATCGTTCTTGCCGGGGCGCAGATCGCGTTCGGTCACCAACCGGCCGCTCGCGAGGTCGATGAGGCTCACCGAATCGTTCTGCAGGTTGGCGGCCAGCAGGAAGCGGCCGTCCGGGCTGACGGCGATACCGGCGGCCTCGGGTTTCACCTTGACGCCAAGCCCGGCCGCGTGGCCCAGCGGGAAGCTGCGGGCGGGCTGATAGCCCTTTGCGCCGGCCTGATACTCCAGCACCGCGTCGTCGACCCCGGCGGAGACGTAGAACCGCTCGCCCGAGGGCGCCCAGGCGATGCCGAGGAAGGTGTTCGGGATCCGCAGCACCTGGCGCTTCACCGGCGCGGCGCCCGAGACGTCGAACACGAAGACATATTCGTTGCTGAGCGCGGGGACCTGCTTGCCGTCCGCGCCGGCGTTGCGGTTGTAGCCGCTGGTCAGGATCAGCAGGGTGCGCCGGTCAGGCGACAAGGCCACCGCTGAAGCCTGGCCGGCCGTGAACGCAGGCAGTTCGGGCAGGTCGGGGTTCAGGCCCTGGAAGATCGCGCCTCGCGCCACCTCCGGCGTCAGCCGTTGGCCGGTGGGCAGGATGGCGCCCGGAGCGGCGGTGGCCAAATTTGCGGCAAGTCCGGCGAACAGCCCGACGGCGAGCGACAGATGGGGGCGCATGGGCATTCTCACGCGACCTTGGCCGCGATAGATGACATCCGTGAGACGCATGGTCGGGATAGGTCTCCAGCCAGAAAGTTCGTTCAGCGGCGATGCCGGCTTGCCGTTCTACGGCGACCGACCTTAAGCCTGACTGTAACAAAGGTAACTAGGAGACGAAGCCTTGCTGAGCCGTCGCCACGTCCTGCTTTCGGCAGGCGCCACCCTGGGCCTTGCCGCCGGCGCCCATGCCCAGCCCGCCGGACCCGAGGCGCAACTGAACAAGGCGCTGGCCGACCTCTTCGCCCAGGCCCTGGCGGAGGAGCCGGAACTGTCGACCGCGCTCGGCCTCGACGCCGGCGGCAAGCCTCCGAAGTTCAAGCTGCACGACGCCTCGATCGCCGAACTGGATCGCTCGCGGCGCGAGACCGCCGAGAACCTCACCCGCTTCCGCGCCATCGACCGCAAGGCGCTCTCCGGCATGGCGGCGGTGAATTACGATTGCGTGGTCTATGAGCTGGAAACCACCGACAGGGCCAACAAGCGCTTCGTCTACGGCCATGAGGGCGCCGGCTCGCCCTATGTGCTGAGCCAGTTGAACGGCGCCTATGCCAGCGCCCCTGACTTCCTGGACAGCCAGCACACCATCGAGGTCCGCGCCGACTGCGAGGCCTATGTCTCGCGCCTGGGCGAATTGGCCCGGGTCATGGACCAGGAGTGCGAGCGCGTGCGCCGCGACGTGGGCCTGGGCGTGGTCCCGCCGGACTTCGCCATCGCCCAGGCGTTGAAGCAGATGCAGGTGCTGCACGCCCCGGCGGCTGCCTCGACGCTGGTCAATTCGCTGGCCGACCGGGCCAAGGCCAAGGGCATCGACGGCGACTGGCGGGCCCAGGCGACGGCCGTCTACGAGGCCAAGGTGCTCCCGGCGCTGGAGCGACAGATGGCGCTGCTGCAGGGCCTGCAGCCCAAGGCCGTGCACGACGCCGGCGTCTGGCGCCTGCCGGACGGCGAGGCCTACTACGCCGCGGCCCTGCAGGCGCGGACCACCACCACCATGACGCCCGCCGAGGTGCACAAGACCGGCCTCGACGTGACCCGCGAGCTCTCCGCCCGCGCCGAGGTGCTGTTCGCCAGGATCGGCATGACCAAGGGCACGGTCGGGGAGCGCTATGCGGCGCTCTACAAGGACCCCAAGTACCTCTATCCGAACACCGATGTGGGGAAGGCCAAGGAGATCGCCGACCTCAACCAGCTGGTCCAGCGCATGCAGGCCCGACTGCCGGACTACTTCGGGGTCCTGCCGAAGACGCCGCTGGAAATCCGCCGCATCCCGGCCAGCACCGAGGCTGGCGCCTCGACCCATTACACCGGCGGCAGCCTCGACGGCACGCGGCCCGGGATCTACTGGCTGAACCTGCGGGACACCGGCGAGGCCCCGTTCTGGGACATGCCGACGACCACCTTCCACGAAGGCATCCCCGGCCACCACCTGCAGATCACGCTCGCCCAACAGGCCGAGCTGCCGCTGATCCGCAAGGTGCAGGGCTTCGGCGCCTACATCGAGGGCTGGGCGCTCTATTCCGAGCAGCTGGCCCAGGAGATGGGCTTCTACAAGGATGAGCCGGCGTGGGAGCTGGGCTACATCCACGACGCCCTGCTGCGCTCCGGCCGGCTGGTGGTCGACACCGGCATCCACGCCATGCGCTGGAGCCGCGAGAAGGCGGTGGAGACGCTCACCGGCATCGAGGGCGACCCGCCCGCCTATGCCGGCCAGGAGATCGAACGCTACGCCTGCAGCCCAGGCCAGGCCTGCAGCTACATGGTGGGCAAGATCACCATTCTGCGGCTGCGCGAAAAGGCCAGGGCGGCGCTGGGCCCGCGCTTCGACATCCGCCAGTTCCACGACACCCTGCTCGCCGCCGGCTCCATGCCGCTGACCGTGCTGGGCAACGTCGTCGACGGCTATATCGCCGCCCACAAGGCTTGATCCATAATCTTAGTATTGTCTCTCGGGGGATTGTAAAAATGGACCAATTCGATCGCCGCAGCTTCCTTGCCACTTCGGCGGGGGCGGCGTTGCTGAGCGCCGCGCCGGCTCTGGCCCAGACCGGCTCGGAGGACACCCGGCTGCGGGCCATGCTCGACCAGATGTTCGAGACCCAGGTTGACGAAAGCCCCAGGCGCGCCACCTCGCTCGGTCTCGACAAGGGCAAGCGCGCGGCCCTGAAATCACAGCTCGACGACAACTCGCTGCAAGCCCGCGCCCAACGCCTGGAGCGCACCCGCGGGCGGATGAAGCAGCTGCAGACTATCGACAGGTCCAAGCTGTCGGCGGCCTCGAAGGTCGACCTCGACGTCGTGCTCTACGGCCAGGAACAGTCGGTCCGCAGCGGCGACAAATGGAAGTTCGGCGACACCGGCGGCAACTACCGGCCCTACGTCATCAGCCAGCAGTCGGGCTCCTACCAGGAGATCCCGGACTTCCTCGACAGCGCCCACAAGGTGGCCAACGCCGACGACGCCGAGGCCTACCTTTCGCGCCTCAACGCCTTCGCCCGCGTGATGGACCAGGACCTGGACCGCCAGCGTCATGACGTAGCCCTGGGCGCGATCCCGCCGGCGTTCATCTGCGACCTGTCGGTCGGCCAGATGAAGGCGCTGCGCGACCAGCCGGCCGGCAAGACCATCCTGGTGGCCTCCATCGTCAAGAAGGCGAAGGCCGCCAACCTGACCGGCGACTGGGAAGGCCGCGCGACCAGGATCGTCGAGGCCGAGGTGTTCCCGGCGCTCGACCGCCAGATCGCCGCCATGTCCGCACTGAAGGCCAAGGCCAAGCCGGACTCAGGCGCCTGGGCGCTGCCCAACGGCCAGGAGTACTACGCCGACGCCGTGAAGGCCTCGACCACCACCGA
This sequence comes from Phenylobacterium sp., assembly GCA_035656795.1. GTDB lineage: Bacteria > Pseudomonadota > Alphaproteobacteria > Caulobacterales > Caulobacteraceae > Phenylobacterium. The sequence goes on along the minus strand of DASRRU010000263.1, from coordinate 1,303 downwards.
CTACACGCCCGAACAGGTCCACCAGTTGGGCCGCGACCAGGTGGCCGAGATCGGTTCACGCCTCGACGCCATCCTTAGGAAGCAGGGCCTGACCCAGGGCACGGTAGGCGCGCGGCTGGTGACGCTGAACAATCGGCCCGACCAGGTGTTCGCCAACACCGACGAAGGCCGCGCTCAGATCCTGAAGCTGCTCAACGAGCACATCGTCGAGGTCTACAAGCTGCTTCCCAACGCCTTCCGCACCCTGCCAAAGGCCAAGGTCGAGGTGCGCCGGGTGCCGGTGTTCATCCAGGACGGCGCCGCCAACGGCTACTACAACTCGGCCTCCCTGGACGGGTCGCGGCCGGCGGCCTTCAACATCAACCTGAAAGAGACGTCCGACTGGCCGCGCTACAATCTGTGGACGCTGGCCCACCACGAGACGATCCCCGGCCACCACCTGCAGATCGCGCTGTCGCAGGAATCGACCCAGATGCCGATCATCCGGCGCACCGGCGGCGGCTTCTCGGCCTTCACCGAAGGCTGGGCGCTCTACGCCGAACAACTGGCGCAGGAGCTGGGGGCCAACGACTTCGACCCGCTGGGCGAGGCGGGTTACCTGCAGTCGCTGCTGTTCCGCGCCGCGCGCCTGGTCACCGACACCGGCATCCACGCCAAGCGCTGGAGCCGCGAGCAGGCGACCCAATACATGGTCGACACCATCGGCAACACCAAGACCCGCGCCCAGCGCGAGGTGGAGCGCTACTTCGCCGGTCCCGGCCAGGCCAACAGCTACAAGGTCGGCCACACCGTCTGGGTGAAGGTGCGCGACGAGGCCAAGGCCAAGCTGGGTCCGAAGTTCGACCTGAAGGCCTACCACGACGCGGTGCTGCTCTCCGGGGCCATGCCGCTCACGGTGCTGCAGCGTCACGTGTCTGAGTGGATCGCCACCCAGGCCTGATCAGAACCAGCCGGCGGCCTTCAGCCTGGCGGCGTAGGTGCGGCTGACCGGCGCGGTGAGGCCGCCGGTCAGGCGCAGCTCGCCGCGGCCGCGCCGCCAGCGCACGCCTTCGATGGCGTCCGCTGCGGCCCACCAGGACCGGTGGACCTGGAAGCCGGCCGCGCCGTCCAGCTCGGCCAGGGCGTCGGCGAAACGGGCGCTGACCAGCTCGGCGCCCGCGTCGGTGTGGACGCGCAGGTAGTGGTCCTCGGCCTCCACCGCGATCAGCCGCGCCTCGCGCCGCCGGGCGGACAGGCGCAGGCGGAAGGCTGCGTCGCCGACGGTCTGCGGCGCCGGGACGGCGTCACCGGCGCTCGGCGCGCG
>DASRRU010000262.1:0-26160 GCA_035656795.1 Phenylobacterium sp. | reverse complement strand
GGGTCCGTAGACGGCAGCAAGATGAGACGACAGACCGAAGTGATTGACAACTCGGACGGCGAACACCCGCGGCTTCGCCGTGCACAGGATGAGGCGCGTCCCCCGACGAGCATGTTCGACAAGCGCCTGTTCGACGCCTTCGTAGACCGCCGCTTGGTAGATGCCCCATTCGGCATAGCGCTGCCTATACAGCTGCACGGCCGCCTCCGGATCGGCGCGTCCCGAAAGCAGACCGGCGAAGGTCTGGCGCATCGGCGGACCGATGACCCAGCGCAGGTCTTCCTCATCCCGAACGCGGATGCCGAGCTCGGACAGCGCGTGGCGATAGCACCCGATGATCCCCACCGCCGGATCGACCAGAGTCCCGTCCAGGTCGAGAAGGAGGGTCTCGCGCGCTCGGATCGGCATATGGGATCGACTAGCCCAGAGAACTTGCGATGTCAGCAACGGGGCGGTGCTAGCCGTTGGATCAGGTCCAGAAAAAGGATGCCGGCATCGGTGTCCACAGAGGGTTAGCGGAAACTGGGGTTTAGTCTGGAAGCGGGATCCCGCAAGTCACGACGCCGCCGCCGATCCGGAGACCGGCGACGTGTCAGTCAGCCGTCCTTCTGCGCGATGCCGATGAAGACGCGTCGCTAAACGCCATGCTCAGGGACGCAGGGCACAATGTCGCCGCCCTGAGCGCAGTCTATCTGCACGCATCCGGTCGTGTGACCCTGCCGCGCCTGAAGGCGTTCATCGCCAGCTTCGGCCTCGTCAGTCCGGGCCGCGCGAGAGCGCTGCTCAGCTACATGCATCATCTCGGAAGCCTGGAGCTCGATCCCGCCCACGCCGCCAAACGGCCCGCATCCTTTAGCCTGACCGGAAAGTTCCTGGCGTCCTACAGGCGGCATGAGGCGAGCCTGCTGGACGCGATCCGTGTCGTCGAGCCAACCGTCGAACTCCTGCTGAGTAACCTCGCGACGTCGGGGGTCATGGACAGTCTTGTGATTGAGCAGGGCGACGCCTTCGTGGTCGGCAACCGGCAGACCGCCACTTTCGCGGCCTGGTATCGTGTCTTCCTGCATCCGCTGGCCGGCATCCAGATCCTTCACGACCTTGTGGCCAGGGCGAAGACCTTTCCGCCGACAGGAAACCTACCCTTCTCGCCGGCGGAGACGTCGCGTCGCTTCAAGGTTTCACGTGTCCATGTTGCGCGGCTGATGAATGAGGCCGAACGCGAGGGATTCGTGATCGTGGAAACTGGCTCCCTCCAGTTCACCGACGCTGGACGTGACGCGATCGAGTGGCAATACGCCAGTCGCCTTTGCCTGCATCTGGGCTGCGCCGCCCGCACGCTAAAGGCGAACCCGCAGGTGTTGACCGCACCCGCATAATCGCGCGGAGCGGCGGAGCTCCTCCAAGTCTGCAAGGCGCTAGAAGCGGGCGTGGCCGTCGTTTCTAAAGCGGATCAGCCGAACGTTCCCAAAGGGTCCCTTGTGCATCGTCCTCGCCGATCGCCATGGATCAGCCTCCTTCATCGCCGGCCGAGCCCGGATTCCGGCTGGCCTTCCAACGCTCCGCGATCGCCCTGCGCTCCCGCGCCTGATCCGCGAGGCTGTCGCACATCTGGCTGAAAACCTTCATCAGGAGGTTCGGATCGAGCTGCGCGATATCGTCTCCGGCCATCGCATCCAGTTCGAGCATCGCGATGGTGAGGCCGGTGATCATCTTGTTGCCCGCACAGCGGACCGCAAAGGCCGGCGATCCGATCTCGATCGCCATCAGGATGGCGTAGGGGTCGGCGTCGAGGACGTCGGCGAACTGATGAATCCGGTCGACATTGAGCGGCCCGCGGCCGGACTCGAAATACTCGTAGGTTCGCGGCTTCATGCCCATGTCCGCCGCGACGTCGACCAGCCGCCGATCACGAAGCCGGCGGATCGCCTTCAGCGACTGGGAACGCCACGCCCGTCGATTCAGGGTGTCACGGCTCGGCCCGCCCATCGTACTCTTCAACTCAACCTACGCTTGTCGCAATCCTCTACATCATCCGCCGGCTGATCAAGCCGGAGGCCGCAAGATTGCGGCCGGATCGTCCCGGGAAACGCCAATTCGAATGCTGACCCGCAAGAAGCCCGCACCCGGCCCGCAACGATATTGCGGGCCGGGTCCCCAAATCCGGATGGGCCGCGGCGCCAGTGACTGGCGCCGGCGGCGGTGGTCTCCGAGCGCGACACCGCCCGGTTCGGAGGGCTCAGGGCGCGGCCCACGGCCGTCAGCCTGCTGGCCGGCCCGGCGCGGATGCTCTGTTGAAGGCTGGCAGGAGGCCAAGGTCGCGGGCCCGAACCACGGCCTGCATCCGCGTTCTGACGCCCAGGGCCGCGCAGGCCTTGGCGATGTGGTAGTCCACCGTCCGACCGGAGATGCCGAGGATCTGTCCGATGTCGCCGGCGCTCTTGCCCTCCTGCGCCCAATAGAGACATTCGACCTGACGCTCGCCGAGACGCCGGCGGCCTTCAGCGGCGTTCACACGCTGCGCGATGTTCGACGGGAACTCCATTCCAGATCACCCTCGTCCTGGTGGCGCGCCCCCGGTCACCGCGTTACTGATACGCGGCTAAATATCCAAATATAACGGAGCGTTCCAGACTCCGATTTCCGCGGCTCTGTCGCGCAAGATGCTGAGTGATTACCCGCAATGATCTTGCGGGTTGCCCACGGAACACCCTGAATTTCCCACCCGGCAAAGCGCCGCTCCGGGCAATCCGTAGACCTACGGGCCGCCGCCCGTAGGTCTACGCGTCGCCGTTCCGGGGATCGGCGGGAACAATCCGCGGCATGCCGAAGCCTCGCCCTGCCCCCCGCCTCCAGCGGAGTCCCCGATGATCCTGGGCGCCGCCACCGTCCTTGCTCTGGCGCTGCACTGTGCGCCGGGCGTCGCGCCCGAGACCCTGCTCGCGCTCGCCAGGGCGGAGAGCGGCCTGGACCCGCTGGCCCTCGAGGTGAACGGCGCCCAGGCCTCGGCGCTAAGGCCCCAGTCCCTGGCCGAGGCGGTGGAGCGCACCAGGGCGCTGCTCGCGGCCGGCGCCAGCCTCGACCTCGGCCTCGCCCAGATCAACAGCAGCAACCTCGCAAGGCTCGGCCTGACCGTCGAAAGCGCCTTCGACCCCTGTCGCAGCCTGGCGGCCGGCGCGGTGCTGCTCCACGAGGCCTACGCCTCGGCCCGCCGCGACTCTGCCGATCCGCAGGCCGCCCTGCGGCTGGCGCTCTCCGTCTACAACACCGGCGATCAGGCCCGCGGCTTCCGCAACGGATACGTCGCGCGGGTGGTCGCCGCCGCCGGCCGCGAGGCTCCGGCGCCCGCGCCGGCTGCTCGGCCGGCCGCCGCAAGCCCGCCAGCCTGGGACGCCTTCGGCGACCTGGGCGCGCCGTCCTTCGTCACCCCGATGTCGTCCGCCCAAGGAGCCGCACCATGACTCTGCGCCCCTCTACACGCCTGGCTGCCGCGATGGCCCTGGGCGCCGTGGCGCTGGCCATGGCCGCCTCCCCGGCCCTGGCGCAGACCAGCACCGCGGCCGGCGGCAACATCGGGACCTTCATCCAGAACATCATCGGCATCCTGACCAACAATGTGGTCCGCGGCCTGGCGATCATCGCGGTGATCGTCACGGGCATCGCGACGATGTTCGGTCACCTGGACCTGCGGCGCGCCGGCACCGTCATCCTCGGCATCATCGTGATCTTCAGCGCCGCCGCCATCGTCGACCAGGTGGTAGGCAGCGGGTCGGGAGGCTGATCGTGACGGCGTCGCCCGAACCCCGGCTGACGGAGGACCCGCTGTTCCTGGCCTGCACCCGGCCCGCGACGGTCCTGGGCGTGCCGATGGAGGCGATGGGCCTCAACGTCATCCTGTCGGCGACGATCTTCCTGGCCGCCAATTCGCCGCGCTACCTGCTGATCGCGCCGGCCGTGCACCTGGTCTTCCGGGCCGTCTGCAGGCACGACCCCAACGCCTTCCGGGTGCTCTGGCAGTTCGTGGAGACCAAGGGCCGGTCCCGCAACGCCGGCCTGTGGGGCGGCAGTTCGGCGACGCCTCTGCCGCTGCGCCCGCGCCGCAACGCCGAGGCGGTGCTGCGTGGCTGAGGCTCTCCTCTCTGCGCCCGGCCGCGGCGTGCTCGCCCGCGAGGGCGACGCCCGGCTGCACCTGCCCTATGCGCGCCATGTCACCGAGCGGGTGGTCGCCCTCGACAGCCAGGCGCTGATGCTCTGCGTGCAGCTCGACGGCGCGAGCTTCGAGACCGCCGATGTCGCCGACCTCAACGACTGGCACGCCAGGCTCAACAACGCCTGGCGCAATCTCGCCGACGACCGGCTGGCGATCTGGCATCACCTGGTCCGCCGCGAACATACGGGCTATCCGCCCGGCGAATTCCGCTCGGCCTTCGCCGCGGACCTGGACGCGAAATACCGCGCCCGCCTCGGCCGCGGCCGCATGTTCGTCAACGACCTCTATGTGACCCTGGTCCTGCATCCCGGCCGCGACCGCGCCGATCGCGCCGGGGCCTGGGTGGGCCGCCTGCGCGGCGGGCGCGCGGCGGGCGAGGCGGAGGCCGAGCGGGTCCAGCGTCTGGAGGATGCCGGGCGCGATCTTGTCCAGTACCTCGCCCGCTACGGCCCACGCCCGCTGGAAACCTGTCAGCGCCAAGGCGTGTGGTTCTCCGAGCCGATGGGCCTGATGCGCCTGCTGCTGACCGGCCGCACGGAGCCCGTGCCGCTGGTGCGGGGCCATCTGGGGTCCGCCGTCCACACGGCCCGCGTCATCTTCGGCCGCGAGGCCCTGGAGATCCGCGACGTGGCCGAGGCGCGGTTCGCGGGTATGTTCGGGGTGAAGGAATATCCCGCCACGACGCGGCCGGGGCTGTGGAACGGGCTGCTCTCGGCCCGCTTCCCGCTGGTCGCCAGCCAGTCCTTCGCCTTCCTGTCGAAGGCGGCCGCGCGGGTGGTGATGGAGCGCAAGCAGAACCAGATGGTCTCGGCCCGCGACCGCGCGGCCACCCAGATCGCCGGCCTGAGCGATGCCCTCGACGACCTGATCTCGAACCGCTTCGTCATGGGCGATCACCAGGCCTCGATCCTGGTCCATGGCGAGGACCCGCGCAGCCTCGCGGCCAACCTCTCCCAGGCCCGCGCGCTGCTGGCGGACTCCGGCCTGGTCACCGCGCGCGAGGACCTGGCGCTCGAAGCGGCCTTCTGGTCGCAGTTCCCCGGCAATTTCGCGCGCCGGGTTCGGCCCGCGGCGATCACCTCGCGCAATTTCGCCGCGATGGCGCCCTTCCACACCCATCCCACCGGGCGCGCCGCCGGCAACCACTGGGGTCCGGCTGTGGCGCTGCTGCGCACCTCGGCCGGCTCCCCCTTCCACTTCAATTTCCACATGGGCGACGTGGGCCACACCTTCATCTGCGGGCCGTCCGGCGCCGGCAAGACCGTCATCCAGAACTTCATGCTGGGGCAGCTGGAGAAGGCCCAGCCGCAGTTGGTGTTCATCGACAAGGACCGCGGGGCGGAGCTCTTCGTGCGCGCCAGCGGCGGGACCTACCTCACGCTTCGCAACGGCGAGCCCACGGGCTTCGCGCCCTTCAAGGCGCTGGCCTTCACCCCCGGCGACCGGACGTTCCTGGGCGTGCTGGTCCGCCAGCTGGTCGGCGCGGGGCCCGCGGGCCTGACGCCCGCCGAGGCGCGGGCGATCGACGAGGCAGTCCTGGCGCTCGCGCCCCTGCCGCCGGCGCAACGCTCGCTCTCATCGCTGCGCGCCCTGCTCGGGCAGCGTGATGGCTCCGGGATCGGCGCCAGGCTCGAGCGCTGGTGCGGGCCCGGTCCGCTGGGCTGGGTGCTCGACAACCAGGCCGACGCGCTGAGCCTCGACGCCCGGTTCCTCGGCTTCGACATGACCCATGTTCTGGACAACCCCGAAGTCCGCACGCCGATGATGCTCTACCTCTTCCATCGCCTGGCGGCCCTGGTCGACGGCCGCCGCCTGGTCGTCGACATCGACGAGTTCTGGAAGGCGCTGGGCGACGAGGCCTTCCGGGGTCTCGCCCAGGACGGGCTGAAGACCTACCGCAAGCAAAACGCCTTCATGGTGTTCGGCACCCAGTCGCCGGCCGACGTCCTGCGCTCGCCGATCGCGCACACGATCCTGGAGCAGTGCGTCACCAAGATCTTCCTGCCCAACGCCCACGCGGCGGAGCGGGACTATGTGGAGGGCTTCGGCCTCACCCGCCGGGAGTTCGTCCTGGTGCGCGAGGAGCTCGCCCCGGAGTCCCGCCAGTTCCTGATCAAGCAGGGGCTGAACTCGGTGGTCGCGGAGCTCAACCTCGACGGGCTGGACGACGAGCTGGCGATCCTCTCCGGCCGCACCGAGACCGTCGATCTGCTCGACCGGATCCGCGCCCGCGTCGGCGACGATCCTGCCGACTGGCTCGAACCCTTCCATCGCGAACGGAGGCTGCTCCCATGACCCTGCGCGCCCGGCTTCTGACCGGTCTCGCCCTCCTGTCGCTCACCGCATCGACAGCGCAGGCCCAGATGGCGGTCTATGACGCCGCCAGCTACGCCAAGCTGATCCAGCAGGCGCAGACGGCGCTCAGCCAGCTCCATCAGGCCGAGACCCAGGTGCAGCAGGGTGAACAGCTCCTGCAGAGCCTCAACCAGGGCTCCAACGTGGGCGCGATCGCCCAGAGCCTGGAAGCGCCGGCGCTGCGCCAGCTCCTGCCCGGCGTGCCGGCCCTGATGGCCGCCGCGCAGGGCGATCTCACCGGCCTGGGGGCCATCGGGACCCAGGCCGCGGCGATCCGCGGCGCCAACCGCCTCTACACCCCGCCGGCGGCCGATCCCCTCGCCGCTGACCTCGAAGCCTCCGGGATGCGGGCGGCGCGGGACATGGCGCTCGGCCAGGCGGTGGCGACGGGCGGCCAGCAGCGGCTCACCGGCCTGCAGACCCTGCAGCAATCCATCGACGCGGCGCCCGACGCGCGCGCGGTTCTCGACCTCCAGGCCCGCGCGCTGACCGAGCAGGCGATGATCGCCAACGACCAGATGCGGCTGCAGGGCCTGGCCATGACCCAGGCCGCCGAGGATCGGCTGCAGGTGCAACGCGACCGTGAACGGGCCGCCGCCGCGCGGGACGCCCGCATGGCCCTCTTCCGGCAGGCGTTCCAATGACCGCCCGCATCGTCCTGGTCGCCCTGGCCTGCGCGCTCGCCGGCTGCACGCAGGCGGCGCGCAGCGCCAGCTATTTCGAGGCCCACACCGGCGAGGCGACGGAGATCGTCAAAGCCTGTGCAACGGGCGCGGCGCGGGGCGAGGAATGTCTCGCCGCTCAGACCGGCCTGAACGCGGCGGCCCGTGACGCCCGCATGGCCGCCGAACGTAGGCTCTTCTGAGGCGCGCCGTGGCCACCAGCTTCCAGATCTTCGAGCCCGCCTACAGCTTCATCGACGGCAAGCTCGACACCTTCCTGAACGAGCGGGCGACCTCGGTGATCGCGGTCGTGTCCGGGCCCTTGCGCGCCGCCCTGGTGCTCTATGTGCTGCTCTACGGGTTCGCGATCCTGCGGGGCGCGATCTCCGAGCCGATGATGGACTTCGCGGTCCGCAGCCTGAAGCTCGCCTTCATCTACATGCTGGCCACGACGGTGGCCTACTCGACCTACGTCACGACGCCGCTCTTCCATACCCTGCCGGACACGCTCACCCAGGCGATCAGCGGCGCCGGCGCGCCCGACGTCGGCGCGGCCTTCGACCAGTTCTTCGCGCGCGCCGCCTATCTTGCAGACAAGCTCAGCAAGACCGCCACGCCGATCGACTTCGGCCCCTGGATCCTGGCGGCGCTGGTCTATGTGGTGGGCGCCATCGCTGCGGGCCTGGGCTTCGGGGTGGTGATGATCGCCAAGGTCGCGCTCGCCCTCCTGGTCGCGCTCGGCCCGATCTTCGTCGCCTGCGCCCTCTTCGACGCAAGCCGCCGCTTCTTCTTCGGCTGGCTCTCCCAGGCGGTAAACTACGTCGTCCTCTTCGCCCTAATCATCACCGTCTTCCAGCTGATCCTGTCGCTGCTCGCCCAGCAATGGAGCGGCATCGACGGCCAGGACCCGATGGCGGGCGGCATGCTCTTCGTCGCCTTGTGCATCCTGGGCTCGATCTTCTTCCTGCAGACCCCGGCGATCGCGGCCGGCATCGCCGGCGGCGCGAGCGTCGGGCTGGCGGACTTCGCCAACGCGGCGACTATCAGGGCGCTCCCCTCTCTGCCCAGGGCGAAGGGGCCGCAGGAGGCGCGAAACACCCCGCCGAAGGGGGGCGGCAGCGTCCAACCGTCCGGAGGAGGCGGCGCATGAAAGCCATACCCGTCCTTGTCATTGTCGCCCTGACGGCCGGCGGCTGCGCGAGCTCATCGGCAAGCCACCTCCCCGTCTGCGACGGCCGGCATCGCCGTCCCGCCAACCCGCTGGGCTCGGTGCTGGATGACTCCACCGCCGGGTCTGCGACGCCCACCGTACCGGCCGCTCCTCAAGCGCCCCCGCCTCCATCACCAGGGTGCGGCGCATGAATGGGCCAGCCGACCTGCGGGTCTATTTCGACGAAGCCCAATCGTGGGACGCCGATCGCTGGCGCGCCGCCGAGCGGTCGCGCCGCCTGGCCTGGGGCGTGGCGAGCTTCGCCGGCCTGGTGGCGGCGGTGGCGGTCGGCGCCGTGGCCGCGCTCGCCCCGCTGAAAACGGTGGTCCCCTACGTGATCCGCGTCGACCGGAGCACCGGCGCCGTGGACGTGGTCTCGGCGCTGAAGGCCGGCGCGCCGATGCGCTACGACGAGGCGGTCACCAAGCACTTCCTGGCGCAGTATGTCCGCGCCCGCGAAGGGTGGCTGGCGCCGGCCGCGGAAGCCAACTTCCGCCAGGTGTCGATCATGTCGACGCCGGACGAGCAGGAGCGCTGGGCGCAGGCCTTCCGGCCGCTCAATCCCGCCAGCCCCCAGGTGGTCTATGGGCCGACCGGCGAGGCGCAGGTCGAGATCCGCGCCGTGAGCTTCGTCAGCCCGCAGGTGGCCGACGTCCGCTTCCACCGTACAGTCCGCCAGGGCGCCGCGGTCACCGAGAGCGACTGGATCGCCACGGTCGCCTTCCACTACAGCAAGGCCCCGATGGCGGAGGCCGACCGCCTGCGCAATCCGCTCGGCTTCCAGGTGACCAGCTACCGCGCCGACCCGGAGGCAGCGCCATGAGGGCCTGGCTGCTCCCGGTCGCGGCCCTGGCGCTGATCTGCGCCGCGCCCGCCGCCCACGCCCTGGACACGCCGCGCGCCGGGCCCTCCGACCCTCGCATCAAGGTGGTCGACTACGATCCCTGGGCAGTGGTGAAGGTCACCGGCGTCTTCCGCACGGCCACCCAGATCGTGCTCGGCGACGACGAGACCATCCTGCACGTTGCGCTGGGCGACGCCACCGGCTGGGAGGTTGCGGCGGAGAAGAACATCCTCTTCGTCAAGCCCAAGGCGCCGCGCGGTCCCACCAACCTGATCGTCACCTCCGGCCGCGGCGCCACCACGCGGACCTACATCTTCGAACTTTCGACCCGCGCCGGCTCGGCCGGCCGCCAGACCGCCGACACGGTGTTCGGGCTGCGGTTCCACTATCCGGCGGATGAGACCGCCAAGGCCGCGTCGGCCGTCTCCGCCGAGACCGCGGCGCTGGAGAAGAAGGTGATCGACCTGAAGCTCGACCGCGCCGTCCTGGAGGGGCGCCGCAACCTCGCCTACGAGGTCCAGGGCGCCACGAGCCTGCAGCCGTCGGAAGTCTCCGACAACGGCCGCTTCACGGTGCTCCGCTTCCCGGCCAGCCAGCCGGTGCCGACCCTCTACGAGGTCGGCGCGGACGGAGCCGAAAACCTCGTGCCCTTTGATGTCCGCGGCGAATATGTGGTGGTGCATGCGGTGGCCCGCCAGCTGCGGCTGCGCCGCGGCCGCGAGGTGCTCTGCATCTTCAACGACGCCTTCGAGCCCTATGGCCGCAACCCCGGCACCGGCACCGCGGCCAGCGATGTGATCCGCACGGACAAGGGAGCGCCCGACCATGACTGATCTCGACGCCGGCTCAGCCGCCGATGCGCCGCAGGCCGTGCCCCTGTCGGGCGCGGACCGTACGATCTCGCCGATCGCCGGCCGCTTCGGGGCCGGCCGCGCCGGCAAGGCCGTGGCCCTGGCCGCCCTCGTCGCCGGCTGTGGCGTCTTCGCCGCCGCCACGATGCATCCGCCGCGGGCCAGGCCCGCCGCGGCGCCCGATCAGCCGGCGCGCCAGGTGGTGGCCTTCGAGCCGCTCAAGCCGCCGACCCTGGCCGCGCCCGGCGCCGGCGCGCCCAGCCTCACCCCAGGCCAGCCGTCCGGCATCGACCCGTCCCAGGTTCCGGCGCTGCAGCCTGGTTCGGCGCCGGCCGACGCGGCGGCGAAGGCCCGCGCCGACCTCGCCGCCGTCCGTGGCGCGCCGCTGATCGCCTACAGCCGTGGGGGTGACGGGCTGACCGGCCTTCTGGGTCCGACCGGCGCCGTGCCCGCACTCGAGACGGCCGCCGCCGGGGCGGCCACCGAGCTCGACCAGCTGCGGCATGGCTCGAACATCGGCCAAGTACGCGCCACCCGGCTGCCGAACCGCAACTTCCTCATCGTCGCCGGCAGTTCGATCCCGTGCCTGCTGCAGACCGCCATGGACACCGCGACGCCCGGCTACGTCAGCTGCGTGATCCCCCGCGACGTCTATTCCGATAACGGGGCCGTGGTGCTGCTGGAGAAGGGCGCCAGGGTGCTGGGTGAATACCGCTCAAGCCTGCGCCAGGGCCAGAAGCGCCTCTTCGTGCTCTGGACACGGGCGGTGACGCCGGCCGGGGTGGCGATCCGGCTGGAGTCCCCCGCCGCCGATGCGCTCGGCCGCGCGGGCTTCGACGGCGACCTCGACACCCACTTCTGGGACCGGTTCGGGGGCGCCCTGCTGCTGTCGATCGTCGATGACGGCAGCTACGCCCTGGCGGGCAATGGCGGCGCCAGCAACACCGCGCGCGTGCCGTCCGACGCCGCCGCCGTGGCGCTGCAGAACTCGATCAACATCCCGCCCTCCCTGCGCAAGGCGCAGGGCTCGGAGGTGTCCATCTTCGTGGCGCAGGACTTCGACTTCTCCGGCGTCTACGGCCTCACGGCGCGCTGAGCCGGTGGGCCAGAATCACGCCGTCCTGCAGCACTACCTGGCGCCGCTGCAGGCGGCGCTCGCGCCCGACGACGTCACCGAACTGGTGATCAACCGGCCATGCGAGCTGGGGCTGGAGCGCCGCGGCGGCTGGGAATGGCGGGAGAACCCCGACCTCACCGAGGCCTGGCTCGCCACCCTGGCGCGGGCAGCCGCCGCCTTCACCGTCCAGGACGTCACGGCCGAGACCCCGATCTGCTCCACCGTGCTGCCCGGCGGCGAGCGCTGTCAGATCGTCCTGCCGCCCGCGGCGGCGCAGGCGTCGATCACCGTGCGCAAGCCCTCCGCCACGACCCCGAACCTCGACGCCTTCGCGCGCCAGGGCCTGTTCGACCGCGTGGCGCTCGCCAGCCACGACCTTTCCCGTGACGAGACCGAGCTGACGGCCCTGCGGGACGCCGGCGACTGGCCCGGCTTCTTCCGCCGCGCGGTGGCGAGCCGCCGCAACATCCTGATCTCCGGCGCAACGGGCTCGGGCAAGACCACCTTCGCCAGGGGGCTGGTGCAGCTCATCCCGGACCACGAGCGGCTGCTGACCATCGAGGACGCCCGCGAACTCACGGTGCCGCACCGCAACGCCGTGCACCTGCTCTACGCCAAGGACGGCCAGGGCCTCGCCAGGGTCGGCGCGAAGCAGCTCCTCGAGAGCGCGCTGCGCATGCGGCCGGACCGCATCCTGCTGCAGGAGCTGCGCGACGGGACGGCGTTCTTCTATCTGCGGAACGTCAACACCGGCCATCCGGGGTCGATCACCACGATCCACGCCGACAGCGCCTTGCTCGCCTTCGAGCAGTTGACCCTCCTGGTGAAGGAGTCCGAGGGCGGCCGCGACCTGCCCCGTGCCGAGATCCGCGCCTTGCTGCATGTGCTGGTCGACATCGTCGTCCAGATGCGCCGGGTCGACGGCGAATTCTTCGTCACCGAGGTCTGGTATGACCCGCTTCGCAAGCGCGCCCTGGCCGCTTAGGGCGGCCTACGTCGCCGCGCTCGCGGCCGGCGCGGCGGGCCTGCTCACGGCCCTGGCGGCGCTCGTCGCCCTGGCGGGGCTGCGCCGCCTCTCTCCACATCTCGACCCGGCGGCCGTCCCAACCTGGTTCTGGTATTTCCGCGGCGACCCGCGCGTCCGCCACTGGCTGGCGCTGGGGGCGATGGCGGCGCTCTCCGGCGCGGCGATGCTCGGCCTGGCGATCCTGCAGACCTTGCGTCCGCCGCTCTTCGGCGCGGCGCGCTGGGCGAGCGAGGCGCAAGTCCGCCGCGCCGGCCTGCGGGCGACCCCAGGGATCCTGCTGGGCCGCAAAGACGCCGCCCTTCTGAGCTTCGGCGGCGCCGAACACGTGCTGCTCTACGCCCCGACGCGCACGGGCAAGGGCGTCGGCGTGGTGATCCCCAACCTGCTGTCCTGGCCGGACTCGGTGGTGGTCCTGGACGTGAAGCGGGAGAACTGGGAGGCGACGGCCGGCTTCCGGGCCGCCCACGGCCAGGACGTCCGGCTCTTCGATCCCCTGGACCCGGAGGGTCGCACGGCGCGCTTCAATCCCCTGGGTCACATCGACCGAAGCGACCCGGTCACGGTGCTCGACGAGCTGCAGAAGCTCGCGGTGATGCTGTTCCCGGCCCCGCACAACGCCGACCCCTTCTGGGCGGAGGCCGCGCGGACCGGGTTCATCGGCGTGGGCGCCCTCCTCGCCGCCACGCCGGAGCGGCCGTTCAGCCTGGGTGCGATCCATGAGGCGCTCACGGCGGGCGATCCCCGCACGCGGCTGCCGAAGACACTTGAGGACCGGCGCGCCGAGGGCCGGCCGCTGTCGCGGGGGGCCGCAGGCGCGCTCTCGGACTTCTGCTCGGCGTCGGACAACACCTTCGCCTCGATCAGGCAGACCATCACCAGCCGCATGAACCTGTGGCTGAACCCGCGGGTCTGCGCGGCGACCGAGGTCAGCGACTTCGACCTGCGTGACCTGAGATCCCGCCGGATCTCGCTCTATCTCACCGTCACGCCGGACAACCTCGCGCGCGTGGCGCCGCTGTACAATCTCGTGCTGCAGCAGCTGATCGACCTCAATACCCGCGAACGCCCCACGCCGGACCGACACGCCCTCCCCGTCCTGGTGCTGCTCGACGAGTTCGCCCGGCTCGGCCACGCCGGCGTCGTCGCCCACGCCTTCGCCTACGTGGCGGGCTACGGCCTGCGCCTGCTGCCGGTGCTGCAGAGCCCGGCCCAGCTGCGCGCCGAGTACGGCCCCGACCTTGCCGAGGAGATCATCGCCAACTGCGGGGTGGAGATCGCGTTCGCGCCGAAGGAGCTGAAGATCGCCCAGGAGCTCTCCGAGCGGCTGGGCGCCTATACCTACGAAGGCCGCACCCGCAGCCGCCCGACCGGGCTCGCCAGGGGCCACCGCAGCCGCACGGACTCCGACCAGCGCCGGCCGCTGATGCTGCCCCAGGAACTGATGCAGATGCCCGCGGACCGGCTGCTTGTTCTGCGCGCCGGCCTGCCCCCGGTCCGAGGCCGCAAAATCGTCTACTGGCGCGAACGGGTCTTCAAGCGGCGCGTCAAGCCCCCGCCCCACGTCCCAGCACGTCCCCTCGCCGATCGGGTCGATCCAGCGCCCATCACCGGCGGGGCGGGCTCGCCGGACGGACACCGCCGCCGGCGCGCCGCGGTTGCTTCGGATCGGGACGACGACCTTCGGCTGCTGATGCCGGACCTGGCCGCCGAGGGCCTGGCCCTGCTGCCGCCGGACGGCGCGCCCCCCGCGGAGGTGGAGGCCTGGGTGGAGCGCTTCATCGACGCCTCCGCCCGCAGGCCCACAGGAGAGGATCGCGATGCCCGATGAGTTCAACGACGTGAATCGCCTGGAGGCTACGGCGCGGGCCCGCTCGATCGCGCGCGGCGATGCGCCCGAGACGATCCTGCGCCGCTACTTCGTCGACGCGCGCGGGGGACGAGGCCTCGGCTTCTACGCCGACGCCACCTCGCGTCGGGCCGTCTTCCGCGACCGCGGTGACCGGCTGACGACCGATCGCAACGACCCCAACGCCGTACGCCACATGGTGGAGATCGCCGGCCATCGCGGGTGGACGAGCGTCACCTTGCGCGGCGACGCCGCCTTTCGGCGCGAGGCCTGGCTGGCCGCCGGCGTCCTTGGCCTCGAGGTCCGGGGCTACCGTCCCACCGAGCGGGACCTGCAGGACCTTGAACGGCGACGCGAGGCCCGCGAGCGGCGCGCCGGACCGACCGCCCAGGACCGGGCGGTCGCCGGCGATCGAGGGGCCGCCGCGCGGCTCAGGACCGTCGAACTGGTGGTCAAATCGCGGGTGCCCGACCCCGCCGAGCGGGCTCGGATCCTGGCCGGCGCCCGCGAGCGCCTGGCCCGATGGCTGGACCGGGGCGCCACCTTTGACGCCCCTCGTCAGCGGTCGCCCACGGTGTCGCATCGGGAGCGTGGCCGGTGAGGCCCGCGATCCTCAAGGCGCATCTACAATTCAGCACGGGAAAGGCCGCCGTCCGATCCCTCGGCTAGAGGTCGATCCAGGTCTCGCCCGCGTAGTCGAAATACCGGTCGGCGCGCTCGCCGTTCCAGCGGTACTTCAGGTGCCGCTCCTGGTGCGGCAGCCCGACGGCCCGCGGACGAAAGGCGCCGATGCAGGCGCCGGCGGCGCGGCGGACGCTGGGATAGGTGACGCCCATCGCCCCGGCCTCACGTTGCGCCCGCCCGAAGGCGCGGCCCGCAGCATAGTCGTCCGGCGCCAGGATGTGGGCCTGTTCGTCGGCCGCCAGGGCGGCCACATCCTCGAAGTCCTCGGCCACCTCGCCCACCAGGACCCGCATGTCCTCCATCCGCGCGGGGTCGCCTGCGTCGCGCGCGAAGCCCTCGAAGTGGAAGACCGTCTCGGCGACCGCCGTCTCCAGATCGGACGCCGCATAGTAGACCCCGAAGGTCCCGTCGCTGAACCGCGAGCCCAGGGGATTGAGATGGGTGAAGGAGGCCATCACGAAGCTCGCGCCGGGCCCCGTCACGCGGTCCTCGGGCGGTACGAGCGCGATCTCGCCGATCTCATCGCGGACGCGCGGATTGGTCGCCTGTTCGAGAGCAATGAGCGCCTCCCGCACCGCCGGGTCAGGCGTCAGCCGCTCGAACAGGCCGATGGGCGGGTAGCGGGACGCGATGACGCGCCACGCCTGCGGCCACGCGATCCGACGCGTCGGCACGGGTCAGCTCCAGGGCGCGCGGGCGGCGTCCAAGTAGCTGCGGACCGCCGCGAGATCGGTGACGTCCCCGGCGCGCATGCGCTGCAGCGGCGACTGGCCCCCGAAGGCCCGGTTCGGACGCTGCACCCAGCTGTCGGCGAGCCGGGCGTCGGAATAGATCAGCTGCAGGGCCTTGTAGATGCCGGCGATGTAGCCGATGCGCCGCAGCGTGTCGGCCGGCACCCGCACCCCCACGCCCTTTCGCCAGGCGTAGTAGGTCCGCTCGGCGGGCGCGCCCAGCATGGCCCGGGCGTCGTCGCCTGCGACCCCCCAGGCGTCGAGGATGCCGAAGGCGCCTCGCAGGGCGGCGACAGGATCGACGCCGAAGGGCGCGCCTCGGACCTGGGCTTGCGACGCCGACACGATGAGCTCCTACCAATTCGCAGTATATAGCATCTGAACTGCGAATTCGCAAAAATGTTCCCTACTGCCGACGGTGGGGACGTCCGCTTGCGGTCAGGGCGCCCAGGGGTCGGCGCCACGACCGCCGGCTAACGGTCCCGCCCCCGCGCCGGGCCCTCAGGGCGTCCTTCACGCCCGGCGCCGCGATCATGCCCGGTTTCGCGGGCGCGGAACTGGCGGGCGAGCGAGAGCCGCCGGCTGACCGGCGCCGGCATGTCCCGGACGAACTGCTCGACCTGCGCTCCCAGCTGCCGGTCCAAGGGGTCCGGGGCCGCCTGCAGGAGCCTGGCCTGGGCCAGCCAGGTGGCGCGTATCCTGGCCTGCCGGACGGCTATCGCCCTCTCCCATTCCGTGGTTCCGGCGTCGCTGCCCGATGCGAGCCTCACGGCCTCGGCGAGCGCCGACTTCAGGACCGCGGGCGCTGGCCCGCGGCCCGCGGCGTAGAGGTCCATCACCTTGCGGACCGGCATCCGCTCGGCCTTGCGCGTCACGCCGCGGGCCCGCCGTGGCGTCGCCTCCGCAGCGATCCCGCGCTCCCGCAGGGCCTCGGCAAACATCTGCCGCCAGGCCTCGAGGTCAGCCTTCTTCGGGTTCAACCGCTCCGCATGATCTCCCAAGGCGCGGACCGTCAGATGCACGTGGGGATGCCGCGTGTCGGTATGCAGCGCGAACAGGTAGTCGTGCCGATCCCCGAACTGCCCGGCCGCGAAAGCGCGGGCCGCATCGCGAAGCCGGACCGCGTCCGTGTCCGCTGGCATCGACAGGATTATCGACACGCTGAACGGCGTGCTGACCCGCCGCCGGCTGTCCAACTCCGCGGTGATCGACCAGTCTTCCGCCACCTCCGAAACCTCACGGGCTCCTCGAATGTCCAGTCCATCCCGGCCCTCCGCCGGAAGCTCGCCCTTGCGGGTGATGTAGCTCAGGTGCGCCGCCAAATGGCGGGCATCGCGGGTCCGGCCGGTGACCCTCACCATCACCTCCGGCGTCCGCGCCACGACCCTGGCGAGCTTCGAACGGACCGCCATCGCGGTCGCTGCCCGCCCAAGGACCGGCGTTGGGCGCCGGGCCCGGGCGTCCACCGGCGGGCGCCAGACATCCTCGAACCCAGCGACCAGCTCGAAGTCGCTCACGGGCTTGTCGCCCAGTAGGTCAGGTTGCCTTGGAAGGCTTCGCGTAAGCCAAGGATATGAGCCCGCAGCTCGCGCCGCAGCTCATCCACGGCGTTCAGCTGGACCTCCAGCACGCGCCCCTCCAGGACCGCGGTGTTCAGCGCGCGGGCCATCTGGTTGACGTTCACGCCGATGCGCTGGAGCTCGCTCAGGGTCGCCAGGAGGATGACCTCATCGGACCGCCGGAAGGTCGGCCGACCTTGTAGGGCGCGGCGGATGAGGGCCACAGACCAGGCGGTCCGGGTCAGTCCCAGCTCGCCCGCCGCAGCGGCCAAACCGACCGCATCGCGCGCCGCCAGCCGGAGGGTCAACTTCACGGGCCGGGGGCTTAGCGGGCCATCGATCAGCCCCGCGGCGGACGGCGGACAGGCCGCTTCGATCAGGTGGCGCAGCGCCGGCGAGCGACCGCCGCGGCTGGCGGCCCAGGCGTCGAACCGGGCCGCCACTTCGTCCGTGACGCGGACATTGAATTTCGCCACCGCCCGCTCCGCGTAAAGACCCGCCGCCGCCAAGGCTAGCCTCCCTAGACCGCGACGACCTCACTTTGGGCCCTCCCCTCGGCGTCGGCGACGCGCAAGTCTACGGGTCGCCGACGCTCGCCCGCCGACCCTTGCGGGTCGCCCCAGCCGGGCCAAGGGACCTTCATTCGTTGCCCGATCGGGTGAAGACCGTCGTGGGGAAGTCCTCGAACAGCGAGGGATCACCGTCTGAATCAACGCCGTGCACCTGGAAGACCGACTTGGCGATATCCAGACCAATCGTAACTACCTGACCCATGGCTTTCCTCCTCCTGATCACAGGAGGCTACGCTCCTGCGGGGTGGAGCGCCGTCCACCGCATCAGGAGCGGAAGTCATCGGCCGCGAATACGGCCGCTACGGGCTGGAGGCCCATCTGGAGGTCAGGGCCATCCTCGGCTGACTTGCGCCAACTGCCGACATCGGGTCCGCTCCCGAACGCCGACATTTCACCGGGCGGGCTGGCGCCTGAATCCTTGTCGGAAGTTGCGCTTGCTCACAAGCTCAGTTCTTCCACCCCCACAAGGACCTTGGCCGAAATGCGCGCACCAGTCGCCTTCGCGGGGAGGAATCGTCCGGGACGACCCCGCTCGTCGCGACCGCCGTCGCGAGCCAAATCAACAGGCCCTCTCGTTGCATCGCAAGGTGACCTCGCCCTTCGGCCCGATCGTCAGCCGCAAGGTGCCGCTCGCTGCGGTCGAATAGATCATTTTGGTTGTCGTGCGTGTATCCCAGGTCGCCGTCCGATCGGCCCCGCAGGAGAAGCTATGGCTCTGCGCCGCGGCCAGGCGTGGGCTGCCGGCGTAGTTGTCCACAGTCGTGCACCGCGGGTGCCGGTAGCGGTTGTGATAGCCGGCGGAGAAGAAGACCGCCTGGGGCTCCGTCGCCGCAACCCAGGTTGCGTCGTTGCTGCCATGGGTGTCCGCTCCGTGGTGTAGGGCCAGAATGATGTCGGCCTTCGCATCGCCGGTGTTCTGGAGGACGGCCTGCTGCGTGACGCCGTCGCCATCGCCAGTAAGGTAGACGGAGAGATTCGCGTAGCGGATCCGCAACACCACGCTGTCGGTGTTGGCGCTTTCCGTCCCCGGATTGGCATTCACGGCCACGATATCGACCTTCGCCCGGCCGCAGTTGAGGAACGGGATGCGATAGTCTGGGCGGTTGAAACCCGCCTTGATCCGGATGTTGCGCGCCCAGGCCTGGAACGGGGCCGAGTACTTGTCCAGGGTCTCGCTGAAATAGAGGCCGGCCACCAGATTTGCCTTCACCCCGTACGTGGGGTCCGAAATCAGGTTCACATGGTCCGCGTGAGGATGCGAAGCGATCACCACAAGGGGTTCGGCCTCGCGCTTGTACTGGGCGAGGACGGCTGACACATAGCGATGCACCTCCTCCGAGGTCATCGCCCCCGTGGCCGAAGAGCTTCCGCAGTCGTTGAGGATCGGCAGCCCCCCGGGGCATTCGACGATGACGCAGTTGCCCTGGCCCACGTCGAGAACATGGACGTTCAGATCCGTGTCCGACTTCGTCCCATCCACCGGCGACGGTTGCGCCGCCGCCGGCGCCGAGAGGACCGCCAGCGCCACCGCCAGTCCCGCCCAGAGGGTCATGCGCTTCGAGCCGAACTGTCGACCGGATTGTTGGACCAGACGTCCGGGGCCGCGTTGATGAACCAATCCGACTGGATGGACGCCGGCGCCTGCGGCGACGGCCAGGGCGGCGAGAGGATGGACATCGCCGGCTGGGTGGCGAACGCCTCGCTGGCGGCGCCGGAGGTCAGGCCGGTCCGGCCGACGCCGCCGTAGTAGGTGGGCGAAACCGTCTGGCTGCCCGGCGGGGCGTAGGCGTTGGTCCAGGCGGCGACCGCCATGCCGCAGCTCTGCATCCAGCTCAGCATGGCGCCCGTGGGCGCGGTGCTGAGGTCGACGCCCGCCGCAGCCACCACGGCAATATAGTCTGTGAGGCCGGTGATCTGGTTGCTCACGTCCGTCCAGACTACCGGCCAGTAGCCGGCGATCGAGGCCTGGTAAGCCTCATCGAACAGCACCTTTCCTGTCGGCGGGTCGATCAGCGCCACCCGGGCGTAGGCCGCCGCGGGATCCTGCGTCACCGGATGCAGCGGCGGATGTGCGACGCCGGCGTTCAACACGGTCACGGTGAAGCCGGAGGTCGCTTGGACCTGGACCGTGATCCGCGCCGTCAGATAGTCGTCCATCGCTGCCTTGAGGTTGGCCGCCGTGGCGCCGCCGAACAGGCGGTGGATCTCTTGGGTTCCGTAGAGGATCACGGCGGGGTTGATCTCCAGCGCCTCGGTCCAGTCCTGGAAGACCGAGGCGTCACAGGTTCCCAGTTCGGGATCGACGGCGTTGAGCACGCTGGCGTCGCCGCCGATCGCCGAGACTGTGACCGACCGATTGTTGGTCCAGTTGCTGCCGAGCGTGTTCCAATCTGTCTGGGACTGCGCGCTCGCGTCGACGAAGGCGGCGTTGTACTCAAGGTTGATGTTGAGGCTGATCGTGGTCTCGTTCGAATAGGCCGCCGTGTTGACCGCCAAGTAGTACCGGAACTGGCCGCCGACCCTGACCTGGCGGACGACGTGCGTCCCGTAGGTGTCGAAGAAGCTGAAGAAGGCGGCGTCGGTGTCCGATCCGTAGGTCGCCGGCAGCGCCTTGACGACGGCCAGGAAGCCGGGATCCAGGAGGGATTGGGCCTGGCTCTCGAGGGTCAGGGCCCACTTGGAATAGTCGTCGTTCAACAGGCAGTACTTGCTGACCGTCTGTTCCGACAGGGCCTGGGCGTAGGCGAATTGGAAGTTGAGTTCGGCGGACCAGCCGCTGATGTTCACGTCGACCTCCTGGTTGAACCAGGACTCGAAGTCCGCCTCGGTTTCGAAAATCTGGACCGTCTGTCCGCCCTTGGCGAGCGGCGACACCGCCATCCCATCCGGCACCGCGTAGACCACCGAGGTGTCGGGATCGGTGTAGGTCCCTGAGCCCACATTGAAGGGCGAAAAGATCGCCTGGGTGAGCGAGCGCTCGTCCATGGGCCCCAGGACGTTGAAACCGAAGCCAAGCGCTGACGCGCCGGGAATGACCACCGGTCCTTCACTCATTCGCCACCCCCGACTTGGTGCTCGTTGACATCACCACCATGACTCGATTTTTCTCATTCGTCGCGTTAAACGTGCATTCCTTTGGCCTTGGCCGTAACGGCCAGGCTGTCGGTCTGTCCTTGTGGGGGTGCCTCCAATGAGCCAGCTGATCACGGCCCTCGCGCCGTCCGTTTGGGTGTGTGACGATATTCACTCCGGGGCCTCGGCCGATGTCTCGTTCGCCATGCCCGACATGGCCCAGCTGGCCCCGTCCTGGCGGTGGCTCGGCTACAACGCTGTCTCTCAACATCAGGCGTTTCCCGGCTTCACCTCCCTGGTGGTGGCGGAAGTGGGGACCATCGTCGGCAAGCCGCTCTTGAAGGCGCCGGATTTCCTCACCCGGATGTGGGAAAAGACTGGGTATGGCGGAATGTGCGTGGTCAGCTACGGCTGCAACGATACCGACTATGTCGCGGTCAGCGACATGTATGTACGCAACTACTTCGAAGGCGTGAGCCTGAGCCAGTTTCCGAATCTGGTCTGTGTGCGGCGAGACGCGCTCAAGGCGGAGTACTACGAAAAGACCACCGTTTGGACCGACGCGGGTTCGGGCGCCCAGGACAACGTGAGCCTCTGGCCCGTCCGCGACTGGCGTCTGAACTGGTCGGGAGACACCCAGCCGGACGCCTATCTCTTCAAAGCGATCTCAAGCTACCCCGATACCCGCTCCGCGGCGTCCGGCATTACGCAGGCCTACACCTTCGACTGGGCTCAGGCTGGATTTTATAGCGAGGTTCCCTCGCTCTGACGCTGGCGTCAGGTTCTCTGCGAACCAAATTGAGCCCTCTACGACCTGCCCCAGGCCTCCGCGTCGCTTGGGTCCGGGCCGAACGTGGGGAAACGCA
Source organism: Phenylobacterium sp. (assembly GCA_035656795.1). Taxonomy (GTDB): domain Bacteria; phylum Pseudomonadota; class Alphaproteobacteria; order Caulobacterales; family Caulobacteraceae; genus Phenylobacterium. The sequence continues at coordinate 4,557 of DASRRU010000262.1, read as the reverse complement.
CGCTTCGAACATCCGCCCGGCGTGAGGCGAGACTCATGCGCCGAGTCTGCTCGGCGCCAGTTGCGGAACTTGGGATCAGGCCGCGAGTCGGACCTTGGCCACCCCGACCTGTTTCTTCTGGAGCAGCACTAGGTCGCAAGCGTAGCCACCTGAATCCCACGGAAGTGCTCCGACTGCTGAAGTGCTGCGGCGCGCCGATCTCCTAAGTCCACCAGGCGATCCAAAATCAGCAAGAGACCGCGCGCGTCGGGGATTGAGAGCGGTTGATTTGCATCGGCGAGTGCCTGGATGCCACCGGATATCGTCGCCGGAAGGCCCGCCTGCTTCCAGCGCTCAAGCCGCACATGGCCGGAGTCGAGCACGGCGAGCACGATCCGCGAGAAGGTCGAGATCGGAAACACAGCGGCCGTGCGGCTCACGAGCGTGAGGAATTGATCCATGACGGCATCCGCCCAGCCCACAGCCGCCATGAGCCTGTCGATCTGCGGCAAGAGTTGCCCAAGATCGCTCCAGTCGCCGTTGGCGAAACGCGCTGCGCCCGGGCAATCGGTCGCCGAGGTCAGCAGGAACGACTCGATCATTTCGCGAAGCTCGCGATCATTGATCTCGCCGGCGCGGTAAGAGGTTGGCGAGAAGTCGCGCTCGGCGAGCATGCGGGTCATCAGCGCATCGAGCATCTCAAGCGTGCCCGCAGGGATCTCGGTCGCATCGTAGACGTAACGACGGGTGATCGAGTCAGTCACCGTCGAGAGGTACTGCCGATCCCGCCGGCCGCGACCTCGCCCCGCTATCGGGTCCACAAACGCAAGAAGCGCTTCGTCGAGGGGAAGAGCCAAGATCACTCGCGCAACAAATCGAGCGAGCGCTTCGGTCCACTCAAAAAGGTTGGCGGAGTCGCTTCCGTCCTCGTCCCGGAATGAGGGGTAAAGGCGGTCGCCCGTCCAACGCACCAGCTCCCAGATGTAGGCTATCGCTTGATCCCGGCGCGTCGGGGTTTGGAGCCATTCCTCAATCGGAAAATAGCGGAGCAGCTTCGCCGCATATTGTGGGTTGAACTCGATAGACGGGAAGCCCCACACCTCCTCCGAAACCGAGCGGCGGCTGCCGGGCACGCGGCGCTTGCGCGTCCTAAGCTCCCACGCAGGCGGCGGCGGATTGAGCTGAGCGCTACCCTGCGCGCCGTTCTTAAATCGCGTGACGGCCTGCTTGAGTGCCTGCGACACGTGACGCGCCTGACGCTTCGCGACACGAGCACGGCCACCATCCAATTCGTCGTAATCACGCATCGGGTGCGCCAACAGCTCAGTCGCAAGGGCTGCCGCGTTCCAAGCAACGTCGGGGACCGTCGTCGTGCTCAGCAGCGCGGCCAGCGCGCTTTGAGCGATGTTGGAATTCGCTGCGACGGAGAGGTCGAACAGCCATGGCACTGACGTAGCCTTCGGGCTCCCCGTGACGATATCGGCCCGCAGCGCGATCATGAGAAACACGCGCGGATCAAGATTGTAGTGGCTGTGAATATTCTCGTTCGGGCCGGGCTTCATTTTGGCGACTCGCCCGAGCACGGACCACGCCCAATCTGTTTCGCCCTCCGCTCCACCGAAGCGGATCACCAGCGCCGCCACCGCCGAGACGCAGCTCTGCGTCATCGTTGTGCCGGCCTCCGCGAGCACGTGGAACAGGGACGTTGAATCCCTCGACTTCGCGAATCCGATGAAGGCCGCGAGATTTACCCATTCGTCAGGCTGGTTGGCTTCGAAGCTCTTGATCGCGAGCATGGCGATGTGGCTCTCGCGAAGGTACGTCGCAGCTTCGTCGGAGCGGCGCTGCGCCTCTTCCGTAGGCGGGGTGGGGTCTTGATAAGCGACCTCGATCATCCCCGGCTGCTCGTTGCTTTTCCGAACGCCGTAGTGGTCCTTATGGCCAAACCGAGCCCAGGCCTCCGCTCGCTCTAGGAAATATTTTTGGGCGTCGATATCGCCGCGATGCTCTTCGATTTCGAAGGGCAGCTCACTGGCGAATTGATTCAATGCGGCTGCGAAATCCTCTCGCTCGGCTTCGTCCGTCGATAGTGCATAGAGGAAGGATAGGTCCTTCAGCGAATGCTCTCGGTACTTTAGCCCCATCAAGTAGACGTGGCCGGCCTTGTGCTTCGGGTCCATTCCGTAGGTCGGGTCGATACCCATGAGGGTTATGCCGCGGCCGGCCTCCTGGACCTGACGCTGGAAATCCATGTGCCAGAGGCGGTGCACCTTCATGATCGCGAGCAAGGAAGGCGTGCGTTCGGCGCCTTCTATAGCGAGTGAGATCGCCAGCCCCAGAACCGCAACGCTTGTATGCCCTTCGACTACTTGTCGGATCAGCGTCTCTAGGTCGTCCCCTGCTTCGCGGCGCTTGTGCGCCCAATGAGTGAGCGCGAGGAATGCTGCGGCCAACGGCTGGGGGCAGCCTTCGCCGTAGTACCACGCGTACGAACGCCCATTCCCCCAGAACTGTTGGACGCCCCAAGGGAACGTCACGTTGATCGGGATCGGTGTTCCATGTCGCCGGGGATGGATTTCGAAAATCTGGCGCCAACCCGTCGTCGCGTGGTTCGCGATGTCGCGAACGAGTGCGCGCGCCGTGTCGGGTGCAAACTGAAAGAGACTATCGAGCGGCTCGTGGCCGACCGCCGCCGGGTAGAAGAAGCTGTGTTGTCGCCCGATGCCGATGTGATCGAAATCGTAGCGGTCCTCACCCAATGAAAAGAACATCGACGGGTTGGCTAGCGCTCGCCCCTCCGCTTCAGTCCGTTCGGATTCCGGCTTCTCGCGAAGCGCGCGCAGGCGGTCTCGACGCGCTTGATCCTCGGCCCGCTTGCGGTCTCGCTCGTCCTTGGGAAGCTCCTTAATCAGTTCAGCCTTGAGGAGCGCCGCGAGCTTTTCGGGGAAAACCTGAGAGAGGACCGGCGAAAGTCCGAAGACGGCCTTCAGGACGCCATCGGCGCGCTTGGACTGAGCGATGATGCGATCAAGCAGCGCCTCGGCTGGAGCGGGATAGCTTCGGGCAGCGCGGAGAATGAGCTTTCGCAAAGTGTCGGCGAGGACCGCCTTTGCGTCGTCGCGAAGGCCATCCCAACGGTTCGACTTGCCGTCCTCTAAATCGAGGAGCCATGCCGAAGAACACTCGACGATGTGGCGCGACATGCTGTTGGGAAAGTCCGCACACATGTTCTGCCAAACACCGAAAAGCTCCACGACGGCCGGTACCAGGCGCCCCGGAATCGACTCCTGAATGGCGAAGAGCCAGATGAGGACGCGTTGCCATTCCGGCACTCCCGACGGCCAGCCCATCAGGTCGGCCACGCGCACAATCATCGCGTTCGCAATATCCGACTGAGGGTTCTTCAAGACGAGCGGGCTTGGCAGCGTCCGCTCGGCCTGGAACCACACGAGAAACTTTTCGAGCAGCTCGAAATCGTTCTCGTTGAGGAGCTTCTGCAGGTCGGTGATGTGCTCGGCAAAGCGGGTGCTAGACGCCGGCCCGAGCAGCCACGCCCGACGCCATTGCGGACGCAACGTTCGTCCCTGCAAGTCGCGATATGTGCCTTCCCAATCCTCCCGATGTTCGTAGGCGCTTTGCGAGAGCAGGCCGACGATCCGCGCCAAGAGGGGCGGCTCGCCGGCGGCCACCAATGCAGCAGGCCAATCCGCTCCCTGATCGATCAGCAGGCGAAAGAAGGACCACTCGAAAAAGATGTCGTGGCTGAACTGATACCGCGACCCGGAGACGACCACATCGATCAGCTTGTCCCGCCGCAGCCCTTCGAGTTGCGTGCGGGTTTCTGACGTCAGGTTGCGGCCTGAAATTCCCTTTCCGAGCGTCGGCGCTCCGACTTCAGCGAGATTGAGGAGCGCGTGTTGGCGCTGGTCGGCGGCCACCTCCTCAATGTCGTAGCCGCCCGCGCGCCACCACGCATCGATCAGCTCCGTCTCTGTCTGGGGCGGTGGTTGGTCCCCAAAACCCAAGCGCGCCGCCTGCTCCGCAAGAACGGCAGCGAAGAAGGGCCGGCGGGCGATCTCTTGCACCGCCGCAGCACCGAAGAGCAGCGGACGCAACTCCGCGTGCTTGTCCGCAAGCACTTCGGCTTCGTCGTCATTCAGGGCGTCGACGGCGACATCGCCGATCCCAGTCGAGGCATAGAGCGACGAAGGTATCCAAGACCGCAGCGGCTCCAGACCCTGATCTCGCGACGTCACCAACACGTGCCAGTGTGCGAGGTCGGGAGTGGAGCGGATCGCGGTCAGCAGGTCGGTGACGATCGCGCGGTGCTCAGCTTTGACGCGGTCGATGCCGTCGATGAAGATCGTTGGCGTCCCGGCCCCACCGATCTCGCCCAACAAGTCAGCCGCGTGAAGATGCTGAAGGCCCTGACTGTTGGCGAAGCTCCTCCAGTTCGCACTTTGGAGGCGGTCAGATTTCAAGAAGAGTACCGGCCCGCGTGCCAGTGCGCGTTCCACGCAACGGCGCAGGATCACCGACTTTCCGCAACCCGGCGCTCCGTTGATGTTCGAATAGATG
>DASRRU010000261.1:0-2257 GCA_035656795.1 Phenylobacterium sp. | reverse complement strand
CGGCGATCTGATGCATGGTTTCAGCGAATTGCCGCTGGTGGATGCCGATACGCCTATGCAGGACGCCCTGCTGGTGATGACCGAAAAGCGCTGGGGGATCGTCGGCGTGACCGGTCCGGACGGCGCGCTGGCCGGCGCCATCACCGATGGCGACCTGCGCCGCCACATTGAGGGCCTGATGACCCACACCGCTGGCCAGGTGATGACGCCGGGGCCGAAGAAGACCGTGCCGTCCTCCATGCTGGCCTCCGAGGCCCTGGCCCTGATGAGCGACCCGCCGCCGGCCGTCACCGTGCTGTTCGTCGTCGACGGCGGAAAGCCGGTCGGCATCCTGCATATCCACGACCTGCTGCGCGCCGGGGTAATGTAAAACGCCAATACGCCGTACACATTCCTGAAGGGCCTGCGCGGTATCCCACCCGCTCCACCCGACGACCCAAACGCCAATCCGGAGTTCCGATGCTGCCCGCACCCCGCGCCGACCTCGTCTCCAACACCTACGATTTCGAGAACCTGCCGCTGGTGAAAGCCACGGGCTTTCGCGAATACGATGCGCGCTGGCTGTTCGGGCCGGAGATCAACCTGCTGGGCGTCCAGGCGCTGGGCCTGGGCCTCGGGACCTACATCCACGAGCTCGGCCAGAGGCGGATCGTGGTGGGCCACGACTACCGGTCCTATTCGCTCTCCATCAAACAGGCGCTGACCATCGGCCTGGTGGCCGCCGGGTGCGAAGTGATCGACATCGGCCTGGCCACCTCGCCCATGGCCTATTTCGCCCAGTTCGACCTGGACGCGCCTTGCGTGGCGATGGTCACCGCCAGCCACAACGAGAACGGCTGGACGGGCGTGAAGATGGGGGCCCAGCGCCCCCTGACCTTCGGCCCCGACGAGATGGGCCGGCTGAAGGAGATCGTGCTCTCCGGGACCTGGAAACAGCGGCCCGAGGGCTCCCTGGCCCACGTGGGCGGCGTGGCCGAGCGGTACATCGCCGACGCCGCCAGTCGCGCCAGCATCAAGCGCCCACTGAAGGTGGTCTGCGCCTGCGGCAACGGCACCGCCGGCGCCTTCGCGCCCGAGGCCCTGCGGCGCATGGGCGTGGCCGTAGTGGTCGAGATGGACTGCCAGCTCGACTGGACCTTCCCGAAGTACAATCCGAACCCGGAAGACAGCGTCATGCTGCACGCCATGGCCGAGGCGGTGCGCCAGCACGGCGCGGATCTGGCCCTGGGTTTCGATGGCGATGGCGACCGCTGCGGCGTGGTGGACGACGAGGGCGAGGAGATCTTCGCCGACAAGATCGGCCTGATGCTGGCGCGCGACCTCTCAAACCTTCACAAGGACGCCACCTTCGTGGTCGACGTGAAGTCCACCGGCCTGTTCGCCACCGACGAGGTGCTGAAGGCCAACGGCGCCAAGACCGTCTATTGGAAGACCGGCCACTCCTACATCAAGCGCAAGACGGCTGAACTGGGCGCGCTCGCCGGCTTCGAGAAGTCGGGCCACTTCTTCTTCAACCCGCCGATCGGGCGCGGCTACGACGACGGCATCGTGGCGGCCGCCGCGATCCTCTCGATGCTGGACCGGAACCCGGACAAGAAGCTCTCGGACCTGAAGCGGGCCCTGCCCGTGGCCTATACGTCCCTGACCATGAGCCCCCACGTGGCCGACGAGGTGAAGTACGGCCTGGTGGACGAGGTGGTCGCCGAATACACCGCGCTCCGCGACGCCGGGGCCAAGATCCTGGGCCGCAGGATCGCCGAGCTGATCACCGTAAACGGTGTGCGCGTGGCCCTGGAGGACGGCTCCTGGGTGCTGGTCCGGGCCTCGTCCAACAAGCCGGAGATCGTGGTGGTGGTGGAGTCGACCCAAAGCGAGGACGACATGCGCCGCCTGTTCCACGAAGAGGTGAAGCCGCGCCTCGCCAAGCGCCCGCAGGTCGGCGCCTACAACCAGGAAATCTGAAGCACCGGGCCGGCGGTTCTGACGCCGGCCCGGGCTCCCGCCCTTAGCCCTGCCCGATCTCGACGGGCACGAAGGTGTGCACGCCGCCACGGGCCACGAACAGCAGCACCGACTTCTTGCCGGCCTTCTTGGCCTCGGCGACGGCGGTCTTGAGGTCGGTGGGCGAGTTGGTCGTTTGTTCGCCGGCGCGCAGGATCAGGTCGCCACGCCGCAGGCCCTTCTGGGCTGCGTCGGAACTTTCATCGACGCCGGCCACGCGGACGCCTTTTCCTTGCGAATCCGGCGCGACCTGCAG
>DASRRU010000260.1:0-2039 GCA_035656795.1 Phenylobacterium sp. | reverse complement strand
TGGCCCATCCGCGCGTCGGTGCGGTCGGCGCCCTCCTCCACCACGATGCGGCCCTGGAAGACGCCGCGCGCCTGGTCGCGGACCACGCCCTTGGCGAGCTGGGACGTGGCGCCGTCGGGTCCGGCATGGGTGACGACCGTCGTCTGGTCGGAATGGCGCTTGTCGGCCAGCAGGTAGACGCCGTCGAGGCGCAGGTCGGCCGTGGCGCCGGGATGCTGCACCCGGGTCTCCAGTCGCTGCCGGCGTGCGCCCGAGGCGACCACGGTCTGGGCGAACTGAGCCCGCGCCGCGAGGGCCACCTGGGCCTGGCTGACCGAGACGGCCTCGGCGTTGTCCTGCGCCAGGACTATGCGCTCGATCCGCGCCCCGGGATGCAGGGTGACGGTGATGGCCGCCTGCGACAGGGACGCCCCGTCGCTCTCATAGCTTTCCAGCAGGGTCAGCCGCGCGTCGGGGCCGACGATGACGTTGAGGCGGGCCACGTGGACGCCGGCGCCGCGTGAGACAAAGCGCGCTGCGACCACGGCGGTCTTACCGCGCGCGATCTCGATCGGGTCGGCGCCGCGGCCGTTGACGATCACCCGCCGGTCGGTCGCCAGCGCGTCGAAGGGCCCGGCGCCGACGTCCGCCGTGAACGGCTCGGACGGCGGCGGCAGCTTGCGGATCAGGCCGCGCAGGTCCGTCCAGCGCCAGTCCTCGTCACGCTTGCCGGGCAGCTCGGCGACGTCGCGGTCGCGTATGGCGGTGGAGAGGCTCAAGCGGCCTCCTCGTAGCGTTCGTAGCCGTTCTTCTCGAGTTCATGGGCCAGTTCCGGCCCGCCCGACGCCACGATCCGGCCGGCGGCCAGCACGTGGACGCGATCGGGTTTGATGTAGTCGAGGAGCCGCTGATAATGGGTGATCACCAGCATGGCGCGATCGGGCGAGCGCAGCGCGTTGACCCCGTCCGACACGATCCGCAAGGCGTCGATGTCGAGGCCGCTGTCGGTCTCGTCCAGGATGAGGAAACGTGGCGAAAGCATCGCCATTTGAAGGATTTCCATCCGCTTCTTCTCACCGCCGGAGAAGCCGACGTTCAACGCGCGCTTCAGCATGTCGAAGTCGATCTTCAACTCGGCCGACTTGGTCCGCGCGAGCTTCAGGAATTCCGGGGCGGTGATCTCGGCCTCGCCGCGCGCGCGGCGCTGGGCGTTGAGCGCAGTGCGGATGAAGGTCAGCGCCGGGACGCCCGGGATCTCCAGCGGATACTGGAACGACAGGAAGACGCCACGCGCCGCCCGCTCATCGGGGCTGAGCGCCAGCAGGTCCTCGCCGTCCAGGGTCGCGGACCCCGCCGTCACCTCATAGCCGTCGCGGCCGGTGAGCACGTATGACAGTGTCGACTTGCCCGCCCCGTTGGGACCCATGATGGCGTGCACCTCGCCCGCGGGGACGTCGAGGGACAGACCTTTAAGGATCTCCTTGCCGTCGATGGCGGCGTGAAGGTTCGAAACACTCAACATCATGGGATCTCGTCGGCAAGGAACTGGGCGACCACACGCAGCGCATCGGCCACGCTGTCGACCTCCTCGCGCTTCAGGGGCGCCGGGGTGGCGGAGACGGCGACGTTACGTTTGTCGCCGACGGTGACGGTGGCCCGGCCGGCCTCGAAGTAGGCGCGGATGCGGAAGTCCGGACTTTCCAGCAGCACGGTGTAGCGCCGCCAGTCGGCAACCAGGTGGTGCGCCGCCAGGAAGGTCGGGTCGCCGATCAGGGCGTCATAGAGCTGTTCGGCGTGGGAGAGGTCCTCCTCCTGCTGCCGGCGCTCAGCCTCCTCGCGGGCATAGCGCTCGGCTTCTCGGCGCGCCTGCTCCATCTCGAAGGCATGGCGCAGGGAGAGCGTGGTGGGCGCGTTGCGGCGGCTGGGCAGGCTCATCCGACGCTGCCCTCCAGGCTGATGGCCACCAGCTTCTGGGCCTCGACGGCGAACTCCATCGGGAGCTCCTGCAGCACGTCCTTGACGAAGCCGTTGACCAGCAGCTGCACCGCCTCCTCTTCCGA
>DASRRU010000259.1:0-5460 GCA_035656795.1 Phenylobacterium sp. | reverse complement strand
AGGTCACGGTGGAGCAGTTCGTGGTCTTCGCAGGCGGCGTGACGGTCGAGACCGGCGCGGTGATCCGGGCCTTCAGCCATTTGGAGGGCGCGGTGGTGGGGTCCGGCGCCCTGATCGGCCCCTACGCCAGGCTGCGGCCGGGCGCGGACATCGGCGAGGACGCCCACATCGGCAATTTCGTCGAGGTCAAGAAGGTCACGGTCGGCAAGGGGGCTAAGGCCAACCACCTGACCTATCTGGGCGACGGCACGGTGGGCGCGGGCGCGAACATCGGCGCCGGCACGATCTTCTGCAACTACGACGGCTTCGACAAATGGGAGACCCATGTGGGCGAGGGCGCCTTCATCGGGTCGAACACCTCGCTGGTGGCGCCGGTGACTATCGGCGCGGGTGGCTTCACCGGCTCCGGCTCTGTGATCACCAAGAACGTGGCGGCCGACGCCCTGGCCGTGGAACGGTCGCAACAGGTCGAGCGCGAAGGTTGGGCCGCCAAGTTCCGCGCCCGCAAGCTGGCGGCGCGCGCGGCGAAGCAGGCCAAGCCTTGAGCGCCGCGGACGAACAGAAGCGGGCGGCTGGCGAGGCCGCCGCGGCGCTGGTCCAGGATGGCATGGTGGTGGGCCTGGGCACCGGCTCGACCGCGGCCTGGTTCGTGCGCGCCCTGGCGGCGCGCAGGCTGAACCTGACCTGCGTGGCGACGTCGCAGGCGACCGCCGACCTGGCGTCGGGCCTCGGCCTTGCGATCGCCGAGCTGGGGGAAACAAGGGCCATCGATCTGACCGTCGATGGGGCCGACGAGGTCGGACCGGGACTGTCGCTGATCAAGGGCGGCGGCGCGGCGCTGTTGCGCGAGAAACTGGTCTGGGAGGCCTCGAGCCGCTGTGTGGTGATCGCCGACGCCGCCAAGCAGGTGAAGACGCTGGGAAAATTCCCCCTGCCGATCGAGGTGGTGGCCTTCGGACACAAGACCACGGCGTTGCGGATCTGCGACGTGCTCAGCGAGTTCGAGATCGCCATGATGCCGCGTCTGCGGGTAACCGACGGCGCCCCGGTGCGAACGGACGGGGGCAACCTCATCTATGACGCAGCTTGCGGCGCGATCACGGAGCCGGCGGCCCTGGCGGCGGCGCTGAAAAGCCTCACCGGCGTGGTCGATCACGGCCTGTTCCTCGATCTGGCCGACCTGGCCTTGATCGGCGCGGACGGCGGCGTCATGAGCCTCGAGCCCTGATCGGCCGAGCGAAACAAGGAGGCCCGACCGTGGCCAAGTACGACTACGACCTCTTCGTCATCGGCGCGGGCTCGGGCGGGGTGCGCGCCGCGCGCCTGGCGGCCATGTCCGGCGCCAAGGTGGCCGTCGCCGAGGAGCACCGGGTCGGCGGCACCTGCGTGATCCGCGGCTGCGTGCCCAAGAAGTTCATGGTCTACGCCTCGGAGGTCTCGCACCACTTGAAGACCGCCAAGGGCTACGGCTGGACCGTCGAGGGCGCCAGGTTCGACTGGCCGCATTTCCTGGCCGAGAAGGACAAGGAAATATCCCGGCTCTCGGGGATCTATGTCCGCAATCTGCAGAACGCCGGCGCGGAGCTGGCCCACGGCAAGGCCCGCCTCACCGACGCCCACACCGTCGAGATCGACAAGGTCGGGACGAGGACGTCGGGCAAGATCCTCATCGCCACCGGCGGGCGACCCTGGGCGCCGAAGGACCTGCCGGGCGTGGAGCTCGCCATCTCCTCCAACGAAGCGTTCCATCTGCCGGAGCTGCCCAAGCGCATCGTCATCGCCGGCGGCGGCTACATCGCCGTGGAGTTCGCCGGCATCTTCAACGGCCTGGGCGTCGAGACGACCCTGGTGCACCGCGGACCGAACGTGCTGCGGGGCTTCGACGACGACGTGCGCAGCCACCTGGCCGAGGAGATGGAAAAGCGCGGGATCACCGTCGTGCTCGGAACCCAGCACACCGCCATCGAGAAGACCCCAGGCGGCCTGCGCAGCCGGTTCTCCGATGGCCACGAGGTGGAGAGCGACGTGGTGATGCTCTGCCTGGGCCGCGAGCCCTATGTCGAGGGCTTGGGTCTGGAGGCCGCCGGCGTGAAGCTGACCGACAAGGGCGCGGTCGCCGTCGACGACTATTCGAAGACCAACGTCGCCAACATCTGGGCGGTGGGCGACGTCACCGACCGCATCAACCTGACGCCGGTGGCGATCCGCGAGGGCCAGGCCTTCGCCGAGACCGAGTTCTACGACCGCCCGACCGCCTTCGATCACGACGCGGTGGCCTCGGCGGTGTTCTCGCAGCCGCCGATCGGATCGGTGGGGCTCAGCGAGGCCGATGCGCGCAAGCAATGCGGCAAGGTCGACATCTACCTGGCCCGCCTGAAGCCCATGAAATACGCCTTCGGCGGCGACGAGCGCTCGCTCTTGAAGCTGGTCGTCGACTGCGCCACCGAAAAGGTCGTCGGCTGCCACGTCGTTGGGCCCGACGCGCCGGAGATGATCCAGATGGCCGCCATCGCCATCAAGATGGGCGTCACCAAGACCCAGTGGGACGCCACCTGCGCCGTCCACCCGACGCTCGCCGAGGAACTGGTGACCATGCGCGAGAAGTACGTGCCCCTCGGCCTGGGGCAGGTGGCGTGAGCGACAGCCACGCCGCCCCTGCGCCGCGTGACCCGCTGGGGATCTGGTGCGGCTGGGTGCTGGTCGGGGCCGCGGTGCTGGTCGCGCCGTTCGGATGGTTGTGGCCGCTGGGGTTCGCCGGCCTGCTGGCCCTGGTGGGACTGCTCTGCCTGCCGGCGATGCGGATCAGCGACCAGGACCGGCCGACGGCGATGATCCTGTTCGCGGGCCTGATCTGGGCGGCGGTCTCGACCACCTGGAGCCCGTATCATCCGACCAAGCCGGCCAATACCCCCATCCTGAAGCTCGCCTTCGAGCTGCCGCTCTACTGGAGCGCCATCTGCGCGGCGCGCCGCGCGGACCCCGTCCTGCGGAGGCGGGCCCTGCACATCCTGGCCTATGGCTGCGCCCTGTTCGGGCTGGTTCTGTTCGAGGATGGCCTGACGCGGGGCGTGGCCTACAAGGCGGTGCATGTGTTCTACGGGCCGATCCGCAGTGACCTCGCGGAATCCCACGAAGGCCACACCACCCAGGTGCTCGGCCTGCTCTGGCCGCTGGCGGCGCTCGGCGGGCCCAGGCGCCTGCGGCCCTGGCTGGCGCTGGTGATGTTCGCCGGCACGGGCGCAGCGGCCATCGCCTTCGGCTACGATGCGCCGGTGCTGGGCCTGATCCTGGCGCCTGTCGTGGCCCTCCTGGTCTGGCGCTGGCCGCAGGGCGCGCCGAAGTTCCTCGCGGTCGCGGCCTCGGTGCTGTTCCTGGCCATGCCGCTGGTCATCTGGACGGTGCGCCACTTCTTCGACTACGAGGCGATCCGCGCCGCCCTGCCCAAGACCGACTCCATGCGGCTGGGCTATTGGAGCCACGCCATTGACTGGATCAAGCTGCGCCCGGTGCGCGGCTGGGGCCTCGAGGCCAGCCGCATGTTGGGGCCAGGGATCAACCTGCATCCGCACAACAATCCGCTGCAGATCTGGCTGGAGCTGGGGGCGATCGGCGCGGTGACGGCAGCGGCCTTCTGGGGTGTCGTGCTCAGCCGGCTGGCGCGGCCACAGCCCAGCCTGGCGGCGGCCGCCGCCGCGGGCTGCGCCTCGGTCTACCTGCTGTTCGGCGTCAATTTCGGCGCCTGGCAGGAGTGGTTGCTGGCGCTGGGCGCACTTGTGGCGCTGATGGCGGTGGCCAACGCCGCCCAGGAAGCGGGGCGCTGAGGTTTTTCCAGCGGGATGAGATTGGCCCCAAGTTCATGCCCCAAACCCTGCAAGCATCGACCTGCGCCCCTATCTTGGAGTAGAACGCCCGGCCTCCCCGCCGGACCGCGGGGAGCGGAGTTGCAGCGATGACAGAACATTGGACGCCGGCCTCCTGGAGGGGCAAGCCCGGCAAGCACATGCCGAGCGACTATCCGGACCTGGCCGCCCTGGCCAAGGCCGAGCAGACCCTGCGCGCCATGCCGCCGCTGGTTTTTGCAGGTGAGGCGCGGCGCCTGAAAGGCCTGTTGGCCGACGTCTCCGAAGGCCGCGCGTTCCTGCTGCAGGGCGGCGACTGCGCCGAGAGCTTCAAGGAATTTCACGCCGATAACATCCGCGACACCTTCCGCCTGATCCTGCAGATGGCGGTGGTGCTGACCTTCGCCGGCGGCAAGCCGGTGGTGAAGGTGGGCCGCATGGCCGGCCAGTTCGCCAAGCCCCGCTCGGCGCCCACCGAGACCATCGGCGACGTGACCCTGCCGTCCTACCGCGGCGACATCATCAACGGCATGGAGTTCTTAGCCGAGGCCCGCATGCCGGACCCGCAGCGGATGATCCAGGCCTACAGCCAGTCGGCCGCGACGCTGAACCTGCTGCGCGCCTTCGCCGGCGGCGGCTACGCGGACCTGCACAATATCCATAAGTGGACGCTCGGGTTCGTCAACGACAGCCCGCAGGGCGCCCGCTATCGCGAACTCTCCGAGAAGATCTCGGAATCGCTCGCCTTCATGGAGGCCATCGGCGTCACGCCGCAGAGCCACCCGAGCCTGCACCAGGTGGAGTTCTTCACCAGCCACGAGGCCCTGCTGCTCAACCTCGAAGAGGCGATGACCCGCGTCGATTCCACCTCGGGCCAGTGGTACGACACCTCCGCCCACCTGGTGTGGATCGGCGAGCGAACCCGCGACCTGGACGGCGCCCACGTCGAGTTCTTCAAGGGCATCAAGAACCCGATCGGCGTGAAGTGCGGCCCGACCATGGAACCGGACGACCTGATGCGGCTGGCCGATGCGCTCTCACCCGCCAACGAGCCCGGCCGCCTGACGCTCTACGGTCGCTTCGGCCACGACAAGATCGACAAGCGCCTGCCGGCCCTGCTGCGCGCCACCAAGGCGGCTGGCAAGTCGGTGGTCTGGGCCATCGACCCGATGCACGGCAACACGCTCACCGCCAACAACGGCTACAAGACCAGGCCCTTCGACCGCATCCTGTCGGAGGTGAAGTCCTTCGTGGAGATCTGCAAGGCCGAGGGCGTGCACCCCGGCGGCGTTCACCTGGAGATGACCGGCCAGAACGTCACCGAATGCACCGGCGGCGCGCGCCAGGTCAGCGAAGGCGACCTCGCCGACCGCTACCACACCCACTGCGACCCCCGCCTCAACAGCGAACAGGCCCTGGAGCTGGCCTTCCTGGTGGCCGAGAAGCTGAAGGAAGAACGCGGCGACGCGGCGCGGCAGGTGGCGGCGAATTGACCTCCTAAGTTCTCCTCGAGGCGGGTGTGTGGCCGCTCACTCCGCCACAGCTTCCATGATCTCCCGTGGCCGGCGCTGGATCGCGAGCAGGTAGGCGGCTGCCGGCGCGTCCGGATAGCGGCGCCCTT
>DASRRU010000258.1:0-2336 GCA_035656795.1 Phenylobacterium sp. | reverse complement strand
TAACGGCGGCCGAATAAGCGACGTGGGCGCTTGGCTCTACATTTTGCGCTGTGCCGATAAATCCTACTACGTTGGCTCGACTCGCACCGACCTGGAAATGCGGGTTGCGCAACATCAGGCCGGTCTTTTCGCCGGCTACACGTCAACGCGGCGACCGGTGGAGCTGATCTACTCGGAATATTTCGACCGGATCGTCGATGCGATAGCGGCTGAGCGCAAGGTCAAGGGTTGGTCGCGCGCCAAGAAGGAGGCCTTGATCCGATCGGACTGGGCCGCGATATCGGCGCTTTCCAAGCGGCGCGGTGGTCTAGCGCGGCCTTCGAACCCGCCTTCGGTCCCGCGCCCCATCCACCCCCCTTCCTCATCCTGAGGCGCCCGCGCAGCGGGCCTCGAAGGACGCAGCGGCGGCGCCGCCCCAGCGTCCTTCGAGGCTCTCCGCTACGCTACGAGCGCCTCAGAGGCTGTGATTTTTTCGATTTGCCTGGTGGAGCGGTGATGATTCTCTAGGTCTGCGGATCGGAGGATCAGATGGCCGAGCTTTTCGACGATCTGCCTGAGCAAGCCTCGGGCAAGGAGCGCTCCTTGGGCCGAGCGCGCCTTCGCGAGCCGGTTCGCGACGAGGTGAGCCTGCGGGCGTATGATCTGGACAGCCTGATCGAGGAGGATCATCCGGCGCGGGTGATCTGGGCCTATGCGGTCCAAGTGGACATGTCGGCGTTCGAGGCGGCGGTGCGAGCGCGCGAGGGGACGGCGGGCATGCCGCAGACCTCGCCGCATCTTCTCCTGGCGCTGTGGCTCTATGCGACGACGGACGGGATCGGCAGCGCCCGGGCGTTGGCGCGGGCCTGTGAAGGGGTGGCGGCGTATCGCTGGCTGTGCGGCGATGTGGGGGTCAACCACCGGATCCTGTCGGAGTTCCGCAACGACCAGGGCGCGCGGATCGAGCAACTGCTGTGCGATCATGTGGCCAGCCTGTCGGCGGCGGGGCTGATCGATCTGGACGAGGTGGCGCAGGACGGGGTGCGCATCCGCGCCAGCGCCGGGGCGGCGTCGTTCCGGCGTCGCAAGACGCTGAGAAGCGAACTGGTCAAGGCGAAGGCGCTGTTGCGCCGCCTCTCGCGGCAAGACGATGACGATCCCCCATCGGCTCGCAAGCTGCGGGCGGCGCGCGAGCGGGCCGAGCGTGTGAAGGCGGCCCTGGCCAACCTGGCCGAGGTGGAGAGGCTCAGAGCCAAGCGGGAGAAGATCAACGCCAACCAGACCCGCCGCCAGAAGGAGCCACGAGCCTCCACTACCGATCCCCAGGCGCGGATCATGAAGATGGCCGATGGCGGCTTCCGGCCCGCCTACAATGTCCAGTTCGCCAGCCTGCCGGGGAGCGGGATCATCCTGGACGTGACCTGCCAGAGCGTGGGCTCCGACCGGGGCCTGGCCGAACCCATGGCCCGGCGGCTGGAGCAGGCCTATGGCCGGCGCCCCAAGCGTCATCTGGTCGATGGCGGCTATCAGTCGGCCGATGACATCGCCGCGGCCGAGGCGGCGGGCACGGACTTCTACTGCCCGCCGGGTAAGACCAAGTCCGGCCGCGATCCCTATGAGCCGCGCCAGAAGGACACCCCGCCCGTCGCTCGCTGGCGCGCCAGGATGGCCACCGAGCCGGCCAAGGACGCCTACAAACGCCGCTCCGTCTGCGAACTCGTCCACGCCAAATTACGCAACCAACGGATCGACCGGCTCCATCTGCGAGGCCGCGCCAAGGTGGAGACCTGGATGCGATGGTTCGCCCTGGGCTCCAACATCCTCACCGCTCACCGTCTGGCCCAGGCCTGAACCCGCCCCGCCAAGCCCCCAAACCCCTAGCGGCCACGCCCCGCCCGCCTAAACCCGGCGAACCCATCCAAGACCGACGCCAACGCTGCAGCCCCAGCGCCCACGCCCCAAAAAATCACAGCCTCTCAGGATGAGGAAAAAGGGGATAGGCCCCTGTTTTTAAAGCCCCTCGAACAGCGCTGTCGACAGATACCGTTCCGCGAAGCTCGGAATGATCGTCACGATTAGTTTCCCCGCCCATTCGTCCTGGGCCGCCAGCCGGAAGGCCGCCGAAAGCGCCGCGCCGGAGGAAATGCCGCAGGCGAGGCCCTCGGTGCGGGCGGCCAGGCGGGCCATGTCGAAGCTTTCCTCGTTGGTCACGGTCATGATCTCGTCGATCACGCCGCGGTCGAGGATGCCCGGCACGAAGCCGGCGCCAATGCCCTGCACTTTATGGGGCCCCGGCTGGCCGCCGGAGAGCACCGCCGAGCCCTCCGGCTCCAGGGCGATCATCTTCAGGGACGGTT
>DASRRU010000257.1:0-11181 GCA_035656795.1 Phenylobacterium sp. | reverse complement strand
CGGTTCAGCGGGATGGTCGGATCGGCGGGCGGCGGCGGCGCGGCGCCGGCGGCCTCGGCGCTACCGGGATTGAGCCGGGCCCAGGCGCCCTCCGTGGGGACGGGCCCGGGCGCGATGGCGTTGAAGCGGACGCCGCGGTTGCCCCACTCGATGGCGAGTGACTGGGTCATGACATTCAGACCGGCTTTGGACATGGCCGACGGCACCGTGAACGGCCCGCCGTTCCACACCCAGGTGGTGAGGATGGAGACCACAGAGGCGTGCTTGCCTTCGGCCAGCCAGCGCTTGCCGCACTCCTGGGTCACGAAGAACGAGCCGCGGAAGACGATGTTGGCGATGGCGTCGAAGCCCCGGGCCGACAGGTCCTCGGTGCGGGAGATGAAGTTGCCGGCGGCGTTGTTGACCAGGCCGGTCAGCGCCCCGCCGTCGGCCCAGACGGTGTCGATCATCTCGGCGATGGCCTCGGGCACGCGGATGTCGCAGGCGAGGCCCACGCATTTTCCGCCGTGCGCATCCGTCAGATCTTTGGCGGCGGTTTCCACCACCCCGCCGCGGCGGCCGCAGATATAGACCTCGGCGCCCAGCATCAGGCAGGCCTCGGCCATCACCTTGCCCAGGCCCGTGCCGCCGCCGGTGATCAGGATGCGCTGGCCCTTCATCAGGCCCGGGCGGAACATCAGGTCGTCCATCGCAAGCTCGGCCATGGCCGCATCCTCCCTGGTTTCTTGTCCGGGCAGCGAAGCGCCCTGACCTAGGGGCGGTCAAGCCGCGGCGGCGACCCGCTCGATCATCGCCATGGCGGCGGCAGGCGCGCGGACCTTTCCCTCGTGGATCACGAAGGCATAGACGTCGCGGGGCTTTACCGGCGCAGGCGTCGCCGCGTCGGCCATCGGCAGGTCGGTGGCCGCGCCGCCCGCCGCGTAGGTCTTGAAGCGGTCGACCCAGAGGTCGAGGTCGGCCGGAGCATAGGCGGTGGGGACCTCGTCGGAGCCGGTCTGCAGGCGCGCGTAGACCAGGTCGCCGGTGACGTCGGGGATCATCGGATAGCTGGCGTGGTCGGCCAGGCAGATGGTCGCGCCGTACCTGCGGGCCAGGGCCACGAAAGCCGCGTCTATGAAGGTCGGGTGGCGGACCTCCAGCACGTGGGCCAGCGGCAGGCCCTCCTGCTTGTCGGGCAGCAGCTTCAGGAAGCCCTCGAAGTCGTCCGCATCGAACTTCTTGGTGTTGGCGAACTGCCAGAGGATCGGGCCCAGCCGGTCGCCGAGCTCCGAGAGGCCCTGGTTCAGGAACTTCGCGATGCTCTCGGCGCCGTCGGCCAGCACCTTGCGGTTGGTGCAGAAGCGTGAAGCCTTCACGGCGAACTTGAAGCCCTCAGGCGTGGAGGCCCGCCATTTGCCCCAGCTGTCCGGCTTGAAGCTGGAATAGTAGGTGCCGTTGATCTCGATGGCGGTCAGCTTGGACGCCGCATAGGTCAGCTCGTCGGCCTGCTTCAGCCCCGGCGGGTAGAACACCCCGCGCCAGGGCTCGAAGGTCCAGCCGCCGACGCCGAGGCGGATCTTGCCGGCCGCCATGGTCCTACTTCCTCAAGGCGACGGTCTTGTCCCGCGCCGCCTTGAACTCCGAGCCCGGCTTCCATTCCGGCCACTCGCGGGAGTTGGCGAGCTGGGTCCCAAGGTCGAAGAGGATCGCCAGGTCGGCGCTCATGCCGGTCAGGTCCCAGTTGGGATCGAACTCGTCAGCGGGCTGGTGGTACTTGTCCCGGGTGTAGGCCTCGGACGCCGCCCTGCCGGCCGCGACGCCACCCTTCATCAGGTCCTGGCCGGAGTGGAACGAAAGCGCCGGCACGCCTTGCTTGGCGAAGGAGAAGTGGTCGGAGCGGAAGAAGCTGCCGGCCTCCGGTCGCGCGTCGGGCGTAAAGTAGCGGCCGTGGTCCTTGCCGACCCGGATCAGGTCGTCCTGCAGGGTCAGTCCGCCGTCGCCGGAGACGCTGATGTCCTTGGCCGGGCCGTTCACGGCGCCGCCGTCGGTGTTGATGTTGGCGACCGTGGTGGCCAGCGGATAGAGCGGGTTGGTCGCGTAGTACTCCGAGCCCAGCAGGCCCTTTTCCTCGGCGGTCACCGCCATGAACTGCACGGTGCGGTCGGTGCGCGGCGCGTGTGCGAAGGCGCGCGCCATCTCGATCAGGCTCGAGACGCCCGAGGCGTTGTCGACGGCGCCGTTGTAGATCCGGTCGCCCCTGGCGTCCGGCAGGCCGACGCCCAGGTGGTCCCAGTGGGCGGTGTAGATGACCCGCTCGCCCGGATGCTTGGTCCCGGGCAGGACACCCACGACGTTGTGCGAGATCACGTGCTTGGCCTCCACGGCGAATGCCGTGGACATGGTCACGCCTTTCAGCGTCACCGGCTTGAACTCGCGGGTCTGGGCCTGCTTCTTCAGGGCCTCGAAGTCGAGGCCGGACTTCTTGAAAAGATCGACGGTCTGGTCGCGCTGGATCCAGGCCTCGATGGGCGCATGGACCTTGGACGGGTCCTTGCGGATGATGTCGAAGACCGAGTTGGTGTTGGAGTTCTTGACCGTGTTCCAGCCGTAGCTGGCGGGCCCGGTCTCGTGGATCACGATGAAGCCCACCGCGCCCTGGCGCGCGGCCTCCTCGTACTTGTAGGTCCAGCGGCCATAGTAGGTCATGGCCTTGCCGCCGAAGTCACCCTTGCCCGTCTCGTAGTCAGGGTCGTTGACCAGGACCAGCGCCAGCTTGCCGTGCAGGTCGACGCCCTTGAAGTCGTCCCAGTTGCGCTCGGGCGCCTTGACGCCATAGCCCACGAAGACGACGGGTACGTTCTTCAGGTCGATGTGGTCGACGCCGGTCTGGGGCGCGCGGACCGCGATCTCGACGCCCTGCTTCCAGCTCTGGGTCGCGCCGCTGGCCTTCACGCTAAAGGCCAACGGGCCCTTGATGTTGAACTCGGCCAGCGGGACATTCTGGGTCCAGGCGCGTCCCGTGCTGGTCTTGTCGCCGCCGGGCTGCAGGCCCACGGCCTTGAATTCCTTGGTGATGTAGGCGACCGACTTGACCTCTCCGGGCGTGGCCGGGCCGCGGCCCTCGAAGGCGTCGGACGACAGCACCTTGATGTGCTCGGAGAGCAGCGCCGGGTCTATCTTCGGGTCAGCGGGCGCCGCGATGGCGGCGGTGGCGAGAGCGCAAACGGCGGCGCTGAGCAAAAGCTTTTTCATTGAGGACTCGGCAAGGGGAAACGGGCTGGGCGGGACCCTAACGGGCAGGTTGCGAAACGGCTAGAGCCGCCCACACTCATTCGCGTCCTTCTCCCCTCGCGGGAGAAGGGGGCCAGTCAAGCGGCCTCGCGAACGCGGCGAAGTTCGCCGTCCAGCAGATGGATATCCACCGGCTTCCTGACCCGGGGCCAGGTTTCATATCCTGGGTTGTCCTCGAGCTGCTCATAGCCGGAGCAGAACACGAAGGGCACGCTTTGCGATTGGAGCCATTCCGCCAGGGGATAGACGAGCTTTCCGGCGAGATTGACGTCCAACACTGCGGCATCGGGCAGTGAGGTTCCCTCGATCAGCCGCCGGGCCTCGTCGATCGACGCGGCTGGCCCGACAATGTCCCACCCGAGCGTGGCCAGGTCCTGGCAAATCGCCATGGCGATGAGGGACTCGTCCTCCACCACCAGGAGACGCCCGCGCCGAGCCGGGGCGCTGATTTCGTCGAGCGCGGCGGTGCTTGGCGGAGTGAGGGCGGCGGAAAACTCCAGCCGGTAAGCTGCGGGCGGCAGAGACGCCACAAGACGCATGCCCTCGGGCGGCCAACTGATGTTGAGCGCCCCTTCAAGTTGACGCGTCACCACTTGCTTGACGAGGGTCGAGCCGAAGCCCGCCGCCGCGGGCTCCGACGCCGCAGGCCCCCCGGTCTCGGTCCAGCGAAATTCCAGAGCGCCGCCCGACAGGATGGCCCAAGTCACTACAACCCGTCCGGTTTCAGCCGATAAGGCGCCATACTTCACGGCGTTGGTGGCGAGCTCATGGATGAGCAGGCCGATGGGCTGAACTGCGCTCGGCGGCAGGACCAGGGAAGGCCCGCTGATTTCGATCCGGTCGCCTCGCTGATAACCGGCTGTTTCGTCGGCGACGATCTGGGCCAGATCCGCGCCCTCCCATCGATTCTGCGCAAGCAGGGAGTGGGCGCGTCCCAGCGCCGAAATACGCCCACGGACCGAGGCGATGAACTCCTCCTTCGTCGCGGCGCGCGTCAGCGAGACCACGGCCTCGACCACCGCGAGCGCGTTCTTGGCCCGATGATCCACTTCCCGCGCCAGCAGGTGTCGGGCTTCTTCGTTGGCTATGCGTTGGGTGATGTCCCGCAGAATGACGGTCGCGATTTCTTTGCCTGCGACCTTGACCTGTGAGATCGAGGCCTCGACAGGAAATTCTTCTCCGCTGGCCCGAAGGCCGCTGACGGCGCCGAGCGCACCCATCCGGCGATTGGTGACCCCTGCGACCTTGAAGCGACGGATATGCTCCGAGTGGCCGGAGCGAAAGCGCTCAGGGATGAAGCGTTCGATGGGTGTTCCAACGGCGTCCATCGCCTTGACGCCGAACATCCGCTCTGCGGCCGGGTTGAACAGGATGACGCACTGCTGCTCATCAACGGTGATCAACGCGTCCATTGCCGATTCAACGATGCCTTCCATCCGTCGCCGGCTCTCGACCAGGGCGTCTTCGGCCGCCTGACGTTCGGTGATGTCGCGCAAGATGACGGTCGACAACCGCTCGCCGCCGACCTGGACCTGCGATATGGACGCCTCGATGGGGAATTCCTCGCCGTCCGCCCGCAATCCGCTGATCGCCCCGAGCGAGCCCATTTGACGGTTGGTGACGCCGGTCTCTGTGAACCGGCGGATGTGCGCCGCGTGAGCTTCACGAAAGCGTTCTGGCATGAAGCGCGAGATGTGCTGACCGAAGGCTTCCGCAGCGGGGAGGCCGAACATCCGCTCGGCCGCCGGATTGAACAGAACGACCTCCTGCTTGTCGTTGACGGTGATGATGCCATCCATCGCCGATACGACGACGCCCTCCAGCCGCCGCATGGTTTCCACCGCGTCGCGCGAGGACCTCAGCCTGTGAGAATGGCTCGGCATGGACCTTCCCCCCGAAAGTTGCGGCTACAACCTATGCGGAATCGAGAGAACAGTGGTACGGAATTAATCCTTAGCGTCAAAACGCGGCTTGAAATCGCGCCGTCCACAAGAAGCATTCGGCGCCAACGGTCACCGCCCGCCCTCTCGGTCACCCGTGAGGGCGCCGGTCAGATGCTGTTAGGCCGCCCCGCCCCGCGATGAAGGTTTCGATACCGTCGAGGACGCGCTGCAGGCCGAACTCAAAGTTGCGCTCGTGGTCGGGCGGCGGCATGCGGCCGGCCTTGAAGGCTTCGCCGATCTTCACCGTGGTCGGGAACCGCGCGGGATCGACGAGTCCCTCCAGCAGGGGGGTGTTCATGGCCCACCACTGCTCGTCGGTCATGCCGGTCTGCCTCTCGATCTCGCGGGCCTCGAGCGCCGCGCGCACGGCGCCGCGCACGTAGTCGCCCACCAGGGAGGTGACCTGATCCATCTCCACTTCCGAGAGCCCGATGCCGTCGATGGCGCTGAGCGTGGCCTCGACGCGGGCCAGGACGTTGGGGCCGAGCGGCGGGCGGTGGACACCCACCTGCAGGATCCAGGGGTGGCGCTGCGCCATGGCCCAGCGCTGGCGGGCGATCTTGGTCAGCCGGCCGCGCCAGCCCACGTCGCTGGCGTCGGGCGCAGGGTCCTCACCAGCCACCCGGTCCAGCATCAGGTCGAGAAGCTCGGCCTTGGACGGGACATAGGTGTAGAGCGACATGGGCGAGATCCCCAGGGCCTCGGCCAGGCGGCGCATTGAGATGGCGCTCAGCCCCTCGGCGTCGGCCAGCTCAATCGCGGCGGCCACCACCTCGTCCACCGAATGGCGCGGCTTGGGCCCGCGGCGGGGCGCTCCACCCGGGCTCGCGCCGGCCACCCCCCACAGGAGCGCGATGCTCCGCCCCGGGTCGCCGCCGCCTGAGAACTCCGTCGCCATGGGATCAGATTGCACAGCAATTAACACTTTACAACATACGGAGTTTGGCTCAGAGGAAGGCCGCATCCCGCCCGGTAGAGGCGGGGGCGGGGGAATCTTCCGGGGGCTTGGGCCGGCCTGGGGCGTCAGGCCGGGGGAATCGGCGGGCCGGGACGTTCCGGAACTCGCGTCACTGGGCTTGTGTATTCATGTCGCTAGACGTCCGTGTTCGGGCTCTGCATCCAATGGGGCGCTCCGCGGCGACTAGGGCCGAGAGCGCCTCCCCGACCACCTCTATGTCGCTTGCGTCCCGCTTCCGGATTCCCGTCATGCGCACCCGCATCCCTGCCGTTCTGATGGCCTGCGCGGCGCTAGGCGCCTGCGCCCATGTGCGCACGGCCGACCTGGCGATGCCTGCCGCCTTCGAGGGCGCGAAGGGCGCGCCCGATCGCGCGCCGGCCGGGGCCATCGACCTCGACCGCTGGTGGCTGGCGTTCCAGGACCCGCAACTTACCGCCCTGGTCGACCAGGCGTTGGCGCGTAATCCCGACGCCCGCAGCGCCGCGGCGCGCCTCACCGAGGCCCGGGCCGACCGCATAGAAGCCCTGACCCACTATCTCCCGCAGGGCGACGCCGGCGCCTCGACCAAGCGCACCGACACGCACCAGCTGGCGGGCACGGTGTTCAATTTTCCGGGCTTTTCCTCCAGCGGGGTTTCGGACGCCACGGGCGCCAGCCTGAACGTCAGCTGGGAGGTCGATGTCTTCGGCCGCTTCCTGGCGGCCCGCCAGGCGGTGAACGGGGACATCGCCGCGGCCCGCTTCGATTATGAGGGCGCGCGCGCGAGCCTGGCGGCAAATGTGGCCGACACCTATTTCCAGGCCCGCGGCCTGGCCATCCAGCTCGTTGACGCGCGCGAGACGCTGCGCATCGAGCAAGAGCTCTATGACACCGCAGCCAAGCGCGCCGAGTTGGGGCTCGCGGCGAGTTCGGACACCGACCGGGTGGCCGGCGACCTGGCCCAGGCCAAGGCTCAGGCCGCGGGCCTGGAGGCCCAGCTGCAGGTCGAGCGCCGCACCCTGCTGATCCTCGCCGGGCGCATCGTCGAGCCGACGTCGAACATCGCGGTCGAGGCCAGCGTCGGCGCCCTGCCGCCGGTGCCCGACGCCCTGCCCAGCGAACTCTTGAAGCGTCGCCCCGACGTGCGCGAGGCCAGTGCGCGAGTGGCCGCGGCGGCGGGGCGTTCACAGGCTGATATCCTGGCCTTTCTGCCGACCATCGACTGGACGCCTGGGCTCGCCTGGCAGAAGCAATCACAGCCCGGCTTTTCGGTCACCGCCCAGTCGGTGATCAACGGCGCGGCCATCACCCAACCGGTGTTCTCCATTCCCAAGCTGCTGGCCGAATTGAAGGCCCAGAACGCGCGCACAGAGCAGGCGGTGATCGCCTACGAAAAAGCCGTTCAGACGGCGTTCGCGGATTCCGAGGGCGCGCTGGTCGGCCTCGACGCCGACCGCCGGCGCGTGGCCCTGCTGACCGACGGCGAGGCGCGCGCCGCGCGTGGCTACAAGGCCAACAAGCTTGGTTACGACCGTGGCCTCACCGATCTGCAGACGACGCTTTCCGCCGAACAGTCCTGGCGGGCCACCCGCTCACAGCTGACGGCCGCCCAGGTGCAGGCCGCCCGGCGCACCATCCAGGTCTACAAGGCGCTCGGCGGCGGCTGGCCCGCCGAACGCTTCCCCACCGACAAGCAGGCCCGCTGAGACGTGACCCGCATGAAACGAATCCTTCCCCTTCTGCCGTTGATTGCGGTCCTCGCGCTGGCCGGATGCAGCAAGCCCGCCGCCAAGACGACCGAGGCGCAGAACGCCCGCGCCGTGCGCGTGGTGACGCTGTCCAACGTGCCGATCACCGGCGCCCTGGCCGCGTCCGGCGATCTCGTATCGCGCGAGGAAGCCGCCGTGCTGCCGGAGGTCACCGGCTATCGCGTTTCCAGGGTGCTGGTCGACGTCGGCGACACGGTGAAACAGGGCCAGACCCTGGTGACGCTCGACCCGGCGCTGATTCAGGCCCAGCTCGCCCAGGCGGAGGCCGTGGCCTCCCAGGCCCAGGTTCAGGCCCTGCAGGCCGCCGACCAGGCCAACCGCGTGAAGGACCTCGATAACGCCGGCGTCATCAGCCAGGAGGCCATCGACCAGCGCCGCTTCCAGGCGCGCGCGGCGCAGGCCACCGCCAACGCCCAGGCCGCGGCGTTGAAGGACCTGCGCACCCGGATCGGCAAGCTGTCGGTCACCGCCCCGGTCGCGGGCCTGGTGCTGGAGCGCACCGTGCGCCCGGGCGACATGTCGGCGACCGGCTCTTCCACGCCGTGGTTCCGGCTGGCGCGCGACAGCGAGATCGAGCTCGCCGCTCAGCTTTCCGAGGACGACCTGACCAAGATTCGTCCCGGCATGCATGCCGAGGTGACCCTGCCCAGCGGCGAGTCCGTGCAGGGCGTCGTGCGCCTGGTCAGTCCTCAGATCGACAATTCAACCAAGCTCGGCGTGGTGCGCATCCACCTGCCGGTGATCCGCGACATCCGAGCCGGCGGCTATGCCCGCGCGGTGTTCAATGAGGTCTCCGGCTCGGTGCTCGCCGCGCCCGAGACGGCGATCCGCTACGACGCCGACGGCGCCAGCGTGATGGTGGTGGGCCCCGATAAGCGGGTGAAGCACTACCCGGTCCAGACCGGACAGAGGGGCGGCGGCTATGTTCAGCTGCTCAAGGGCCCGCCCGTGGGCGCCCAGATCGTGCAGAACGCCGCGGCCTTCCTGCTGGACGGCGACCTGGTGAAGCCGACGGTCGCGGCCGATCCGCCGGGATCCTTCGCCGCGCCAGGCAAGGCCACGCGCCAATGAGCGAGTCCCAGAGCCGCCACTTTGCGATCTCCGCCTGGGCGATCCGCAACCCGGTTCCGGTCGCGGTGTTGTTCCTCGGCCTGATCATGGCCGGGCTGATTTCCTACATGGGCCTGCCGATCAAGCAGTACCCGAACATCGAATTGCCGGTGATCGCGGTGACGGTGACCCAGAACGGCGCCGACCCCGGCGAGATGGAGACCCAGATCACCCGGCCCGTCGAAGACGCCGTGGCCGGCGTGAGCGGCATCAAGAACATCCAATCCACGGTCACCGACGGCGTGTCGACGACCTCGATGGAGTTCGAGATCGGCGAGGACCTCCAGAAGAAGACGGATGAAATCCGCACCAAGATGGCCTCGGCGCGGGCCATCCTGCCGCGCGACATCGATGAGCCGATCATCCAGCGGATCGAGATCGACTCCGCCGCGCCGATCCTGACCTACGCGGTCGCCGCGCCGACCATGACCGACGACGAGGTCTCCTGGTTCATCGACGACACGGTGGCGCGGACGCTGCAGGCCGCCAACGGCGTCTCGCAGATCAATCGCGTCGGCGGGGTCAGCCGTGAGATCAACGTGGTCATCAACCCCGACCGCCTGGCCGCCCGCGGCCTGACGGCGACCCAGGTGAACACCGCCCTGCGCGGCTTCGTCACCGATTCGCCCGGCGGACGAGTGAACATCGGCGGCCGCGAGCAGACCTTGCGGGTCTATTCCAACCCCGCCTCGGTCGCGCAGATCCGCGACATGACCATTCCGACCGGCTCCGGACGGTTCGTGAAGCTTTCCGATGTTGCCGACGTGGGCGACGGGGCGTCGGAGGTGCGCGGTTTCGCGCGCCTGAACGGGCGGCCGGTTGTGGGTTTCCAGGTCTCAAAGACTAAGGAAGCCTCCGACGTGGTGACCGAGGACGCCGTCGAAAAGGCCATCGCTCAGCTGGAGAAGAAACACCCGGAGGTGAAGGTCACGAAGATCTTCTCCTCGGTGACCAACACCCGCTCCGGCTTCCACGCCACCCAGCACGTGTTGGCCGAGGGCATGTTCCTTGCCGCCCTGGTGGTGCTGTTCTTCCTGCGCGACTGGCGCGCGACGGCGATCACCGCCGTGGCCATGCCGATCTCCCTGATCCCCACCTTCTTCGTCATGAAGCTGGCGGGCTTCTCGCTGAACATGGTGACGCTGCTGGCGCTCACCCTGGTGATCGGCATCCTGGTCGACGACGCCATCGTCGAGATCGAGAATATCGAGAAACGGGTGGCCCGGGGCCTGCGGCCCTACCAGGCCGCCATGGAAGGCGCCGACGCCATCGGCCTGGCCGTGGTGGCCACCACCATGGCGATCGTGGTGGTGTTCACGCCGGTGAGCTTCATGCCGGGGATCCCCGGCCAGTTCTTCAAGGAGTTCGGCCTGACCGTCTCGGTCGCGGTTCTGTTCTCCCTGGCCGTCGCCCGGCTCGTGACACCGCTGATGGCGGCCTATCTGCTGCGACCCAATGTGACGCCGCACGAGCGCAAGCCCTTCAAGGGGTTCTACCGGAACGTCCTGGAGTGGGCGCTCGCGCACCGGATCATCGCGGCGTTCATGGGCTTTGTGCTGTTCGTGCTGTCGCTGATGCTGTTCCCTCTGCTGCCGCAGGGATTCCAGCCGGCCGGCGACCCGGACTTTCTCTACGTCGACATCCAGGGTCCGCCCGGCGGCTCGGTGGCTGACATGGAGGACACCGCACGGCGCATCAACGACGTCTTCCTGGGCCAACCGGAAGTCACCGGGGTATTTATCCAGATCGGCTCCAACGCCAGCTCGTCCTTTGGACCGAGCTCCGGCGGCGCCGGCGGCGGAGACCTGCGCAGCGGGACCGCGACGATCCTGCTGAAAACCGATCACCGCCCGCCGGGCGACGTGATCAAGAACCGGCTGCGCGAGAAGCTGCGCGCCATTCCCGATGCGCGCCTGACCTTCCTGGACTTCCAGGGCGCCGCCGGCTTCCAGCAGATCCTGACAGGTGACAATCCCGAGAACCTGACCCGCGCAGCGATGGAACTCGAGCGGGAAATGCGCAAGCTGCCGGAACTGGCCGACCCGCACCCCTCCAAGCCGCCCGAGGCGCCGCAGATCGTCATCCGGCCGAAGACCGAGGAGGCCGCCCGGCTGGGCGTCTCGTCCGACGCCATCGCCACCATCGTGCGCGT
>DASRRU010000256.1:0-12617 GCA_035656795.1 Phenylobacterium sp. | reverse complement strand
CAGGGCACGCTGCAGGTGCTGTTCGAGTTCCAGACCCAGGTCGCGGCGCTGACCGGCCTGCCGGATGATTTCCATGCCCTCGGCGTGGGCGATGGTCTGGGTGACGGCGGCGTAGTGCGGGTGCAGGCCGCCCGACAGGATCGCCTTCTCCCGGCGGGTGACGCGCTGAGCCATCATCACGGCCTCGGCGCAGGCGGTGGACCCATCGTACATCGAGGCGTTGGCCACATCCAGGCCGGTCAGCGCGGCGACCTGGGTCTGGAACTCGAACAGCACCTGCAGGGTGCCTTGCGCGATTTCCGGCTGGTAGGGCGTGTAGCTGGTCAGGAACTCCGAGCGCTGGATGATGTGGTCGACGCTGGCCGGCACATGGTGGCGGTAGGCGCCCGCGCCGCAGAAGAACGGCCCCTCGCCGGCCGGGCGGTTCATGGCCGCAAGCGCGGAGAGTTCGCGCTCGACCTCCATCTCGCTGGCCCGCGTCGGCAGGTCGAACAGCGCGGCCTTGCGCGCGGCCGCCGGCACGTCGGCGAACAGGGCCTCGATTTCGGCGGCCCCGATCACGCCCAGCATCTGGGCGCGGTCCTCGGGGGTCAGGGGCAGGTATCTCATGGGGTCTACTCGGTCAGTGTCCTTCTCCTGGGGGAGAAGGTGTCGGCGAAGCCGACGGATGAGGGGCTGCGCGGCGTCAGCCTCTTTACGAGCTCGGATCGGAGACGCCGGTTCGGCCCCTCCTCCGACCTCCTTCGGAGGCCACCTTCTCCCCAGGGGAGAAGGGCCGCGCTGGTTCTACAGCGTCTGCAGGTAGGCTTCGTAGGCGGGGCGATCCATCAGGGCGTCGACTTCGGCCGGGTTGGCGAGCTTGACCTTGGCGAACCAGCCGGCGGCTTCTGGGGCGGCGTTGACGGTTTCCGGCGCATCGCCTAGCGCGGCGTTGGCCTCGACCACCTCCCCCGAGATCGGGGCGTAGACGTCCGACGCGGCCTTGACGCTCTCGACCACCGCGAAGCCGTCGCCGGCCTTGACGGTCTTGCCGACGTCGGGGGTCTCCACGAACACCACGTCGCCCAGTTGCTCGGCGGCGTAGGCGGTGACGCCAACGGTGGCGATACCGTTCTCGTCGACCTCGACCCACTCGTGATCCTTGGTGAAGCGCATCAGTGGGGCCTTTCCATAGGCGGGTTGGAGTTCCATGCCGATTGTCCCGGCGAATGCCGGGATCCATGCGGCGATTCAGCCTGGGCCCCGGCTTTCGCCGGGGAAATCGGATGGGGGGGCGGGGCCGCGCGCATCACGCCAGCTTCCGCACATAGCGATGCGGCACGAAGGGCGCCTTCACGACCTCGGCCGCCTGGGGCTTGCCGCGGACGATGACCTTGAGCGGGTCGCCAACGGCGGGGCTCACGCCCGCAACGAAGCCAATGGCGATGCCGCACTTCAGGACCGGGGAGAAGCCGCCGGAGGTGACGACGCCGATGACCTTGCCCGAGGCGTCGGCGATCTCGGCGCCTTCGCGGGCCGGGGCGCCTTCCAGGACCTTCAGCGCCACGCGGACGCGCGGCGGGCCCTCGGCGAGTTCCTTGACGATGCGCGCGGCGCCGGGGAAATCGCGCTGCTCGCGGCGGTTCTTGTTGATGGCGAAGGCAAGGTCGCCCTCGACCGGCGAGGTGGTCTCGTCCAGGTCGTGGCCGTAGAGCGGCAGGCCCGCCTCCAGGCGCAGCGAATCGCGCGCGCCCAGGCCGATCGGCTTCACCCGCGGGTCGGAGAGCAGCACGTTCCAGACGCGGTCCGCCGCAGCGCCGGGGACTGAGATCTCATAGCCGTCCTCGCCGGTGTAGCCGGAGCGCGAGACGATCAGGTCGACCCCGAAGGCGGTCATCAGGCGCACGTCCATGAACGCCATGGCCGCGGCCTGCGGCGCATAGTGCTGGAACACCGCCGCGGCCTCCGGGCCCTGCAGCGCGATCAGGGCGCGGGTCTCCAGCCGTTCGATCTGCACCTGGCCGGCGAGTTCGGCCGCGATGACCTTGAAGTCGTTTTCCTTGCAGGCGCCGTTGACCACCACGAACAGGCCGTCGTCGCCGGTCCCCTCGGGGGTGACCGGACGCGCGGCCATCAGGTCGTCGATGATCCCGCCGGTGCGGTTGAGCAGCACCGAGTACTTCTGACGTCCGGGCTTCAGGTTGATGAAGTCGCCGGGGACCACCTCTTCGAAGGCGGCCAGCGGATTGACCCCGCGCAGGCGCGCCTGGCCCATGTGGGAGACGTCAAAGATGCCGGCGTGCTCCCGCGTCCAGAGGTGCTCCTTGAGCACGCCCTCGGTGTACTGCACCGGCATGTCGTAGCCCGCGAAGGGGACCATGCGCGCGCCCAGCGCGATGTGCGCCGCGTGCAGCGGGGTGGTCTGGAGGGGGGCTTCGGCGGGCTGTTGGGCCACGGGTGGGGTCTCCGGCTGACGATGGGGCGAGCCGCCGAGGGCAGTCCCCTGGCATCCCGCGCCCCCGCTGTCCTTGGGCCTGAGAGATTTCGGACCGCCCTATTCGGCGCGTCCCCTGCTCCTTCGGCGTCCCTCCTTCGCCAAGGCTAGGGAGGGCACTTTCCAGCGTGCATCAGCTCGTCGCGGTCCGTTTGCCTGAGCGTTTCCGGGGCGGTTGCGCCTTCGGCTCCGGGGTGTCTGCGATGGTCAGCAGGTTCCCGATCTCTCCCGCGAGAGTTGGCGGAGGGATGGGGGAAGAGGGCGGGGGAGTCAAGGCGGGGGTGGGGGCGATCTCGCTCCGCGCCGCTCGCCGCGCCGGCGCTTCATTCGGCGGCAGCGCCGCGCCATAGATATCCCATGCGCACGCTCGCCTTCCGCTTGACGCCCGGGACCGACCTGAAGGCGGAGCTCGGGCGTCTCACCGAGGCGCATGGGCTGCGCGCGGGATGCATCCTCTCGTGCGTCGGAAGCCTGACCCGCGCGCGCCTCAGGATGCCGGGCGCCATCGGCGAAGCGGAGGTGATCGCCGAATTCGTCGAGCCCATGGAGATCTTGTCATTGTCAGGAACTTGACGTTCGGGAAGATCGATCCTCCGAACTCGAAGGTGGGCGCGATGACCGCCGCGAGAGCTACGAGAGGTTGGATTTCCATGAGATGCCGGGCGTCCGCTGAGATCTCGACGGGATCTATCACACCCCTCATCTCCAACTGGTGGCTAACGGCCCTCGTCTCCTGCAACGGAGGGCCGGTTGGACACCGCACGCGGCGTGCCTATCTGGGCTGCGAACCGCTGGGTGGCAGGCGCAGACGAGGCGAATTCCATGGACCTGAAGCTGAAAGACAAGCTGGCGCTGGTGAGCGGCAGCACCGCCGGGATCGGGCTGGCGATCGCCCAGGCCCTGGCCGCGGAGGGTGCGCGGGTGATCGTCAACGGGCGCACGCAAGGCGCGGTCGATGCGGTGGTGGCGCGGCTGCGCGCGGAGAGCGGAGCTGACGTGCTGGGCTTCGCCGGCGACCTCACCCAGGCGGCGGACGCCGAGGCCGTGGCCGCGCGGTTTCCTGGCGTGGAGATCCTGGTCAACAACCTGGGGATCTTCGAGCCCAAGGCTTTCGAGGACATTCCGGACGCCGACTGGACGCGGTTCTTCGAGGCCAATGTACTGAGCGGGGTGCGCCTGGCGCGGCTCTACCTGCCGGCCATGCGGGCGGCGGACTGGGGGCGGATCATCTTCATCTCCAGCGAGAGCGCCGTGCAGATCCCGGCGGAGATGATCCACTACGGGATGACCAAGACCGCGCAGATCGCCGTGGCGCGCGGCCTGGCCGAGGCGGTGGCGACGACCGGGATCACGGTCAACAGCGTGCTGCCCGGGCCAACGCGTTCGCGCGGGGTGGGGGACTTCGTCGAGGCCCTGGCCGCCAAGGAGGGCAAGTCGTTCGCCGCGTTCGAGGCGGAGTTCTTCGAGACGGTGCGCCCGACCTCGCTGATCAAGCGGTTCGCGACGGCCGAGGAGGTAGCCTCGCTGGTGGCCTATGTGGCGAGCCCGCTGGCCTCGGCCACCACCGGGGCGGCGCTGCGGGTCGATGGCGGGGTGATCAAGAGCGCCTTCTAGACGACGGGCTAGAAGGACTAGCTTTCTCCGCAGGGCGCCGCGACGGTGGGCGGATGAGGCGGATGTGGACCCGGATCGGAGCGGCGGCGGTGCTCGCGGCGGTGGCGCTAGGCGCCCATGCCCAGGCGCCGCCGCCGCCAGCCGATCCGGAGGCCAATATTGTCGAGGAACTGGTGGTGGTCTCGCGCCATCCGGCGCCGGCCTGGTGGCGGGTGGAGCGTGGCGGCTCGACGGTCTGGATCCTGGGCGTGCTGGACGTCCCCCTGCCGAAGGACGTTGCGTGGCGGCGCAAGGAGCTGGACGCACGGCTGGAAGGGGCGAACGGGATGATCACCGCGCCCAGGCTGCACGCCGGGCTGGAGGACATCTTCGGGCTCTTCAAGCTGTTCGGCATGCTGCGGACCAAGATGCCGATGGAGGATGGGCTCGACCCGGCGCTGCGGGCGCGGTTCGTAGCCGACCGGGAAAAGCTCGGCAAGGGGCCGGAGCCCTACGCGCACTGGCGGCCGATGATCGCCGGCCAGATCCTGTTGCGCGACACGCGGCCCGCGGGTGCGGTGGACGTAGGGCGGCAGGTGCGCGCGGAGGCGGGCAAGCGCGGGGTGTCGGTGAAGGCGGCTGGCGAGTACGACCTCGTCCCGTTCGCGCGGACGGCGCTGACCTCGCTGACGCCGGTGTCGGAGAGCGAGTGCCTGACCTCGGCGCTGGACGATGCCGAGGCGGGCGCAGCGATCTATCGGCGCGCGGCCGTGGGCTGGGCGCGGGGCGACGTGGGCGCGGCCCTTCAGGCTCCCCGGCGGTTCGACCGCTGCCTGTTGCTGATGGCCGGCGGGCCGGCGTTGTGGCGCAAAAGCACCGACGATCTGGCTGACGCAATTGTCGGCGCTTTGGACAAGCCCGGGCATTCGGTGGCCACGGTGTCGCTGCGCCGGCTGCTGGCCAAGGACGGGCTAGCCGACACCCTGAGGGCCCGCGGCCTGACGGTGATCGGGCCGAACGATACTCCCCTCCCCTAATGGGGACGGTGGCGAGCGAAGCGAGACGGGCGGGGAAGTGTGGGCCGAATGCTGAGTCAGCGCTTGAACGCGACTTCCCCACCTTGATCGCTTGGCGATCTGTCCCTCCCCATTAAGGGAGGGAAATTACATCCGCTCCGGGACGGCGACGCCAAGGACGTCGAGGGCGCGTTCGAGTTGGGCCAGGGTGGTGGTCGCCAGCGCCAGGCGCGAGGCGCGGGTGGCGGGCTCGGCCTGCAGGATCGGGCAGGCGGCGTAGAACTTCGAGAAGGCCTGGGAGAGGCGATAGGCGTGCTCGGCCACGGCGTTGGGCGCCTGACGGTCGTAGGCTTCGGCGAGCGCCGTCTCGAAGGCGTCGAGGGTGAGGACGAGTTCGCGTTCGGCGGGCTCGCTGACGGCGATGGGGCCGGGCGCGGCGCCCTCGTCGGCGGCGCGGCGCAGGACGGATTTCACGCGGACGGCCTGGTAGAGCAGGTATGGCCCGGTCTTGCCCTCGAAGCTGGTGAAGCGGTCGAGGTCGAAGACGTAGGAGGTGCCGCGGAAGTTCTGCAGGTCCGCGAATTTCAGCGCGGCGACGGCGACCTTGCCGGCGATATCCTCGAATTCCTCCGGCGAGAGGTTCTCGCCGAGGCCCGCCTCGTGCAGGCGTTCGCGGGCCTTGGTCCGCGTCATCTCGATCATGTCGTTGAGCTTGAGCACCCCGCCCTCGCGGGTTTTGAACGGCTTGCCGTCGGTCCCGTTCATGGTGCCGAAGCCGACGTGGTTCAGCTGGCCCTCGGCGGCGTAGCCGGCCAGGTAGGCGGCGCGGAAGACGATCTCGAAGTGGTCGGCCTGGCGCTGGTCGACGCAATAGATGACCAGGTGCGGGTCGAACGACCGCTTGCGGTCGAGGATCGTCGCCAGGTCGGTCGTGCCGTACATGGCCGAGCCTTCCGAGGAGACCACCAGGAGCGGCGGCAGCTCCTTCTTGTCGCCGTCGCGGGTGACGCGGATGATGCGCGCGCCCTGGTCGTCGACCAGGAGGCCCATGGCGTCGAGCTCGGCGACCATGGGGTCGATCAGGTCCTCGACGTCGCTCTCGCCCTTCCAGAGGTCGAAGTCGACGCCCAGCGCATGGAAGTCGCGCTGCAGGGCCACCTGGGTCACGTCGCGGAACCGCTGCCAGAGTGCAAAATAGCCGGGCCGGCGGTCCTGCAGGCCGGCGGTGATCTTGCGGGCGCGGTCGCGGTAGTCGGTGTCGGCCTTCCCCTTGGCCGCGGCCTCCGGATAGAGCCGGTCGAGGTCGGCGAGGGTGACGGCGTTGAAGGTCGTGGTGTCGGCCGGCTGGCCGGCGTTCAGCGCCTCGACCGCATCGCGCACAGCCGGGCTCTCGTCCATGGCGGCGCCGATCAGAAGGCCCATCTGGTAGCCCCAGTCGCCGAAGTGGGCGTCGCCCAGCACGGTGTCGCCGCGGAAGCGGTAGAGGCGCTTGATGGACTCCCCGATGATCGAGGCGCGCAGGTGGCCCACATGCATCGGCTTGGCGACGTTTGGGCCGCCGTAGTCGACCAGCACGCGGCGGGGCTGGGCCACCGTCTCGGCGCCCAGGCGCGGGTCATCGGCGATTTCCTGGGCGCGGCGCCCCAGGGCGGCGTTTGTGAGCTTCAGGTTGATGAAGCCGGGGCCGGCGATCTCGATGGAGGCCAGGCGCGGGTCGCCGGCCAGCGCCTGCGCCACCGCAGCGGCCAGCTCGCGCGGGTTCTTGCCCACGCGCTTGGCGGCGGCCAGGGCGCCGTTCGACTGGAAGTCGGCGAGGTCGGGGCGATCGGAGGCGGTGACCCGGCCCAGCTCAGGCGGCAGGCCAAGGCCGGCGAAGGCGGCTTCCACCGCTTCGCTCAAGGCCCCTTTGAAGTCGCTCATCGGTGGGGCTGAGTGTCCCCGGCGGCGGCGACGGCGGTCTGGCCCGTGGCGTTGACGCGGAAGCGTTTGCCCAGGCGGTTGAACTCGGCCATCTGCGGCGTCACGTCGAAGCCCACCAGGATCTCGAAGTTGGCGCCCGAGGTGGTCTGGGTGCCGCGCGGGATGATGATGTTGTTGATCGCGTCGTTCATGTAGACGCGGTCCTTGCCGGCCGGGAAAGTCACCGGCAGGTCGAAACTCTGCTTGGTGATCACTTCGCGGTTCCGGTCGGTCACGGCGATCCAGTAGTGATAGGTCTTGGTCGTGGTCGTCGCCTGCGGGCCTTTGCCGAGCTCGAACAGGATGTCCATGGTGACCTTGATCGGCTCTGCGTCCTTGTATTCGCAGCCGGCCGAGATGCCCTGGATCTCGCCGGAGAAGCCGACGTCGGCCGAGGCCTCGCGGCCGTCCTTGAACTCCACGTAGCGGCTGGCGTCGTAGAGCGACTTCACGAACGGACAGGGGCCGGAGTTCTTCAGCGCCGGCAGGGCGGCTTTGGAATCGCCCCACTCCTTGTCGCGCTTGGCCTTCTTGGCGTCGTCCTGGTCTTGCCCACCGCCACCGCCACCGCCGTGGCCGCCACCGGGACCGCCGCCGCCAGGGCCGCCGCCACCGCCACCGCCACCGCCATACTGGGCGTGGGCGGCGAAGGGCGCCGCGACCAGGAAGGCGCAGGAACTCAGCAGGATCAGGCGGCGCATGACGGGCGTCCGTGGCTTTCGAATGCGGCGCGCGTGATGCGCGAGCCAGATGGCGCCTAAGTACAGCCTGCAGACTGTGGCGGCAACGCGGCTGGCGGCCACGCGCCGCATGCCCCAAAGCCGTCCCGGTTCGGCCGGAATCACGTGATCTGAATAAAAAGTCTCAAATTCAAATATTTAGATCGCTCTGGACCCCACAACCGGCTTCCACTCAGGGCTGGCGCGCTTTAGTTTGGCGCCGATGTCGCACCCCTTGCCCGCCTTTCCGCCGCTTACCGTCGTGTTGGCCACGCCCCGCGGGTTCTGCGCCGGCGTCGATCGCGCGATCCAGATCGTCGAACGGGCGATCAGCAAATACGGGGCGCCGGTCTATGTACGCCACGAAATCGTCCACAACCGCCATGTGGTGGAGCGCCTGAAGGCCCTGGGCGCGATCTTTGTCGAGGAACTGGAGGAGTGTCCGCCGGACCGCCCGGTGGTGTTCTCCGCCCACGGGGTGCCGAAGTCGGTGCCGGCTGAGGCGCAGGCGCGCCAGATGCTCTACCTCGACGCCACCTGCCCCCTGGTGTCCAAGGTGCATGTGGAAGCCGGCCGGCACTTCGACGCCGGGCGCGAGATCGTGCTGATCGGCCACGCCGGCCACCCGGAGGTGGTGGGCACCATCGGCCAGCTGCCGCTCGGGGCCGTGGCCCTGGTCGCGACGGTGGAAGAGGCGATGGCGTTCACGCCGCGCGACCCGGCCAACCTGGCGTTCGTCACCCAGACGACGTTGTCGGTGGACGACACCGCCGAGATCGTGGCGGCGCTGAAGGCCCGCTTCCCGGACATCGCCTCGCCGCACAAGGACGACATCTGCTACGCCACCACCAACCGCCAGGAGGCGGTGAAGACCGTGGCGGCCAGGAGCGAGGTGCTGCTGGTGCTGGGCAGCGCCAATTCCTCCAACTCCGTGCGCCTAGCCGAGGTCGCTCGCCGCGCCGGGGCGCGGGCCTATCTGATCGACGATGTCGAGGAACTGGACCTGGCTTGGCTCCGGGGTGTGGCGAGGGTGGGCGTCACCGCCGGGGCGTCGGCGCCGGAGATTCTGGTGCAGGGGGTCATCGAGCGCCTGGCGCAGGCCTTCGAGGTGTCGATCGAGGAGATCGAAGCGACCCGCGAGACGGTGACGTTCAAGCTGCCGCGGGCGCTGGCCTAGGGGCGGATCGACATTCAGCGGGTGGCCGTGGCCTCGCCCCAACGCTCAGGCCGCAACCCCCATCCCGGCCTTGGCCGCCGGAACGGAGGCTTGCCTTGGCGTTCTGGCGCCCGGTTCAGGCCGTGCGCCAGAGCGCCTGTTCAATGGACGCGCCGTCGAAGAAGCCCTTGGAAATGGCGCCTCGAACCGATGCGTCGTAATCGGCGCTGCCCTGGATTTTTTCCATCGACGCCTCGAAGGCGGCGAGGTCGTCGTACCGGGACACCCAAAGGACTTCGGAATGGCCGCCAATGCGGGCGGCGACCTGCACTTCGGCTCCGCTGGCCTTGGTGACGACGCCGGCGATCTCGTGGGCCCAGGCCATGGCGTCGGGGATCGGGCCGATGATCCGGGCGCGGGTGGAAACGGTGATCATAATTTCCTCCATGCGTGTCGTTTGGCGAACGCCCGCGCGCGGCTGACGGCGGCCTGAATCGCGAGGGTGGCGAGAACGCGATACCTGTACAGATTGCAAATCTATTCGGCGACAGATCGTAGGTTTCAGGCGAAGTCGTTGCCTGAACGACTAAGTACATAAGTAAATATTATGAAATATTTAAACCGACAGTTGCATCATAAGTCGGGGACTTATTAATCCTGACAAGCGCCAAGGTCCGCGCCAATTCTTGTAGAGTCAAGAAATCATCTACTGACAGTATTGTGAGTTCATGATCGGATGCGCCGCGCGTGGCCGGTCTCATGACGGAGGCTCATGCCCGGGACGGCCGCATCGACCTATCGGGCCTTGGATCCGTTCAGGGCCACAGCGGCGAGGATGAGCGCCTTGAAGGCGGCTTCATCGAGTTCATTGCCCTCGGGGAGATCGATCGCGCGCCGGGTATTGCCTTCAAGGCTGGCGTTGAACAGGCCTGCAGGGTCGGGGAGCGCGGCGCCCTTGGCGAAGGTCAGCTTCACGACGACCTTGTAGGTCTCGCCGGTGCAGATGATCCCGTGGTGGGACCACACCGGAACCCCTCGCCATTTCCACTCCTCGACCACGTCGGGGACCGCCTGAATGATGAGGGCGCGGACATGGGCGAGCGTCGCGCCCCTCCAGTCGTCCAGTTCCTTGATCCTCGCGTCGATCAGGCGGGATGGGGATTCGCCCTGGGTCGTTGCGCCACTTTTCATGATCTTCGCAGCTCTTTCGGCGGGCTTCAAATCCGGGCCCGGTAAATCATCGCCGCCACAGGCCCTCGGCGTCGAGTTCAAAGCCGTTGTCGCGATAGATGTTGCGCACGGGGGCATTGCGGGCGGTAGGGGTGATGCGGGCGGTGAGGGCGCCCTGTTCGGCGATGATGTGCTGGAGGACCGCGTGCTCCACGCCCAGCCCGAGGACGCGGCAGCTCAAGGCGAGGCCGATGATCTCGCCGTCCCGGATCACAGCCGCGCCGACCAGGCCGTTGTCGGCGAAACGGTCGGTGACATGGGCCGCGTAGAGACTGCCGCCCGGCGCCTGGGCGATGGTCTCCAGCTCGGCCGGCGAGAACTTGATCCCGGTGGTGTTGAACTGAGTGGTGCGCTGGAACAACTCCACGATGCGTCCCAGGTCCGCGCCGGGCGCCAGCCGTTCGACGCGGGTCTGCACGTTCAGCGAGGCGATGAAGTCGCTCTCGCTGATGGCGTCGGCGCGCGCCGCCTGGCGGCCGATCTGCGCCTTGGCGAGCTCGGTGCGCCCGGCGGCTTCAGCCGTCAGGCGCGGCTGTTGCAACCGTGGGTCATTGAGCAGCCGCCGACGCAGGACGAACGGATCGTCCCCCCACACCTCGACCTGCGGCAGGCGTTGGCGGACCCGGTCGCGCTCGACGGGGCTGTCGTCGATGAACAGGAAGGTCTCCGGCGCCAGGCCGAGCTCATCGGCGATCGAGCGGATGTTGTCGACCTTGTCGTCCCAGTTGATGCGCAGGGTGACGAAATCGTCCGGCGTCAGGAGCATGGCGGTTGGATAGTGCGCGGGAAATTTCCACAGCTCGCGCACCGTGGCCTCGTCGTTCTTGCTGACGCAGGCCAGCAGGACGCCGCGCTTCTTCAGGGCCAGCAGCGCCTCGTGCAGGCCGAAGTACAGGCCGACGTAGGAATGCGGATTGTCCTGCGGCGTCCAGGCGAAGGGCGCGCCGGTCTCGGCCAGCACGCCTGGCCAGAGGGTGCCGTCGAGGTCGACGATGACGCACTTCTTGGCGTCCAGGCCCAGCACCACGGCGAGCGAGTCGAGATGGGCGCACGCGGTGACCGCCTCGCGGGCGTAGGGGTCGCCACCCACCCAGTCGGCCAGCGGGGCGAGATCGGGAAACTGGCCGTGGACGGGGGCCAGCTCCTCGTCAGCCCGCTGCAGCAGCCAGCCGGGCGAGCCCATGTGGGTGAAGCCGCAGAGGCCATCGTCGAGCAGCCGCCCCGAGCCCGCGGCGCCCAGGGCGGCGGCGATGTCGACCATGTAGACGTCGGGATAGGTCTCCACCATCACCGACAGCGCCATGTTGGCGACGCGGAAGCGGCCGCGATGGCTCAGCGGCCCGCGGTCGGCGAAGCCCATCGGCTGGACCGTCGGCTCCGGCAGACCGTCGATCAGGATCGGCGCGGCCGTGTGACGGCGCAGGCCCTCGATGATCTGGCGAGCCTCGGCGATGAAGGCGGCGTGCGGCGGGGCCGAAGGGTCGGTGCGCGGGGCGTCCATGAGGCTGCTGCGGGAGCGCAGCGCGCCGATCAGGATCGCGTCGTGCCGATGCTCGCCGGCAAACCGGACATCGTCCGGGAAGGTCGCGGCGACCCGCAGGTCGATCCCGCGCGCAGCGGCTTCGCGGCGCAGGAAATCGGACTCCATGTGGACGTCGCAGTCGCCGAGCAGCACCAGGTCCACCCGGGTTCGCGACCCTTCAAGGTCCTCAAGCCCCAGCGCCTTGGTGACGGCCCAGTAGGGCTCCGCGCCCTCCTTCGCCTCGCGCCGGTACTTCTGCAGCAGGGCGTCCGGGTCGCGTCCATGAAACGGAGCCAGCACGCGGGCGACGTCGGCCAGTTCTTCGTCTGGCGAGTGTTCGGTCAGCATGCCCCGCTCGAGCATCGCCGCAATCACCCCGCCCGCGGGCAGGGGCTCCGGGACGGCCTGGGGCGTGGCGAACGTGCCGATCAACTCGGCGACGTCGGCGTTGACCACCAGGCGCACGTGGCTGATCGCATCGACCAGCAGGAAGCGGCCCTCGGCGATCGGAAGCATGTGCACGAAGCTGGAAAGCCGCAGGAGCATGAGACGGGCCCGATACCGCGATGGGAAAGAGGACAGGAGTTATAAGATCGAGTTGGCGTGTATCCATGCGGCGATCTCGCCAAGGTCCCGCTCGCCTCCTGACGCGGCCAGGACAGCACGCACGGCATCGGCCTGATCGGCCACCCGGCGACGGTGATGTCTCGAATGCCGCGCGCCCCTCTGCTTTATCCTCTCGCTCTCCGCTTCGCGGTTACTGTATTCACACATCTTCGTCGAGCGCTTGCATCGTCCTTCTCCCCTTGTCGGAGAAGGTGGCCTGCGAAGCAGGTCGGATGTGGGGTCGATAGTCCTATCGGATCGAACCGCCGTATCCCGCGGAAAGCGGAGTGAGACCCCACATCCGTCAGCCTGCGGCTGCCACCTTCTCCCGCAAGGGGAGAAG
>DASRRU010000255.1:0-1781 GCA_035656795.1 Phenylobacterium sp. | reverse complement strand
GGGCC
The DNA here is from genome assembly GCA_035656795.1 of Phenylobacterium sp. GTDB lineage: Bacteria > Pseudomonadota > Alphaproteobacteria > Caulobacterales > Caulobacteraceae > Phenylobacterium. The sequence goes on along the minus strand of DASRRU010000255.1, from coordinate 1,776 downwards.
GCTTCGAGGCGGCCGACCTGGGCACCGACTCGCTGAGCTTCGGCACCTACGACTTCGTCGCGTGCATGGACGTCCTGCTCCACCTGACCGACGACGCGAAATTCGACCACGCGCTCGCGACCATCGCCAAGCTGGTGGCGCCCAGGGGACGCCTGCTGCTCAAGGAGCCCATCCTCTACCGCGAGAAGTTCGAGCGGCCGTACGACCCCGAGCTGTCGTCGAGGGCAAGGCCGTGGCGCCGCTACAAAGAAGGCCTCGAGAGGGCGGGTTTGCAGGTGCAGGCGATCGAGGCCGCGACGGCGATCGGCAACAACCCCATCGAGGCTCGCGCGCGCTGGTCCTATTTCCTGTGGCGCGCCGCCTGGGTCGCCGCGAGCGCCCCGCCCAAGATCCACCCGGCCACGGCGCCGTGGGTGGGCGCGGTGCTCTACCGCCTCGACCCCGCCCTGATGGCCGCGGGCGCCGCGCCCTCCAGCAAGTACGCCCTGTTCGTGCGCCCGGCCTAGGTGGCGCGGATCGCGCTGGTCCACGACGTCGCCGGCGTGGCGGCGGTGCAGGCGGAATTGCTGCGCAAGGCCGGGCACGAGGTGGACCAGATCGCGCTGCCCGACATGGGCGCGGCCTGGCGCTGGCCCGCGAAAGCGGCTGCCATCCCGCTCAGGTTCGCCGCCTACATGCCGACAATCGCGCGCCTGCGAGGCGGCCATTACGACGTCGTCCACATCCACTGGCTCACGCACGGCATCGTGGGCGTGCTGTCCGGCCGCCCGTTCTTCGCCCAGGCCCACGGCTCGGACCTGCACGTCAACCTCGACAACCCCGTGTACCGGCGCGTGACCACCTCGGTGCTGAAGCACGCCCGCAAGGTGTTTTACGTCACGCCCAACCTGCGCTCGTTCCTCGAGGACTACGACGACAAGGCCATCTACCTGCCCAACCCCGTCGAGCTGCGCGGCATCGCGGCGGGCTCGGTCCCTCCTCCGGCGGTGAAGAAGGTGCTCATCTTCACGAGGCTCGACCCGGTCAAGGGCGTGGAGCACATCTTCCCGGCGGTCGAGCGCCTGGCCAAGAGCGTCGAGCTGACAGGGCTCGACTGGGGCCCGCTGGCCCGCGACTACGTGCGCCGCTACAAGGACAGGGTGAAGTTCGTGAAGCCGATCCCGCACGAGGAGATAGGCGCGTTCCTCAGAGAGTTCGACCTGGTCATCGGCCAGATGCGCCAGGGGATCCTGAGCCTCATGGAGATCGAGGCCCTGGCCGCAGGCCGCCCGCTGGTCACCGACATCGATTGGAGCCTTTACTCGCAGGACCCGCCGCCCGTCATCGCCGCGTCAGGCCCGGACGCCATCGTGGCCGCGGTCGAGAAGGTGGGCAACGACCCCGATGCGCTGACGCGCCTGGCCCGCGAGGGCCGCGAGTGGGTGCTGCGCAACCACAGCTACGCGCACCATCTACAGCTCCTCGAGTCGGCGTACTTCGGAGCGGCGAAACCGGACTAGCCGCAGGTTCCGACGACCTCGCCGGGGACGGAGGCGAGGAACGTCCCCTGGCCCGGCACGAATACGAAGGTGGCCTGGTTGGCCGCAAACCAGATCCCGTACTTGTCGCCGATGGCTTCGGGAGCTCCCCAGCCGATGTTGGGGTTCCGCACCATGATCGCCTGCGCCTGTCCCATCGCGGGCACCAGCCACAGGATCTGATCCGGGCCGCCGCTCTCGATCACCGGCGCGCCGGAGTAATCGAACCCGACCACGGTGCTCACCGCGCCATCGGCCT
>DASRRU010000254.1:0-11488 GCA_035656795.1 Phenylobacterium sp. | reverse complement strand
GCCGCCACCTAGGCAGGCCACGCCGAGCACGCCAAGCGCCACGGCCAGGGCTCCAGGCGCCACGCCGTTGGCGCCGTCCATGAAGTTCACCGCATTGGTGGCGACCACGATCCACAGCGCCGTTCCCAGCGCGCCCAACACGGGACCCAGCGGCAGGATCACACCGGCGCCGAGCGGCACGGCCTCGATCCGCGCGACCAGGACCGCATAGAGCAGCGCCGCGACGGCCTGGAGCAGCAGCTTGGCCTTGGCGCCCACATCGACCAGGTCATCCAGCGCGCCCAGCAGGGCGACCGCGCCTGAAAAACCGAGCGTCGCCGCGGCGAGCCTCATCCCGGCGGCGTCGTGGCCGCCCGCGACGCACGCGAACACCAGGGTCCCAAGACTGGCCCCGGCCAGGATCGCCAGGCCGCCGGAGGTCGGCGTGGGGCGGTGGTGCATCCCGCGATCGCGCGGGAGATCCACCGGCCCGGCCCAGGCGGTCAGCCCGGCGAACGCCGCCGCCACGCCCGCCGAAACGGCGAGCGCGGTCCCCAGGCCCACCTCAAGGCTCATGTTCCCCTCTTGCCGCCCCGCGTCAGGTCAGGCTGGCGCAGAAGCGCTGGATGCGCCCGCAGGCGTCCTCCAGCACCGCGTTCGAGGTCGCGTACGAGATGCGGAAGAACGGCGAAAGGCCGAACGCGTCGCCCTGCACCACCGCCACGCCTTCGGCGTCGAGCAGTTCGGTGGTGAACACCACGTCGTTCTCGATCACCTTGCCGGATGGCGCGCGCTTGCCGATCAGCCCCTGGCAGGACGGATAGACATAGAAGGCGCCCTCAGGCTTGGGGCAATGGATGCCGGTGGCCTGGTTCAGCATCGACACCACCAGGTCGCGCCGCTCCTCGAACGCCTTGGCGCGGACCGGGATGAAGTCCTGCGGGCCGTTCAGCGCCTCGACCGCCGCCCACTGGGAGATGGAGGAGGGATTGGAGGTCGACTGGCTCATCACCTTGGCCATGGCCTTGATCAGCCGCTCGGGCCCGGCGGCGTAGCCGATACGCCAGCCGGTCATGGCGTAGGCCTTGGAGACGCCGTTCATGGTCAGGGTGCGCTCATAGAGCTCAGGCGTGACCTCCGCGACCGTGGAGAACTTGAAGCCGTCGTAGAGCAGGTGCTCGTACATGTCGTCGGTCAGCACCCACACGTGCGGGTGACGCAGCAGCACCTCGCCCAGCGCCTTCAGCGCCTCGCGGCTATAGGCGGCGCCGGACGGGTTGGACGGCGAGTTCAGCATCAGCCACTTGGTCCGCGGCGTGATCGCCGCCTCGAGGTCGGCGGGCTGCAGCTTGAAGCCCTGCGCCGCGGTGGTGGGCGCGGCCTTCGGCTCGCCGCCGGCCAGGCGCACGATGTCCCAGTAGCTGACCCAGTAGGGCGTCGGGATCACCACCTCGTCGCCGGGGTTCAGCGTCGAGATCATGGCGTTCCAGATCACCGGCTTGCCGCCCGGCGAGACGTTCACCTGGGAGGGCTTGTAGGTCAGGCCGTTCTCGCGGGCGAACTTGCCGCAGATGGCTTCCTTCAGCTCCGGGATGCCGTCGACGGTGGTGTACTTGGTCTTGCCGTCGCGGATCGCCTTGATGGCGACTTCCTTGATGTTGTCCGGCGTGTCGAAGTCGGGCTCGCCCGCGGCCAGGCTGATGATGTCGCGCCCTGCCGCCTTCAGCTCACGCCCCTTCTGGTCGGCCGCAAGAGTGGCGGACGGCTTCACGCGCGACAGGGCGGAGGATTCAAGCGACATGGCGGGCCAAGGCTCCCGGAGGTTCGAGACGAGACGGAACGGTGCGGGGTTTAGCCTAAGCCGCCGCTCCGGTGAACCCGGCGAGTTGCGCCGCAGCTTGACCCTGTCGAGGTTCTCGGCGACCCAAGGTCAAGATGCGCCGCCTCTTCCAAGTCCTGTCGAACATGGATGCCCAGGCGTGGCGCACGCTGGTGCTGTCGTTCCTGCTGCTGGGCGGCGTGGGCCTGGTCTTCGTGTTCGGCGCCCAGCTCATGGGTTTCAACGGCGCGACGACCGTGCAGGCGTGGATGAAGGCCGCCTCGGGGCCCTGGTCGCTGCCGGTGGCGGTGCTGGCCTTCGCGGGGCTCGCCTTCGTGGGCGTTCCGCAGATCATGCTGATCGCCGCGGCGGTGGTCGCCTTCGGGCCGCAGGCGGGCTGCCTCTACAGCTGGATCGGCACCATGGTCTCTTCGCTGGTGGGCTTCTACCTGGGCCGCGCGGCCGGGGCGAAGGCGCTGGAGCGGTTCTCCGGCCCCGGCGTGGCGCGGTTCATGGGCCTGTTGGCCCGGAACGGGTTCTTCGCCAGCTTCATCGTAAGACTGGTGCCCTCGGCGCCCTTCATCGTGGTCAATATGGCCGCGGGTGTGACGCCGATGCGGGTGCTGGATTTCACCCTGGGGACCGCGATCGGCATCGTGCCGAAGATCGTGCTCACCGCCTTTGCCGGGAATTCGATCTTCCGGGTGCTGCGCGGCGAGATCGGCAAGGACGCCCTTTGGCTCGTGGCGATCGCCGCGGGCTGGGTTGGAATCGGCATGGCCGCACGTGCGTGGCTGCGCCGGCGAGAGAAGGAGGCCGCTTGATGCTGAAGCTGTTCCACGCCTGGGGCTCCTGCTCCCTGGCCTCGGCGATCGCGCTCGAGGAAGCGGGCGCGCCGTACGAACTGGTGATCATGGACACCAAGGCCGGCGACCAGCGGAGGCCGGACTACCTCGCCCTCAATCCCAAGGCCCGGGTGCCCGCGCTGGTCACCGACCGGGGCGTGCTGACCGAGACCCCGGCGATCCTCGCCTGGATCGCCCAGACCTGGCCGGCGGCGAACCTCGCGCCGCTGGCTGATCCCTTCGCCTTCGCCAGGGCCCAGGCGTTCAACAGCTACCTCTGCTCAACGGTGCATGTGGCGCACGCCCACAGGCACCGCGGCTACCGCTGGACCGACGACGTGGCGGCCCAGGCGGCGATGACGAAGGATGTCCCGAAGAACGAGATCGCCTGCTTCCGCCTGATCGAGGACGAGATGTTCGAGGGCCCGTGGGTGCTGGGCGAGAGCTTCTCGATCTGCGACGCCTATCTCTTCACGCTGTTCGGCTGGCTGCCCGGGGACGGCGTCGACATCGAGCAGTTCGAACGCCTCGCCGACCACAGCCGGCGCGTTGCGGATCGTCCCGCCGTGCGCAAGGTTCTTGCCCTACAGGCGGCCTGATGACCCACGCGACGCATGAAGGTTGCGCGGCGAATGCTGTTTCGGTAGATGCTTTCGCCATGCGTACGCGCTCCGCCAGCCTGCTTCTTCTCGACCTGGGGCTTAGCCGCCCCTGGGCGCCTCTCTAGGCTGCGCGTCTTCGCGGCCGGGCGTTTCAGGGGATTTCCCTCGCCCGACCCCCAGCAACTCCCGCGAAGAGACCAAAAATGACCGCCACCACACCTGAATCCGCCGCCGCTCGGCGCTCCGAGCGCGCCAAAGGCGCCGCGCAAGATCGGGTCATCGTCTTCGACACCACCATGCGCGACGGCGAACAGTCGCCCGGCGCGTCCATGTCGCTGGAAGAGAAGATCGAGCTCGCCAAGATCCTCGAGGAAATGCGCGTCGACGTGATCGAGGCGGGCTTCCCCATCGCCTCCAACGGCGACTTCGAGGCCGTCCGCCAGATCGCCGAGCTGGTGACCGAGAGCACCGTCTGCGGCCTGGCCCGCGCCGGCATGGTCGACATCGACCGCTGCGCCGAGGCGATCCGCAAGGCCAAGCGCGGGCGTATCCACACCTTCCTGTCCACCAGCCCCAGCCATCGCGACCACATCCTGCATGCCTCGCAGGAGGACATCCTGGAGATGATCACCAAGTCGGTGGCCCATGCGCGCAACCTGTGCGGCGACGTGGAGTGGTCGGCCCAGGACGCCACCCGCACTGAGCAGGATTTCCTGCGCCGCTGCGTGGACGCCGCGATCAAGGCCGGCGCCGGAACGATCAATCTGCCCGACACCGTGGGCTACAGCTATCCGACCGAATACGCCGAGATGTTCCGCGACATCCTGGAGAACGTCGACGGGGCCGACAGGGTCATCCTGTCCACCCACTGCCACAACGACCTGGGCCTGGCGGTCGCCAACTCCCTGGCCGGCGTCCAGGGCGGCGCGCGGCAGGTGGAGGTCGCGATCAACGGCATCGGCGAGCGGGCCGGCAATGCGGCGCTGGAAGAGATCGTCATGGCGCTGAAGGTGCGGGGCGACGCCTTGCCCTTCCACACCGGCGTCGAGACCCAGCACATCACCCGCGCCAGCCGCTATGTCTCGGCGATCACCGGCTTCCCGGTGCAGTTCAACAAGGCGATCGTCGGCAAGAACGCCTTCGCCCACGAGAGCGGCATCCACCAGGACGGGATGCTGAAGGACCGCGGCACCTACGAGATCATGAGCCCCGAGACCGTCGGGCAGGGCGCCTCTAATCTGGTCATGGGCAAGCACGCCGGCCGGGCCGGATTCCGCGAAAAGCTCAAGGAGCTGGGCTACGAGCTGGGCCAGAACGCGCTCAACGAGGCCTTCCAGCGCTTCAAGGACCTGGCCGACAAGAAGAAGCACGTCTTTGACGACGACATTATCGCCCTGGTGGACGACGCGCTGGCCTCCGGCGCCGACCGCATCCAGGTGAAGAACCTGCGGGTGATCGCCGGCACCGAGGGGCCGCAGGAGGCCTTCCTCACAGTCACCATTGAGGGCGAGGAGAAGTCCGCCAACGCCACCGGCGACGGCCCGGTGGATGCGGTGTTCAACGCCATCCACAAGGTCGCCCCGCACGATGCGATCCTGCGCCTCTTCCAGGTGCATGCCGTGACCGAAGGCACCGACGCCCAGGCGCAGGTCTCCGTCCGCCTCGAAGAGGATGGCCGGATCGCCACCGGCCAGGCAGCGGACACCGACACGCTCACCGCCTCGGCCAAGGCCTACGTCAACGCGCTCAACAACCTTACGGCGCGCAAGGAAAAGACCGACCCCGGCGCGATCGCGTCCGGCTTCTGACCACCGCTTCGTGTCATCCCGGAAAGCGCGCAGCGCTTGTCCGGGACCCATGATCACGAATTCCTCCGGCCACCCACGACCCGCGGTGTTCCTGGGTCCCGGTCTTCGCGCGCCGCGAAACCGGGATGACACTGGAAGTGAAGTGAATGCTCTGGATTGTCATGACCGCCTTGGCCGCGCCGCTGCAGGTGGCGCGCAATGCGCTGCAGCGCGGGCTGGTGGGCGACGCCGGGCCGTGGGGCGCGACCCTGGTCCGCTTCCTGTTCGGCCTGCCGTTCTCGCTGGCGATCTTCGGCGCGATCGCGTGGGCGACGCCGGGCGCGCACCCGCATCCCAGCGCCGCCTATGCGGCGGCGGTCGGCCTGGGCGCAATCAGCCAGGTGGGCGCGACAGCGGCCCTGCTGGTCGCCATGCGCCGCGCCGGTTTCGCCGTGGCGACGGTGATGCAGCAGGCGTCCCTGCCGCTGTCGGCGGTGTTCGGTTGGGCGGCGCTGGGGGATCACCTGCACGTCCAGGCCTGGGCCGGGATCGCCGTGACGACCGCGGGCCTGGCGATCCTCTCCTGGCCGCGTCGCGACCAACTGGCCGGCGGCGGGCGCGGCAGCGTCCTGGGTCTGGCGTCCGGCGCGGCCTTCGCCGTGGCGCTGAACGCCTATCGCCAGGCGGGCCTGGCGTTGGAGCCGCACCATCCGATCTATTCGGCGACGGCTTCGGTGTGCGTCGCGCAGGCGATCCAGACGGCCATCCTGGTGGTCGCGCTGGCGGTTTGGCGGCCGGCCTCGCTGCTTGCGGTAGCCCGTTCCTGGCGGCCATCGCTGGGGGCGGGCTTGTTCGGAGCGGCGGCCTCGGCCTGCTGGTTCGGCGCCCTGGCGATGGCGCCCGCTGGCCCGGTCCGCGCCATCGGGGTGATCGAGGCGCCGATCGCCGCCGCGGCAGGCCGCCGGCTCTTCAAGGAGCGGCTCTCCCAGCGTCAGTTGGCCGGCGGAGTGCTGGCTGCGCTGGGGGTCGTGGCGACCGCCCTCGGCTAGGGCGCAGGTGACAGTCGACCATTCGGTGCTAGGGTCGCGCGCCATACCGGCGGCATAGCGAGGCGACGTGACCTCCCATTCCCTGCTCAACGCCGCGCTCTCCCTGCGCCGGGGCGAGGGTTCCCGCGTCGGGTCCGACCGGATCGCCCTTCTCGAAGCCCTGGGTGAACTCGGCTCGATCCGCGCAGCGGCTGAGCGCATGGACCTGAGCTACCGCGGCGCATGGGACGCGGTGCAGGCGCTGAACAACCTCTTCGACGCGCCGCTGGTCGTCACCCAGGCGGGCGGGCGGCAGGGCGGAACGGCGGAGCTGACCCCCGCGGGCCGCGCGCTGATCACCGCCTTCCGTCGGGTCGAACAGGAACTCACCCAGGTGACGGCCCGGCTCGACCGGGGCCTGGCCGGCGTCCCGGCCGAAGATCTCGGCCGCCTTTTCTGGAGCCTCGGCATGCAGACCAGCGCGCGCAACGCCCTTCGCGGGGTCGTCACCCGCATCACCGACGGCGCGGTCAACGCCGAGGTCGCCCTCGATGTGGCCGGCGGGGTCGAGGTCGTCGCCATCGTCACCCGCGAGAGCGTGGCGGCGCTTGGCCTTGCCGTGGGCAAGCCGGTCATCGCCCTGATCAAATCGAGCTTCGTGGTCCTGGCCAAGGGCGAGGGCCTGGTCACGTCGGCCCGCAACCATATCAGGGGCGTGGTCGCCGGCCGCGTCGACGGGCCGGTCTCCAGCGAAGTCACGCTCAAGATCGCCGAGGGCAAGACGCTCACCGCGACCATCACGCGCGAGAGCGCCGAGGCGATGGGTCTGGCCGATGGAGAGCCGATCACGGCGCTGATCAAGGCGCCGCACGTGATCCTGGCCGTGGAGTAGGCGCTTGAAGCCAGCGGGTCTCTTCGCCCTCGCCGCAGTCCTGGCCGCTGGTTCCGCCGCCGCCCAGACCCTCAGCCTCTCCGGCGAGGAAGGGCAGACCGCGACCGTGACGCCGGCCCAGCTGGCCGCCCTGCCTCACGTCCACGTCCAGGTGATGCAGCACGGCCAGCCCCGCGCCTTCGACGGCGTGCTGCTAAGTGACCTGCTGGCCAAGGTGGGCGCGCCGCATGGCGAGGGCATCAAGGGCCGCGAATTGGCCACGGTGGTCCGGCTCAGCGCCAAGGACGGCTATCAGGTGGTGGTCAGCCTGGCGGACACCGACGCGGTCACCCGCGCGGCGAAGATGATCGTCGCCGACCGGGAGGCCGGCGCGGCGCTGAAGCCCGAGGAGGGCCCCTTTCGCCTGGTGATCGAGGACGATCTGCGACCGGCCCGTTCCGCCCGCCAGCTGGAGCGGGTCGAGGTCCTGAACCTCTCGACCCTGGCAAGGCCCAAGGCCAAGCCGTAACCCGTGCGCCTCGGTGCGCGGCGCTGGGGCGCACACTGCTCTTTATGCCTTGAATTCGGCCGGAGGGCAGGGCAGGGAACCCTTGTCATCCGGTAATTCGTAACGACTCGACGCTAGATTGAGCGTACGCGGTGTCGTTTCGGACCGTCGGCAACGCCATCCCTTCTCAGCCCCCAGTCTCCAGGGCCTTCCATGATCTCTTCGCTCTTCGGCGCCATCTCCAACGACATCGCCATCGACCTCGGCACCGCCAACACCCTTATCTACATGAAGGGCAAGGGCATCGTGCTGAACGAGCCGTCGGTGGTCGCTCTGCGCAATGTCGGCGGCCGCAAGGTGGTCCATGCCGTTGGCATCGAGGCCAAGCAGATGCTGGGCCGCACGCCCGGTCACATGGAAGCCATCCGCCCGATGCGCGACGGGGTCATCGCCGACTTCGAAGTCGCCGAGGAGATGATCAAGTATTTCATCCGCAAGGTTCACAACCGCAAGGGCTTCGTGAACCCCAAGGTCATCGTCTGCGTGCCGTCGGGCGCCACCGCCGTGGAACGCCGCGCCATCAACGACAGCTGCCTGAACGCCGGCGGTCGCCGCGTGGGCCTGATCGATGAGCCGATGGCCGCTGCGATCGGCGCCGGCCTGCCGATCCACGAACCCACCGGCTCAATGGTGGTCGATATCGGCGGCGGCACCACCGAGGTGGCGGTGCTTTCGCTCTCCGGCATCGTCTATTCGCGCTCGGTGCGGGTCGGCGGCGACAAGATGGACGAGGCGATCATCTCCTACATGCGCCGCAACCATAACCTCCTGATCGGCGAGACCACCGCCGAGCGGATCAAGAAGGAGATCGGCACCGCCCGCGCGCCGGCCGACGGCGAAGGCCTGTCGATCGAGGTCAAGGGCCGCGACCTGATGCAGGGCGTGCCGCGCGAGGTCCGCATCTCCGAGAAGCAGGCGTCTGACGCCCTGTCGGAGCCGGTCGGCCAGATCGTCGACGCGGTGAAGATGGCGCTGGAAGCCACCCCGCCGGAACTCGCCTCCGACATCGCCGACAAGGGCATCATGCTGACGGGCGGCGGCGCACTGCTGCGCGGCCTGGACGCCGAGATCCGCGACCACACCGGCCTGCCGGTGACCGTCGCCGACGACCCGCTCTCCTGCGTCGCCCTGGGGTGCGGCAAGGTGCTCGAACATCCGAAATGGATGAAGGGCGTTCTCGAATCCACGCTAGCCTAATCGCAGCTTGAGTCGCTGCGCTGGTGCGGGCGCGGGGGCGCTGCTGGAACGAGGCTTTGAGTGTCCTTAAGGGACAATCCGCTTGGTGAACTGAAGGTCCCGCTGACCTGGGCAGCCGGGATTGCGCTGATCGTGGCCGTCGTGGCCGCGACCGCGATCCTGCTGTCGGACCGTCGCGAGACTTTCAAGGCAGAGGCCTATGGCGTTTCGCGCAAGGCCAGCGACACCGTGCTGGCGCCGGTGGGCGACGTGCTGGCCACGCCGGGCCGCTGGATCGGGACCAGTTTTGACACGGTGCGAGACTACTTCGGCGCGGCCTCGGAAAACGCCGACCTGAAGACCGAGCTCAGAGAGATGCGGCAATGGCGTGACGTGGCCATCGCGCTGCGCGACGAGAACGCCCGCTACCGGACGCTGCTGGGCCTGAAGACGGACCCGCCAGTGCCGATGGTCGCCGCCCGCGTCGTCACCGATAGCCACGGACCCTTCGCCGACACCCGCCTGGCCAACGCCGGTCGTGAACGCGGGGTGAAGGTCGGCAATCCGGTGATGAGCGAGAACGGGCTGGTGGGCCGGGTGATCGGGGTGACCGATGGAGCCAGCCGCGTGCTGCTGCTCACCGACATCGCCTCGCGCACGCCGGTGATGATCGACCGCACCAACGCGCGCGCCATCCTGACCGGCGACGGCGGGCCAAACCCCAGGCTCGACTACCTTCGCGGCCGCGACCCGATCCGCGAGGGCGACCGGCTGCTGACCTCGGGGGACGGCGGGGTGGTGCCGCGCGGCCTGCCGGTGGGCACCGCCGTGCGGGGGCTGGACGGCCGCTGGCGGGTGGTGTTGGCCTCCGACCGCGCGCCCATCGACTTCGTGCGCATCCTGCTGTTCGAGGACTTCACCCAGGTGGTGAACCTCAAGCAGCTCAGCGAAACGCCGACCCCGCCGCCGACGCCTGGACCGGGCATGCCCAAGTCCCCGGGCGCCGAGGTGGCCGCGACCGAAGCGCCGGAACCGGCGCAGGCCAAGCCGCAAGCGGCGCCCGAGGTTGTCGCCAAGCCGGCCGCGCCGAAACCGGCCGGCGGCGTGGCCCAGGCGCCGGCGGCCATCAAGGCGCCAGGCGCCGAGGCCGCAAAATCCGGCGCTTCGAAACCCGCCGCGGCAAAGACCGACACCGCCAAGCCGGCCGCCAGGACGCCGCCCGCCAAGCCCGACGACGCGACCAAGCCGTCCTCGAAGCCCAAGCCAAAGACGCAGCCGGCCGGCGGAGGCCAGGGATGAGCGCCGCGCGGGGCCTGCAGCCGTGGCGCTGGCTGGGCGTGCCCATGTTGCAGGCGATCGTCGCCACGATCCTTTTCGGCCTGCCGTTGCGCGCCTTTGGCTGGCAGTTGCCGCAGCCGATCTTTCCGATGGCGCTGGCCTTCGCCTGGGCGGTGATCCGGCCCTCCATCCTGGCGCCCTTCGCAATCCTGGTGATGGGCCTGATCCTCGACGTCTTCTGGGGCGGCCCGCTGGGGCTCTGGGCGCTGTGCCTCTTGATCGCCTATGGCGTGGCGCTCGCCGGACGCACCATGATGGCGGGCCAGAGCCAGGCGATCCTGTGGGCCTGGTATGGGCTGACCACCGGCGCGGCCATGGTGTCCGGCTATCTCTTCGTGATGCTGGATTCACGCTCGTCGCCCGGCCTGATCCCGGCGGCCTGGCAATTCGTCGCCACAATCGTGCTTTATCCTTTTGCCCAACGTCTGATCGACCTCTTCGAGGACGCAGACGTGAGGTTCCGGTAGGGGCGCCGGCAATGTCTGAGCCGTCCATTTTCTTCGCCGAGGTCAACGAGCGGCAAGGGGTCTTCCACCGCCGGGCCTTCCTGCTGGGTGGATTCGCGGGCGTCGGCCTGCTGGCGCTGGGCGGGCGGCTGGCCCACCTGCAGCTGATCGAGACAGAGCGCTACACCAAGCTGTCCGCCAGCAACCAGTTCAACTTCCGCCTGACCCCGCCGCCGCGCGGCCTGATCGTCGACCGCAACGGCGTGGTGCTGGCCTCCAACCGCCCGAACTTCCGGCTGATGGTGGCCAAGGACAAGGGCATCGACCCGGCCCAGACGCTGAAGACACTGGCCGAATTCGTGCCGATGGACGACGGGCGCCAGGCGCGGCTGCTGCGCGAGATCTCCAACGCCCCGCGCAGGTCGCCGGTGCAGATCATGGAGGACATGAGCTGGGAGCAGTTCAGCGCGATCAACATCCGCGCGCCGGAGTTGCCCGGGGTCACCGCGGACATGGGCGAGGTGAGGGTCTATCCCTATGGCGGAGCCTTCGCCCACGTGATCGGCTATGTGGCCAAGGTCAACAAGAGCGACCTGACGTCCACCGGCCCCAACGCCGACCCGATCCTGCTCAACCCAGGCTTCCGCATCGGCCGCCAGGGCGTCGAGGAGGCCTTCGACCTGGACCTGCGCGGCAAGCCCGGCGCCCAGAAGGTCGAGGTCGACGCCAACGGTCACGAGGTGGCCACCGATCCCGCCGGCGACATCAAGGCGATCCCCGGCAAGGAGATCGTGCTCACCCTCGATTCCGACATCCAGAACCGCGCCATGGAGATCTTCGGCGACGAGAGCGGGGCGGCCGTGATGATGGACTGCCGCAACGGCGATATCCTGTGCATGTACTCAGGGCCCAGCTTCGACGCGAACAAGTTTGTCCGTGGTCTGACGGGCGTCGAGTACAAGGAACTCGCCCAGTACGACCACAAGCCGCTGTTCAACAAGGCGCTGACCGCCACCTATCCGCCGGGCT
>DASRRU010000253.1:0-2819 GCA_035656795.1 Phenylobacterium sp. | reverse complement strand
GAGCGACGATCAGGCGATCGACAACGACGGGCCGGCGGTCGAGGTGCGCGGCCTGGTCTCCGCGTTCGGGGACAATGTCGTGCACGACGGCCTCGACATCACCTGCGAGCGCGGCGAGGTGCTGGGCGTGGTCGGTGGCTCCGGGGCCGGTAAGTCGGTGCTGCTCAACACCATCATCGGGCTGCGCAGCCCCCAGGCGGGGACGGTTCGGGTGTTCGGCCAGGACATCGAGCGGGCCTCGCGCCGGCGATGGTCGGCGATCGAGCGGCGCTGGGGCGTGCTCTTCCAGCAAGGCGCCCTCTTCTCGAACCTCACCGTTCGCGAAAACGTGGCGGCGCCGATGTTCGAGCACACCGGCATGCCGCGGAAGGAGATCTACGAGCTTTGCGACCTGAAGATCGCCCTGGTCGGTCTGCCGCCGAACACCGGCGACCTGAAGCCCGCGGAGTTGTCCGGCGGCATGCGCAAGCGCGCCGCCCTGGCCCGGGCGCTGGCCCTGGACCCCGAGTTGCTGTTCCTGGACGAGCCCACCGCGGGCCTCGATCCGAACAGCGCCGCGGCCTTCGACGAACTGATCAAGGACCTGTCCGACAGTCTGGACCTGACGGTGTTCATGATCACCCACGACCTCGACACCCTCTACGAGATCACCGACCGCGTGGCGGTGATCGCCGATAAGAAGGTGGTGGCTGTCGCCCCGGTGCGGCAGCTCGAACACGCCAACCACCCCTGGATCCGCGAGTATTTCCTGGGGCCCCGCGGCCGCGCTGCGGCTAAGGTGAAGACGGAAGCCTGATGGAAAAGAACGCTAATTACGCCCTTGTCGGGCTGTCCTCGCTGATCCTCTTCATAGGACTGGTGATCTTCGTCGTCTGGCTCGCCCGGATCTCGTTCTCACAGGAGTACGACCTCTACGACATCGTCTTCGACGGACCGGTCCGGGGGCTGAACCAGGGCGGCGAAGTCCACTTCAATGGCATCAAGGTGGGCGAGGTCACCAAGATCGCGCTCGACCGCACAAATCCCGCCCGGGTGATCGCCCGCGCCCGGGTGACCTCCGACGTTCCGATCCGCATCGACAGCTATGCGACACTTGAGCCGCAGGGCATCACCGGAGTGAACTACGTCCAGATCACTGCCGGCACGCCGTCCAAGCCGCTTCTCAAGGTGGTGGAACGGCAGAAGTGCCAGACCAATGGCCTGAGCTCCTGCATCCCGATCCTGAAGAGCCAGCGCAGTGCGCTCTCCGACCTGCTGGAGGGCGGCGGCACGGTTCTGACGCGGACGATCGAGGCGCTGGACCGCGTGAACCGCGTTCTCTCCGACAAGAACATCCAGACCTTCTCCGCGACGCTTTCCGACGCCCAGGCGGTCTCGGCCGAGCTGCGCGAGCGCAAGGAGATCATCGGCGACGCCCAGAAGCTGATCCAGGACCTGGACACCGCGACCCAGCACGCCGATGGCATCCTGGTCTCCACCCAGGGCCTGGTGGACGGCGACGGCAAGCGCAGCATGAAGAACATCGCCGACGCCGCCGAAGAGGCTAAGCAGACCGCCCATGACCTGCGCGGCATGGTCGACAAGCTGCAGGGCCCGACCGCCGACTTCGCCAACAACGGTCTGCCGCAGATCACCAGCGCGATCGTCCAGTTGCAGAAGGCCGCCGAGTCGCTGGAGCGGCTGGTCAACGAGATCCAGCGCAGCCCCACCGGCGCCCTCGGTAAGGGCCCCTCCGAAGAAGTGAAGGTGAAGCCATGATCCGCCGCATCCTCGCGCTCGCCGGCCTCGGCGCCTGCGCGCTGGCCCTCGCCGGCTGCATCTCGCTCCTGCCCAAGACGACGATCTCCCAGATGTATCGGTTCGGCTCCGCGCCAACCGCCGCGCCCGGCCCGCAGACCGGGACGGTCTCTGTCTTCCGCACCAACGGCGAATTCCAGGAAGAGGCGGCGGACGACAGGATCCTGACCGTCACCGGCGGCAAGGCGGCCTATATCGCCGCGGCCCGTTGGGTGGCCCCGGCCCAGGTGCTGTTCGACCAGGCCGTCTTCAACGCCTTCGACGCCAGCCCCGTGCGCCTGATCGCCCGGGGCCAGCAGGGCCGCGCCGCCTACGCGCTGAGGATCGACGTCCGCAGCTTCGAGGCCAACTACGACGCCCGCGGCGACGCGCCGACGATCGTGGTGCGCGTCCACGCCGCCCTGACCAAGGCCGACCAGTCGAATGTCGGCGAACAGGAATTCGAGGCCCGTGCGCCGGCCACCGACAACCGGGTCGGCGCCATCGTCACGGCCTTCGACAAAGCGGTGAACGACGTGATTGGAAAGGTGGTCGCCTGGACCGAGACCAAGGCGGTCTAGGCTTCGATCCCCGCCTGGCGCTTCGCGGCCGTCACGGTGTTCTGCAGGAGGACCGCGACGGTCATCAGGCCGACGCCGCCCGGCACCGGCGTGATCCAGCCGGCGACCTGGCTCGCGGATTTGAAATCGACGTCGCCCACGACCTTGGTGCGCCCGGCGGCGGCTTTTTCCGGATCGTCGAAGGGCACCCGGTTGATGCCCACGTCGATCACCGCCGCGCCCGGCTTGATCCAGTCGGCCTTGATCATCCGCGGCCGGCCCACGGCGGCCACCAGGATATCGGCCTCGCGGCAGACCGCCGGCAGGTCGGCGGTGCGTGAGTGGGCGATGGTCACCGTGCAGTCGGCCTGCAGCAGCAGCTGGGCGACCGGGCGGCCCACCAGCATCGAGCGGCCGACCACCACCGCGCGCTTGCCGCTCAGATCGCCGAGGGTCTCGCGCAGCAGGATCAGGCAGCCCATC
>DASRRU010000252.1:0-5836 GCA_035656795.1 Phenylobacterium sp. | reverse complement strand
CGATTGAACGACGACGACCTTGCCTTGGCGCGGCCGGGTTCTGCGTAGTCGAGGGCCTTGGCGATGTCTCCGAAGGGATCGCTCCTGGAAAGCGCACATTTGACGGATGACGGATTGCCCTCGTCACCCGTCAGCGCCCTGTCGTTCCGCTGGGCGTATTCACCCAGGATCATGAGGC
This sequence comes from Phenylobacterium sp., assembly GCA_035656795.1. Taxonomy (GTDB): domain Bacteria; phylum Pseudomonadota; class Alphaproteobacteria; order Caulobacterales; family Caulobacteraceae; genus Phenylobacterium. The sequence goes on along the minus strand of DASRRU010000252.1, from coordinate 5,658 downwards.
TGGAAGACCTCCTGACTTCTTGAAATTGCTTGGTAGGCCGGGTGAGGTTCGAACTCACGACCATTCGATTAAAAGTCGAATGCTCTACCACTGAGCTACCGGCCCACGACGCGGGGGGCTTTTCGGAGCCCTTGGCGAAGCGGCGCGGACCTTAGGCGCCGCACCTTGCCCGCGCAAGTGCGCGCGGATGCCAGAACTCGCCCACATGTCGGCTAAGGTTGCGGGTGATGCGATTCATGAGCGCCCTGATCTTCTGCGCCACGGCTCTGGGCCTGTGCGCCTGCGTCACCGAGCGCCGCGACGGCTCGCCGAAGGTCCAGACGACTGCCGAGGCCGATCGGGAGGGCGTGAAGGGCGTCGCGGAGTCGCCGCTTCGCGACCTCAATGTTCTGCGCACCAAGATCCCCGGGGTGCTGCTGCAGGCCATGGCCGATCCCTACGAGCGTCCCGGCCGCGCCCGGTGCTCCGACCTCCTGCAGCGCCTGGCGCCGCTCGACGAGGCCCTGGGCGACGACCTGGACGCGCCCTCCCAGAAGGAAGAGGGCATGATGGACAAGGGCAAGACGACCGCCCTGACCGTCGCCTCCGGCGCGGCCAGCGATGTGATCCCGTTCCGAGGCTGGATCCGCAAACTCTCCGGCGCCGAGCGCCACGACCGCTTCGTTCAGGCGGCGATCACCGCCGGGGCGGTGCGCCGGGCCTACCTGAAGGGGCTGGGCGAGGCCGCAGGCTGCCCTGCGCCGGCCACGCCGAGCCACGGCTTGGCGGGCGCCCCGATCATGGACCAGTCGATGAAGCCGAAATACCCGATCCATTGAGACCTTGTGGCGGCAGGTTGAGGCCGCAGCTCCCGCTGATAGAAGTCCTCACTCTTCATCCAGTCCGCAAGCGCCAGCACCTGGTTGATGTCGCCGTAGACAATGGGCTGCAACTGCGGATACCGCCGGCCTTCGCGAAAATCGGTGATGAACCTCAGATTGGCGTCGGCGGTGCGTACAGCATAGACCGCCATCACCGCCTGATGGGCCAGCAGGAACACTGCGGCGGCGATTACCATCGGCTCGAAGGCGCGGGGCCGGCGCGCCCAAACGCTGCGTAACCAGGGCAGCGCCAACAGCCAAAGACCCACGTGCAGCGGCGCCAGGAACACCGAATAGCGCATCGGCACCAGGCTTGGGGTGATGATCCCGGTGCGCGCTGCGCCGGCCATCATCGCGGTCGTCAACGAGAAGACAATCAGGCTCACCGCCGCTCGCTCGCTCCAGTCGGCGCCGCGCCGCGCTTTGAGAGCGAGCGCGGCTAGTGAGATCGCCAGGACAGTCAACCCAAAGGCCCAGCCGAGGGCCGGGAGGGCCCGCACCCAGGGCAGTCCGAGGTAATTCAGCGCCAAGGCGCCGGCTTCCGCAACGTGACCGCCCAGCCCCGCTCCAACCGACGCCCCGCCGGGGCTCGGCGCCTGTCCCACGAGGTAGAGCAGGCTGAACGCGCCGCCGACTGCGACCACGGCGATGCTCGCCACCCGATCACCCCGCCGCCAGGCGCCGAACAGCAGGGCGGGCCAGACGGCCAGCCCCGCGGCGCTGCCGAGCCCCGCCGCGGCCGCGCAGACAAGGGCTGCGGCCAGCCGAATGGCCGGGCGCCCGACCGGCGCCTCGGCCAGCAGGATCGCCGCCACCGCGAAGACCAGGGCGTGCACATAAGTCGTGTTGATATCAGCGGTAGCGTCCAGAACGTTGCAACCCATCAGGCAGAGCGCTGCGGCGATCCCGCCGCCCACCAGCCTCAGGCCACGCCCCGCCGCCGCGGCACCGGCCCAGGCCAGCATTGCTGCGACCGCGGCCAGGCAAGCCACGCCGACCGCCAGGAACAGGTAGCTCTTCGCCCCGAGAGCGCTGATATCCAAGTCGAGAACCGCGAAAGTCCACACGAGATGATGGAAATTGTGCGGCGCCCAGAGATACCGACCGAAATCGCCGCCGGCCTGCATCACGCGCCAACGGGAGACCCAATCGTACATGTCGGAATAGGCTTCGAGGATCGAAGTCCGCCAGACCAGCCAGCCAGCGACGGCCACATAGGCTGCGAGCGCCCCGCCGAAAGCAAGCCTAACCGGCCCACTGAGGCGCGCCGCGCCCTCGCCCATCAGCGCTGCGCCTGCCGCTCAAGGAATTCGCGCCGGAAGGCTTCCATCCGGCCCTCGGCGATCGCGGCGCGAAGGGCGCTCATCAGGGCCTGAAAGAAGGCCAGGTTATGCCAGGACAACAGCACCTGGCCGAGGATCTCCTCGGACTTCACCAGATGGTGCAGGTAGGCCTTGGAATAGTCGCGGCTGGCCGGGCAATCGCTGGTGGCGTCCAGCGGCGCGTCGTCATCGGTGAAGCGGGCGTTCTTCAGATTGATGGAGCCTTCCCAGGTCCAGGCCTGGCCGTGCCGCCCGGAGCGCGTGGGCAGCACGCAGTCGAACATGTCGACCCCTCGGGCCACCGCCTCGACGATGTCGATGGGCTTGCCGACCCCCATCAGATAACGCGGCCGCTCCGGCGGCAGCATGTCCGGCGCGTAGTCGAGCACCTCGACCATGCCCTCGTGCCCCTCGCCCACCGCCAGGCCCCCGATGGCGTAGCCGTCAAAGCCGATCTCCGTCAGCCGTTCGGCGGACTCGCGGCGCAACGCCCGCGACATGCCCCCCTGCTGGATGCCGAACAGGGCCTGGGTCTCCCGCGCGCCGAACGCCGCCTTCGACCGCTCGCCCCAGCGCGCCGAGCGGCGCATGGCCTCGCCGGCCCGCTCGTCGGTCGCCGGCAGCGCCACCAGCTCGTCGAGCTGCATGACGATGTCGGACCCCAGCAGATCCGCCTGGATCTCGATGGAACGCTCGGGCGTCAGCACGTGCTTCGAGCCGTCGATATGGCTCTGGAAGGTGACCGCCTCCTCCGTGACCTTGGAGATCTTCGACAGCGACATCACCTGGAAGCCGCCCGAGTCGGTGAGGATCGGCTTCTCCCAGCGCATGAACCGGTGCAGGCCGCCGAGCCGTGCGACCCGTTCAGCCGTGGGCCGCAGCATCAGGTGGTAGGTGTTGCCCAGCAGGATGTCCGCGCCGCTCTGCGCCACCTGCTCGACGGTCAGCGCCTTCACCGTGCCCGCCGTGCCGACCGGCATGAAGGCGGGCGTGCGGATCTGGCCGCGGGGGGTCGCGAGCACACCGGTCCGGGCCTTGCCGTCGGTCGCGTCGATCGTGAAGGGGAAGGCCGCCATCAGGCCGCCTTCCAAAGCAGACTCGCGTCGCCATAGGAATAGAAGCGATAGCCGGTCGTGATGGCGTGGGCGTATGCGCCGCGCATGGTCGCCAACCCCGCGAAGGCGCTGACCAGCATGAACAGCGTCGACTTCGGCAGATGGAAGTTGGTCATCAGTCCGTCGGCGGCGCGGAACCGATAGCCGGGGGTGATGAAGATCGCGGTCTCGCCGACGAAGGGGCGGATCACGCCATCCTCGCCCGTGGCCGACTCCAGCAGCCTCAGGGACGTCGTGCCCACGCAAACGATGCGGCCGCCCGCGCGCCGCGCCGCGTTCAGCCGATCGGCGGTCGCCGCGTCCACCTCGCCCCATTCCGGATGCATGCGGTGGTCCGCGACGGCCTCGGTCTTCACCGGCAAAAAGGTGCCGGCGCCCACGTGCAGGGTGACGAAGGCCGAGCCGACCCCGGCCTCCGCCAGGCGGGCGAACAGCTCAGGCGTGAAGTGCAGGCCCGCGGTCGGCGCCGCCACCGAGCCGTCCTCCTGTGCATAGACCGTCTGGTAGTCGCGTCGGTCCTGCTCGTCCTGCGCCCGCTTGGCGGCGATGTAGGGCGGCAGCGGCATCGACCCGCGCTCGGCGATGGCGGCGTCCAGCTCGGGCCCGGACAGGTCGAAGCTCAGCGTCACCTCGCCGCCCTCGCCCTTGCCGCTCACCGTGGCGTCCAGCGCGCCCAGCAGGCAGGCACGGTCCGTGGTCTCGCCGAACACCACCCGGTCGCCCTCGGCCAGCCGCTTGCCCGGACGCATGAAGGCCGTCCACTGATGCGGCGACAGGCGGCGATGGAGCGTCGCCTCCACCGCCACCCTGCTCTCGCCCCGGTGACGCACGCCCTTCAGGCGAGCCGGAATCACCTTGGTGTCGTTGAGCACCAGGATGTCGCCGGCGCGGAGCTCACCGGGCAGGTCTTTGACCGTCAGATCGCGAAGCGTCCTGTGAGGCTCGACGACAAGCAGGCGCGCGGCGTCCCGCGGACTGGCCGGCCGCAGAGCGATGCTGTCATCGGGAAGGTCGAAATCGAAATCGGCAAGTTGCATGGCCGGCGGGTGAAGCGCACGCGTTCGGCTCGCGGTCAAGCTTGGCCGCAGCGCGACACCTCCGTTCAGGCGTCTGCCGCGACCTTGAGCGAGATGATCTTGCCTGGATCGCGCGGCGGCTCACCCTTGGGCAAGGCGTCGATGTGCTCCATGCCGTCGGTGACCTCGCCCCAGACCGTGTATTGATTGTCCAGGAAGGTCGCGTCGTCGAAGCAGATGAAGAACTGGCTGTTGGCCGAGTTCGGGTTCGCTGTCCGCGCCATGGAGCAGACGCCGCGCACGTGCGGCTCGCGGCTGAATTCCGCCGGCAGGTTGGGCTTACTGGAGCCCCCCGAGCCCGTGCCCGTGGGATCGCCGCCCTGGGCCATGAAGCCCGGGATGACGCGGTGGAAGACGACACCGTCGTAGAAGCCTTCTCGCGCCAGTTCCTTGATCCGCGCCACGTGCAACGGCGCCAGGTCGGGACGCAGCTTGATGGTCACCGGGCCGGTGGCCAGTTCCATGATCAGGCTGTTTTCGTCGCCCTTGCTCTCGGCAGGGGCTTTGCTCTTGGCAGGGGCTTTGGTCGCGGCTTTCGCCTTGGCTTTGGGGGCCATCATTTCACCTCAACAGGAATATCGACGTCGCAGGCCGTGAAGTCCGCACCCTTTGCGGCGCGAACCCTATCAATCTCACTCTTGAACCACGGCCCCTTGGTGTCGACCACCCGAACCTTCGGCCGCGTCGCTTCTGGCAGATCGGCCAGCAGGCGGACATGTTCCATATAGTCCTGGGGCTGCTCCACCGGCTCTCCGGCCTTGATCGCCCTGACCACGTCCTCGCCACTGATCACCCGACCCCAGGCGGTGTATTTGCGCTCCAGCGAGGGATAGGCGTAGCGCATCAGGAAGAACTGGCTGTTGCCGCTGTCGGGATTGTCGTCCCGCGCCATGCCGGCGACGCCCGGGCAATAGAGGCCCCAGGCGGTGACCTTCTGGTCCTTGGTCATCACCGAAAGCGCCATCGACTGGCTTTCCACCGGCAGCGACTTGATGAAGCCGATCTCGGCGACGGTCTGGTCGGCGGCCATGACGAACGGCAGGTCGGCGCCGCGCCGGAAGGTGAACTCGGCCGGCACATTGGGTTTCGACGAGCCGCCCTGGCCGTTGTTCTGCGGGTCGCCGGTCTGGTCCATGAACTTGTCGATCACCCGGAAGAACCGCTGGCCGTCGTAGAAGGTCTCGTGCGCCAGGGCCCGGACCTGCTCCACGTGCTTGGGCGCCACCTCGGGCGTCATCTCGACGATGATCCGGCCTTTGTTGGTGTCGATCACCAGCACGTCGTT
>DASRRU010000251.1:0-9832 GCA_035656795.1 Phenylobacterium sp. | reverse complement strand
TTACATGCATGAGGTCGCGGCTGTTCTCGAACAGCCAGCGGATCATGTCGGGCTTTTCGGCCGCGCTGGATGCGCGCTTCTTGGCCATCGACTTCCCTCACCAACGGGATGTCGCATAACGCAGCTAGGTAAACACAAGGTGTTGAGGCGTGCTTACCGAGCCCCCGGGGCCGCCTAGAAGGCGCTCTCGCCGGTGATCGCCCTGCCCAGGATCAGGGCGTGGACGTCGTGCGCGCCCTCGTAGGTGTTGACCGTCTCCAGGTTCGCCGCGTGCCGCATCACGTGATACTCGCAGGAGATGCCGTTGCCGCCGTGGATGTCGCGGGCCTCGCGGGCGATGGCCAGAGCCTTGCCGCAGTTGTTGCGTTTCATCAGGCTGATGGCCTCCGGCACCCAGGCGCCCTCGTCGATCAGCCGCCCCAAGGCCAGCGCGCCCTCGAAGCCCAGCGCGATCTCGGTCTGCATGTCGGCCAGTTTCTTCTGGATCAGCTGGCGCGCGGCCAAGGGCTTTCCGAACACCATGCGGGTCTTGGTGTAGTCGCGGCTGGCGTGCAGGCAGAATTCCGCCGCGCCCATGGCGCCCCAGGCGATGCCGTAGCGCGCCTTGTTCAGGCAGGAGAACGGCCCGCGCAGTCCGCTGACGTTGGGCAGCATCATGTCGTCGGGCACGAAGACGTCGCTCAGCGCAATCTCGCCGGTCACCGAGGCGCGCAGGCTGAGCTTGTTCATGATCTTCGGCGTGGAAAAACCCTCGGAGCCCCGGTCCACCAGGAAGCCGCGGATCACCCCGTCCAGCTTGGCCCAGACCAGGGCCACGTCGCTGACGGGCGAGTTGGTGATCCACATCTTCGACCCGTTCAGCACATAGCCGCCGTCGACCTTCTTCGCGACGGTGCGCATGGAAGCCGGGTCGGAGCCGCCATCGGCCTCGGTCAGGCCGAAACAGCCGATGATCGTCCCCTTGGCCATGCCGGGCAGGTACTTCATCCGCTGCTCTTCGGAGCCGAAGGCGTAGATCGGGTACATCACCAGCGAGGACTGCACGCTCATCGCCGAGCGGTAGCCGGAATCCACCGCCTCGATCTCACGGGCAATCAGACCGTAGGCCACGTGGTTGACCTCGGCGCAGCCGTACTTCTCGGGCAACGTCGGGCCCAGGAAGCCTAGCTCGCCCATCTCGGTCATGATCTCACGGTCGAACCGCTCCTCGGCAAAGGCCGAGACCACGCGGGGCAGCAGCTTTTCGCGGGCGTAGGACCGCGCCGCCTCCCAGATCATCCGCTCCTCTTCCGAGAGCCGCGAGGCCAGGTCGAGCGGGTCGTCCCAGCGGAAGGTCTTCTGTTCGGCGGCCGTGTCGAGGGGCATGGAAATCTCCGGAAAGAATGCGGCGCCTTATGAAGGGTTATCAGGTCCCTGTGTAGACGCCCGGACGCTTTTCGATGAACGAGTCTCGGGATTCTTTCACGTCGTGTGGCGCGCGGCGCGCGTAATAGAGGCCGGCGCTTTCGTAGCGAAGGGCTTCTTCCAGCGTCGCCTCGGTGTTGTGTTGCAGCACCCGCTTGGAGACCCGCAGCGCGACCGGCGGCCAGCGTGTCATCTCATTGGCGTAGTCGATCGCGGCGTCGACCAGCGCATCAGCCGCGACCACGCGGTTCAGCAGGCCCAGGGCTTTCGCCTCTTCGGCGCCTACCGCGCGGCTGGTGAAGATGATGTCGGCGGCGGCGGCGTAGCCCACGATGCGCGGCAGGAAGAACGAGAGGCCGGAGTCCGGCGACAGCGAGCGCTCGATGAAGACGCTCTTGAACCGTGCGGCCTCCGAGCCGATCCGCACGTCGCAGGCCAGAGCCGTGGACATGCCGGCGCCTGCCGCCACGCCGTTGATCGCCCCGATCGTCGGCTTGTCGAGGCCCGACCACATCGTCGCCCAGCGCCCGACCCAGCCCATCTCGTCGATGCGGTCGAACTGGTCTTTGAGTTCCGGCGCGGCGCCCGAGATCGCCTGGCCGGCGCCCATGAGGTCGGCGCCCGCGCAGAACCCCTTGCCGGCGCCGGTGACCACCAGGGCGCGGAACTCGTCGTCGGCTTTCACCGTCGCGACTGCGGCGGAAACCTCGGCCATCATCACCCGGTTGATGGCGTTCAGGCGATCGGGGCGATTCAGCGTCAGCAAGCCCACATGGCCGCGCCGCTCCAGGGTGATGGTTTCGTAGTCGCTCGCCTCATAGGCCATCGTCGTATCTCCGCCGGTTGCCGGTTTTCCGCAACATCGCGCCGATCCGGTGTGGCGTCGAATCGCACCGGCAACCGCCGCTCAGGATCGCGCCGATCGCCCGCGCCAACGGCGCCCCTGGAATCTCGTTCCAGGATGTCGGGCAGGGCGATCCAGTGGTGATCAGCCCGACCGGAACCGACAACAACATCCTGCGGATGTGGGCCGACGTCTGACGCTGTAAATATTCGTTAAGGTCCCGGAAACCCAACGCATCTGACGGTGTTCTCTATCCGTAGACTCCGGCAGGGGAGCCAACTGATGACCGCCGTCGCTTTCCATACCGTCCGACCGACTTCGCTGTTGAGCGTTGTGGGTCCGTTGCTGGTGATTGCGGTTCTGGCCTTCCTGGCTGGGTTCGGCGGCTATCTGATCCTGGGCCCCGCCAATGTGCTGAACCTGGTGTCAGGCGCCGTGGCGGCGCATGGCTCGTCGGCGACCCCGGCCGATGTCGGCGTGACTCCGGATGCGGACGCGTCCAACCCACCCAAGGCGGTCTGACCTGGACATAGCCGACGCCCCTGTTTTTCCCGGCTGACTTGGGTCAAGTCAGCCGGGGCAGGGTCTAGGCGCCGCGCGCCACAAACCAGCCGTTGCGGAAACCGTCCTGAGCCTTGCCGTACACGAAGGGCTGGCCTTCCGGTGTGGTCAGCCGGCCGCCCGCCGCCTCCAGCACCGCATGGCCCGCGGCGGTATCCCATTCCATCGTCGGCCCGTGGCGTGGATAGATGTCGGCCATGCCCTCGGCGATGCGGCAGAGCTTGATGGAGCTGTCCATCGGCTCGCGCAGGTCGAAGCCGTATTCCGCGGCCAGCTTGTCGGCGGTCTCCACCTTCATGGTATGGCTGGTCAGGGCCAGGGCCGCGCCCTTGGGCCAGGCCCGCGCGTGGACCGGCTTCGCCGCCACGCCCTTCAGCCGCTTCATCGCCTGGCCGGCGTGGGTGTACCAGCTCTCCCCCGATGGGGGGGCGGTGACCGCACCAGCCACCGGTCGGCCATGTTCGATCAGGCCGATGTTGACCGTAAAATGCGGGTCGCCGCGCACGAAGGCCTTGGTGCCGTCCAGCGGGTCGACCAGGAAGAACCGCGGGCCGATGGCGTCGGGCGTGCCGAACTCGCTGGCGTCTTCCTCGGAGATCACCGGGATATCGGGAAAGCGCTCAGCCAGAGCCTTCAGGATCAGCGCCTCGCCGGCGCGGTCGGCCTCGGTGACCGGGCTCTCATCGGCCTTGTGGGCCACCGCCAGCCCGGAACGCCAAAGGGGCAGGATGAGGGCCGCGGCCTGATCGCAGATGTCGGCCAGTTCGGCCCCGATGTCGTTCATGCGCTGCTTCTTAGGGTCGGCGCGCGGTTTTCCAAAGGTTCAAATCAAGCCAAGGTCCGCGCCATGACCGACACCCCCGAGACCACCGCCCCTATCCGACCGGCCGAGCTTGCCGCCTTTCTGGCCGCGCGGATGTGCCATGACTTTATCAGCCCCGCGAGCGCCATCGTTTCGGGACTCGACCTTCTGGAGGATCCCTCGGCGCAGGACATGCGCGAGGACGCCATGGGCTTGATCGCCGCCTCGGCGCGGAAGTTGGCGGACCTGCTGGCCTTCACCCGCGTCGCTTTCGGCGCCTCGGCCTCGGCCGAAACCTTCGACGCCCGCGAACTGGCCAAGCTGGCGCAGGGCGTGTTCGGCCACATGCGGGCCGAGCTGGACTGGCAGGTCGACCTGGCGGGGGTGAACAAGCCGGCCGCCCGCACTTTGTTGAATCTTTCCCAGATGGCCGGCGCGGCCCTCCCGACCGGTGGCGTGGCCAGGGTCCGGGCTGTGCAAGAGGGCGCCTCGATCGCCATCGTGGTCGAGGCCAGGGGGCCGCGCGCGCGCCTGCGCCCCGAGGTGCTGGCTGGCCTGGCCGGCGACGGGCCGGGCGATGCGATGCACGGCCACTGGATCCAGGCCCGCTACGTCAACCTCTTCGTCACCGACGCCGGCGGCCGCGTCCTGGCCGAAGTGTCGGAGGAAAAGGTCACCCTGGCGGCGACCATCCCCGCCTGAGCGCGAGTCGCTGACTTCACCATCCGGGCCGTCTGTGTCGGTTTGGCAATCGCGCGACGCGTTGCAGCAATCGACGGGCCGCAGTTCCTGCCCACACTCACGATTCGTGAGCCGAAGCGGAGGGGGTTTGAAACCCGACACCTTGCACGTGGTGGTCGCCACGCCGTGCTACGGCGGGGTGGTGACCCAGCGTTACATGCAGTCCGTTTGCGCCCTGATGCTGGCCGCGTTGCACGACGACGTCCACGTCACCCTGGAGCTGCTGGGCAACGACTCCATGATCACCCGCGCGCGCAATTCCCTGGTGGCGACGGCGCTGGACAATCCCCTGGCGACGCACCTGCTGTTTATCGACGCCGACATCGGTTTTTCCCCCGATCAGGTCGGCCGGATGCTGCGCTTCGACCGCGACGTGGTGGCGGGGATGTATCCGCTCAAGGTCGTCCATTATGACCCGACGGTGTTTGAGCGAATGGCGGCCGGCGAGGGGCTGGAGACCTCCCAGATGCGCTATGTCGGCGCGCCCTGCCGCGACGAGGCGCGGCGAGAGGACGACGGCTTCGTCACCGCCGAGTTCGCCGGCGCCGGCTTCATGCTGATCAGGCGCGGCGCGCTGGAGAAGATGATCGCGGCCTATCCGCAGCTGAGATACCAGGCCGCTCACGACCGCGCCCAACCCAGCGCCAGCCCCCATCAATATGCCTTCTTCGACGGGATGATCGATCCGGAAAGCGGCGCCTACCTCAGCGAGGACTACACCTTCTGCCGCCGCTGGCGCGCGATCGGCGGCGAGGTCTGGCTCGATACCCGCAGCAAGCTCAAGCACATCGGCCCGCGCGAATTCGCCGGCGACGCCGAGGCCCGCTTCCGCCTCTAGTCGCGGAACCCGGCCCCGATCACGCAGGAGACCCGGCCGTGGCGGATACTGACCGTCGCCGAGTGGCCAACGCCGGGCTCGAAAAGCACCGTGCGCCGGCCGGTGGTCACCGCCACCGCCGCCGGCGCGTCGAAGTTGCAGACCGGGAAGGTGGCCTGGCTGAACACGTTCTCCACCGGGACCACAGCGCAGAAGGCGTCGCCGATCTGGTAGGCGAAGCCGATCCCCTGGAAGACGAAGGGCGCTGGCGGCTTGGCGCCGCGCGCAGCTGGCGAAAGCGACATCGACTGAGGGCAGGCCGGCCCCCGGACCAGCCACTCGCGCAGGCTCGCCCGATGCGCGGCCCAGGTCCCGACACCCACCGAGATCGGGATGCTGGCGATGGCGGTCAGCAGGATCACGATCCCCGCGGTCTGCAGCCGCGCAAACAGCAGACCTTGGCGTTTGCGGCCGAGCAGGATCGGCTGGGCGAAGCGGTCGGGATCGGGCTGTGGCGCGTCCGGCGGCGAGCTCATAAACTACATTTGTAATTCGAATCTCGCGACTTGGCTACGCCTTACTTCGACACGCCGAGGGGCTAGCGCGGTGTCTTGCCGGGATCCTCGCCGGCCTTGCGCACGGCGCTGGCGATCTCCGCTCGCTGCAGAGTCCCGGCCTCCCTCGCATCGACCTGATAGAGGCTGGTCAGCAGGGCCAGGTCGGCCTGCGTGGCCGCTTCGGGGCGGTCGTCGGCGTCGCAGCCGTCGGCCATCAGGTTGAGGATGGTCAGTAGGCCCGTACAGCGCTCCAGCCCTTGCCAGCGCGACAATGCCAGCACCGCGATATAGTCGGCCACGGCCTCGATCTTCTCACCGGCCACCTTGTTGGCGTCGGCGATGATCAGGCTGTGAACCAGTTCCGTGCTCACATCGATGCCGAGGCGGCTGCCGGCCTTTCCGACCACCGCCGGCGCCTTGATGTCGCAGATGCCCTGTGGGCTGGAGACGCAGGGCATGGGGTCGTTGAGCTCCAGGACCTTGGTCCCGTTGGTGTCGTCCGTGCGGCTCAGGTACCAGGACTGGATCGGCCGGCTGAAGGTCGCCAGATGCTTCTCGTCGGCCTTGAAGTAGAAGCCGAACAGGATGTCGCGCCGCTTGGCGATATCGGTCAGCTGCGCCTGAGGGTTGGTTGAAAAGATCACGTTGACGTTGGGCTTGCAGGTCGCGGCGTCCGCCACCGGGGCCCTTACCTGCCTGGCGAGGTCGACCACCCGCTTGGCGACGAAGCCATCGAAGGCTTCGGGCAACCCCACGACCTTGACGCAGATCGGGTCGTGAAACCGGGCGTACTGTTCAAAGCGGCTGGTCGGCAGGCGCTGGCGGACGAACGCGGTGGTCCGGTCGACCAGCGGGTTGGGCTTGGTCGGCGCGTCCACCGTCACGCCGCTGACGGTCGCTTCGGGGGGCGGTTTGGATGGCCCCGGTTCGACCTGCCGCGTGGGACCGGCGGCGGCCGAAAACGCCGCCGCGCTCGTCAGGGCTGCGACAATGACCACGGCGGCGCGCATTCAGCGTTGGGCCTGCGCGGGCATCGCCTTGCGGACGTAGCTGGCGATGGCGGAGCGTTGCTGCGACCCGGACGCCCGCGCCTGCACGGCGTAGAGGCCGGTCAGCAGCGCCAGGTCCTGTGGCGTGGCGGCGTTGGGCCGGGCGTCGACGTCGCATCCGTCGGCCATCAGGTTGAGGATGCTCGGCGTCGAACTGCAGCGGTCCAGCTTCTGCCATCTCGCCAGCGCCAGCACAGCGACATAGTCGGCGACCGCATCGATCTTCTCGCCGGCCACCATGCTGGCGTTGGCGACGATGAGGCTGTGCACTATCTCGGTGCTCATGCCGTTGGAGAGCCGGCTGCCCGCCCGGCCGACGCGCGGGTGCAGGTGGTCCGAGGGGTCGTGGATTTCGAGCCGGCTTTCACCGAATTGATCGCGCGTCCGCGTGACGTACCAGGCGCCGACAGGCGGCTTGAACGCCGCCAGCCGCTTGAGATTGGCGTCGTTCCAGTAGAACCCCAGCAGGATGTCCTTGCGCTGGGCAATGTCGGCCAAAAGCGTCTGCGGCTCCGTCGTGAAGATCACGTGGACGTTGGGCTGGCAGTTCGCGGCCTTTGCAATCGGCGCATGCGCCTGGGCCGCGATCTCGGCGATCCGCTTGGCGATGAACGCATCGTACTCGTCCGGCAGGCCGATCACCTTGACGCAGACGTCGTCGCGGAAGCGCGGGTACTGTTCGGAAAAGGTGCTTTCCGGCAGGCGCTGCCGGACGAACTCGCGCGCCGGATCGACCAGCGGGTCTTCTTTTTTCTTGGGAGCCTCGACCGTCACGCCACTGACCGTCGAAGCCTTCGCGGCGGGGACCGGCTCGGTTACCTTCGCCAAGGCGGAACCCCCTAGCGCCAGGGCTGTCAGTCCCGTCAGCAACCACCGAAACCGCGCCATCGCGCACCCCTCGTTGCATGTCGCGTTCTCTGCAACGATACGTCGAGGCCCTGTCATGCGCGACTGGAAAATAACGGTGATCCGGTGCGGCGGGAGGCGTGCCGAAATACGGTCCTGCACCCCTCCTTAACCATCCGGGCGCGACAACGGGGGATGGTTAAGGACGCGCCGCGCGTGAAGCTCTGCCTGGTGATCGATGACAGTCGGGTGGTGCGGAAGGTCGCTCGCCGGATCCTTGAGGACCTGGGCTTTGGGGTGGCCGAAGCTGGCGACGGTGTCGAGGGCCTCGCCTGGTGCCGCACAGCGATGCCCGACCTCGTCCTGCTGGACTGGAAGATGCCGGTGATGGATGGGCTGGAGTTCCTGAGGCGGTTGCGCGCCGAGCCCGGCGGCGCGGCGCCAAGGGTGGTGTTCTGCTCCGCGGAGAACGACCTCGATCGCGTGCGCGAGGTGCTGGACGCGGGGGCCGACGAATACATCATGAAACCTTTCGACGGCGACATCGTCGCCTCGAAGCTGGACCTCGCGGGCGCGCTGTGACCCCGCAGGACCGCGAACTGATCGCCCGTCTCAGCGCCGAGCGCGCGGGCCTGAAGGTCGATCCCGACAAGGCCTATCTGCTGGAAAACCGGCTGGCGCCGGTGGCGCGGCGCGAAGGCTTCGCCTCGGTGCACGATCTGATCGCAGCGATCCGCGACCGGGACGACGATCGCCTGGCCTGGCGCGCCGTGGAAGCCATGTCGCCGGCCGAGACCGGCTTCTTCCGCGAGCCGCAGACCTTTGCGCGCATCGTGGGCGAAGTGCTGCCGGACCTGGCCATGCGGCGCAAAGGCGGGACAATCCGTCTCTGGTCGGCGGCCTGCGGGACGGGCCAGGAAGTCTATTCCCTGGCCATGGCGCTCGCCGAATCGTCACCGCCGGGTGTGACGGTGGAGGTGTTCGCCTCCGACCTCTGCGAGCGGCGGCTGGAGAAGGCCCAGGCCGGCGTCTACAGCCAGTTCGAGGTGCAGCGCGGGCTTTCCGCGCGCCGCCTGGTGACCCATTTCGAGGGGCTGGAGGACGGCTTTTCGCTGTCGCCTCGGGTACGCCAGATGGTCCGCTGGCGGCGGGTCAACCTGATGGAGGACCTGGCGCGGCTCGGCCAGTTCGACCTGGTGCTGTGCCGTGGCCTGCTGGGCCACCTGCTGGAAGACGCCCGCGCGCGGGTGCTGGGCAACCTGGAGGGCGCCTTGGCCGCCGGGGGCTGGCTGGTGCTGGGTTCAGACGAGACCGCCCCGGGGGGCCTCAGCGCCATCGCCGAACGCCCGGGATTCCACGGCCGTGGTCCTTCGGTGTGGGCTGCAGCCTAGCGTGAACGCAAGAAAGCCCCGCCGCAGAACGACGGGGCTCCTTACGAGTTGTCGTCGAAAATTTCTTAGTGCTTGGCGTCGTCGGCGGTGTTGGTCACGGCATGACCGGCATCGCTGACGTCCTTGCCGGCGCCGGCGACGGTGTTACAGGCGGCGACGGCCAGACTGGCGGCCAGAACGGCCAGGATCACGAACTTACGCATGGGTGTCTCTCCGGGGTTGAAACCTGTCCCCCTAGGAACCCTCATGCTGCCGCTTGGTTCCCTTCCTTCGATACCTCCGGCTGTGGAGGGTCCGCGGCGGGGGTCGGGAAGAGCAATCTCGCGGTCACGCCGCCGGCCTCGTTCAGAGTCACTTCGGCGCGACCACGCAACTGGCGGGCAAAGGCGGTCATCAGCGTGCGCCCGACGCCGGACTTCGACAGGGCGTCGTCGGCCGGCTTGCCGTCGTCGGAGATCGCCAGCTCCGCCTCCTCGCCGCGCACGCGAAAGTTGAGGGTCAGCACACCGCCGCGGACGCCGAAAGCATGTTTCTGGGCGTTGGTGATCGCTTCCACCGCGAACAGGGCGAGCGGCGCCAGACGGTCAGGGTCGATGACCAGGGCGTCCACCGAAAGCTCGGTGCGCACGGGGTGCCCCATGCTGATTTCGCCGGCCACCAGCTGGGCGGTGAGTTCCTCCAGGAAGGGGCGCAGATCCACCCGCTTGAGATCCGGGCCCTGGTAGAGGGCGCGGTAGATGAGC
Organism: Phenylobacterium sp.; assembly: GCA_035656795.1. Lineage (GTDB taxonomy): Bacteria > Pseudomonadota > Alphaproteobacteria > Caulobacterales > Caulobacteraceae > Phenylobacterium. The sequence continues at coordinate 77 of DASRRU010000251.1, read as the reverse complement.
GCCAGCGCTGTGATCCGCTGGCGGGTGTCGGACATGGCCGCGCGCGCGGCGGGGTCGGTGAGGGCCCGTTGCTGCAT
>DASRRU010000250.1:0-1918 GCA_035656795.1 Phenylobacterium sp. | reverse complement strand
CGCCCAGCGGGACCTTCACCACCGAAAGCCGCACCATCGGCGCGTTCGACAAGGGCAAGGACAAGGGCGCGGTGCTGCTCAACGAAACCACCTGGAAGGACGAGGCCGGCGAGCTGGTGGCCACGCTGACGGGCTCAAGCTTCTGCCGCGCCGACGGCGGCTTTGGCGGCCCCTCGGAGGGCCAGCCGGAGCCGCACGAGATCCCCTCGCGCAAGCCCGACCTGTCGGTCGATATCTCGACCCGCGCGGACCAAGCCCTGCTCTACCGCCTGAACGGCGACCGCAACCCGCTGCACTCCGATCCGCAGAGCGCCAGGCGGTCGGGTTTCCCGCGGCCGATCCTGCACGGACTGTGCACCTACGGCGTCACCTGCCGCGCCGTGCTGCAGGCGATCACCGGCTACGACCCCGACCAGATCCTCAGCCACCAGGCGAGGTTTTCCGCTCCCGTCTTCCCCAGCGACACCATCACTGTCGACCTCTGGAAGGATGGCAAGATCATCTCCTTCGAGGCGCGGGTCGCGGCGCGGGGCGCGACGGTCATCAAGAACGGCATGACCGTGCTGCGGTCCTGACGGAGCGAGCTCGAGTTCAACCCGGTGTCATCCCGGTTTCGCCGAACGCGAAGACCGGGATGACACCGCTATGGATCGCGAGCGATCACGAACACCAGATGCCGGCGCAAGGGATGGTCCGCCAGCAGCAGCGGGTGGTCGAAATCGCGGTCGGCGGCGCGCACCATGCCCAGCCGCCGCATCACCGCCTGGGAGCGCAGGTTGGCGGCGCCGGTGAAGGCGAGGATTTCCCGAACCTGAGTGCGGGCGAAGCCATCGGGGATCACCGCGCGGGCGGCCTCGACCGCGTAGCCTGAGCCCCAGGCATCGGGCGCCAGCGCCCAGCCGATCTCCAGGCCCTGCGGCACGGGTTTCGTGTCCGGCGCCTGGGCCAGGCCGCAGTGGCCGATCAGGCGGCCGTCGGCCTTGCGCTCGATGGCCAGCCGGCCGAGGCCGGTCTCCGTCAGGCTCGTCGTGAAGCGCTCCACGCGCTCGTAGGCCTGCTGGCGGGTGAATGGTCCGCCCAGCCAGGGGCCGACGTCGGGATCGACCATGATGTCGGCGTAGGTCTCACGATCCGCCTCGCGCCAGGCCCGCAGGATCAGGCGCTCGGTCTCGATCACACCCCTCGCCTCATTGCGGCCGGCCCTGGGTCAGCGCGCCGTAGAGGTCGGGCCGGCGGTCGCGGAAGAAGCCCCAGGCCGCGCGATGGGTAGCCAGGAAGTCGAGATCGAATTCGGCGACGAGGGCGCCCTCCTCCTCGCGCCCAAAGGCCTGCACGAGATCGCCCCGGTGGTTGGCGATGAAGCTGGAGCCGTAGAACAGCTGGCCGCCGCCGGGATAGTTCTCCCAGGGCTCGAAGCCCGTGCGGTTGGCGCCCACCACGGGGATGATGTTGGAGACGGCGTGGCCCTGCATAGCCCTGCGCCAGGGCGCGGCGGTGTCCAGCCTTGGATCGTGCGGCTCGGAGCCGATGGCGGTGGGATAGAGCAGCACCTCTGCGCCCATCAGGGCCATGGCGCGAGCGGCCTCCGGATACCACTGGTCCCAGCAGATGCCGACGCCCAGCCGCCCGAAGCGGCTGTCCCAGACCTTGAAGCCGGTGTCGCCGGGGCGGAAGTAGTACTTCTCCATATAGCCCGGTCCGTCGGGGATATGGCTCTTGCGGTAGACGCCCATCAGCGAGCCGTCGGCGTCGGCCATCACCAGGCTGTTGAAGTAGTGCGGCCCTTCGCGCTCGAAGATCGAGATCGGCAGGACGACGCCCAGCTCCGCCGCCAGCGGCGCGAGCGCGGTGACGCAGGGGTGGGTGCGCCAGGGATGCGCCTCGGCGAACCAGCGCTCTTCCTGGCGCACGCAAAAGT
>DASRRU010000249.1:0-3721 GCA_035656795.1 Phenylobacterium sp. | reverse complement strand
GATGCCGTGGCCGACGCGGATGGTCTTGGTCAGCGCCGCGCAGGCCGCCAGGAACACCTCCGGCGCGGAGGACTGGGAATATTCCTCCAGGAAGTGGTGCTCGACCTCCCAGGCGTAGTCGTAGCCAAGGCGGTCGGCGAGGACGACCTGCTCCAGGGCCTGGTGGAACAGCCGTGCCTCGTCGCCCTCGTTCCAGGGCTTGGGGAGCTGGTGCTCGTAGAAGATGCCGAAGCGCATGTCGCAGATCCTCCGCCGATCCGTCTGGCGCGGACCCGGGACGCTACTTCCTGCGACTTGTCCGCGCTTGGCAAGCCTTGGGCTGCTAGAGGGGCGGGAAGATCACCTTCAGCACATCGTCGGTCGTGAAGACGCAGCGGTCGTTGTGGCCGCACTCAGGCACGATCAAGGTTTTCGGTTTTCCGCCAAGATGTTCGGACAGGTACTTCACGTAAGCCTCGCCGCGGGCGCGGCGCGTGGCGCCTTGGGCCATGGCGTTGGCCGAGCTATCGAAGCCGCCCAGCGGCAGGGTGTCGACCTGGCTGAACAGATAGGTGGTCGGGCGGCTCACGAGCTGGGCGCGCAGCTGGTCCGGCGTTTCCTTGGCCGCATAGCCGCTGAGTTTTTCGAGCCCGGAGGGCCAACGGTCGTAACCCGGCGCCTTGGCCGCATCGAAAGCGCCATAGGTGAAGCTGGTGTGGACCGCCTCGCTTTCCCAGCCCTTTGCGGCGGCGGCCGGGGCGGCGTCGCCATCCGGCAGAGGGCGCGTGGCGTCCGGCCAAGCATAGCTGGAGGGATTGGCCACCACATAGGTCACCGGCACGCCCAGGGTTTCGTGTACGCGGTTGGCCATCTCGTAGCGCGCGACGAACTGGCCGCCGGCGGAATGGCCCGCGACGACGATGCCCTTCAGATTCGGGAACACCTTCTTGTCGGCCAGCCTGCGCAGGATCTCGTCGACGAACTCGAAGGAGGTGAGGTCCTTTTCACTGGCCGCCACGCCGCCGGAACGCCAGCTGTCGCCGCCGCAGCTCCAGCTGATCTCTTTGGGGGCCAGAACGTCCTTGCAACTGCCCTCGGCGGAATGGAAGGCGGGCGAGATGACGATGGTGTCGTCCAGCGCCTTGCCCAGGAAGGCCGCCCCGGTCGCGGTCGTGAAATAGTGATCGGCGTTGCGCAGGGTCCCGTGGACCATGATCAGGGCGCGCCGCACATGCGGATTGGGCCTGGTCAGCGGCAGGTTGCGGTAGATCAGCGAGCGACCGCCTTCCTTGCCCAGCGGGACCCATTCGGTGCAGTCCGTCGTGGCGTCGACGCACGGCTTCGACAGCGGCGCCTGTTGAGCCGCCAGGGCAGGGGCGGCGCAGAACGTCGCCGCCAGGGCGCCGAACGCCAGAAATCCGCTTATCCCACGCATGTGTCGCCCCCCAGGTTTGCCGCCCATCGGTAGCGATGCGCGCGGCCGTCGGCAACCACGCGCATCGCCGTTGCAGCAAGGCTCTGTTAACCCTGGTGAAAGCTTAGGCACGCACCCTGGTCCGGCGCGAAGCAAGGAGCGAGGATTGGCCATGGATCGCGGACAGGTGGCTCGCATCGGTCGGTGGGCCACGGTGCTGATGGCCGGGGCCTCTCTGGCGGCGTGCTCCACGCTGACGCCGAAATACGCCGTGCGCGAGGGCGCGCAGGGCTCGGCGGCGCGTCCGAACCCGAACGGCAAGACCGGCACCAATGCGCCCTATCAGGTCGGCGGCTTCTGGTACGTGCCGCACGATCAGCCGCACTACGACGAGACCGGCATCGCCTCGTGGTACGGCGACGCCTTCCAGCTGAAGGCCACCGCCGACGGCGAGATCTTCAACATGAACGAGTTCTCGGCGGCGCACACGACCCTGCCGCTGCCCTCAATGGTCGAAGTGACCAACCTCGACAACGGCCGCAAGCTGGAGGTACGGGTCAATGACCGCGGGCCCTTCGTCGGCGGGCGGATCATCGACCTCAGTCACGCCGCGGCGCGAGAGCTGGGCTACGACCGCGCGGGCACGGCCCATGTGCGAGTGCGCTATGTAGGGCCCGCGCCCCTGGCCGGACCGGACGCCGGGGTGCGCCATGCCCAGACGACCCTGCCGCCAGGGGGCCCGGTCGCCGCAGGCGCCCGTCGGCCGGCCGACGAGGACATCTTCGCAGACGCGACGCCGGCGGCTCCGGCGCCCGCGCCGCTGGTCAAGCCGCCTGAGGCGGTGTCGGTCGCGACACTTGCGCCCTTGCCGTCCGCACGGCCCGCCGGGGCGGCGTCCGCGCCAGAGGTGGCGGCGTTCCATGGCGATGGATTCCATGAGATCGCGCCCTCCGGGACGTTCCGAATCCAGGCCGGGGCCTTCGGCGATCAGGATAACGCCCGCAAGGCCGTGGCCCAGTTGGCCGCGACCGGGACGGCGACGATCGAGCCTATCGAGCGCGGCGGTCAGACGCTCTACCGCGTGACCCTGCCCGGGCCGGCCGACGAGGCGGAGGCCTACGCCCTGCGCGACAAGGTGGCCGGGATCGGCTTTGCCGACGCCCGCGTCGTACGGCCCTAGACTTATACGTCGAACCGGCCATTTTGGGCCGGTGTCCAAGGGCAGGTTCATCACCTTCGAAGGCGGCGAGGGGGCGGGGAAATCCACCCAGCTCAGGCGCCTGGTCGCGCGCCTGCAGGCGGGCGACCGCGAGGTGGTGGCGACCCGCGAGCCGGGTGGCTCTCCAGGCGCGGAGGCGATCCGCGAACTGGTGCTGAACGGCGCCGCTGATCGCTGGAGCCCGGTCACCGAGACGCTGCTGATGTACGCTTCGCGGCGCGACCACGTGGAGCGGGTGATCCGTCCGGCCCTGGCGCGGGGCGCCTGGGTGGTCTGCGATCGCTTCGCCGATTCCACGCGGGCCTATCAGGGCGCGGCCGGCGGCACTGCGCCGGAGCTGATTGCCGCCCTGGAGACCTACATCCTGGAGGGCACGCGGCCCGACCTGACGCTGGTCTTCGATCTGCCTGTCGAGGTCGGGCTGGAGCGGGCGCACGCGCGGGCCGGAACCGAGATGCGATTTGAGTCCAAGGGCCGGGCCTTCCACGCGCGGCTGCGGGAAGGTTTCCTGGCGATCGCCAAGGCTGAACCCGGCCGCTGTGCGATTCTCGACGCCACAGGCTCGCTGGAAGACGTGGAGGCTCGCGTCTGGGCGGTGGTGAACGAGCGGCTCGCGGTGCATGGCTGAGATCCGTCCGCCGCGGGAGGTCTTCGATCTCCAGGGACATGAAGCCGCCGAAGAGGCGTTCGAGGCCAGCCGCGCGCGGGGCCGGCTGCACCATGCCTGGCTGCTGACCGGTCCGGAAGGCGTCGGCAAGGCGACCTTCGCCTACCGTGCGGCGCGCCGGCTGCTGGGCGCGCCGCCGGACCCCGCGCATGGCGTGCTCGGCGTCACTCCCGATCACCCGGTCAGCCGCCAGATCATCGCACACGCCCATCCCGACCTCTTCGTGCTGGAGCGCGTCGGCGAGGACGGCAAGGTCCGCAAGGTGATCCCGGTGGAGGAGACCCGGCGCATTTCCGAGTTCTTTTCCAAGTCGCCGGCCAGCGCGGCGCATCGGGTGGCGATTATCGACGCCGCCGACGACCTCAACCCGTTCGGCGCCAACGCCATTCTGAAGACCCTGGAGGAGCCCCCGCCTCATGGGGTGCTGTTGATCGTCAGCCAT
>DASRRU010000248.1:0-6073 GCA_035656795.1 Phenylobacterium sp. | reverse complement strand
CCCTGGGGCATGGTGTTCCCCGACGCCGGCCCCCTGCCGCGCCACCCGAGCCAGCTCTATGAAGCTGCGCTGGAGGGCGTCGTGCTGTTCTGCCTGCTCCGCTGGGCGACCCATCGCCAGCACTGGCTGAACCGGCGCGGCGTGGTCATGGGCCTGTTCCTGGCCGGCTATGGCCTGATCCGCATCAGCCTGGAGAACGTCCGCCAGCCGGACTACTGGATGCCCACCTTCCCGCTTGGCCTCACCATGGGAATGATGCTGTCGGCGCCCATGGTGGCGATCGGCGCCTGGCTGGTCTGGCGCGGCCTGAACGAGCCCCTGCCGCCGGCCATCGCCGTCGAAGAGGCCCACCTGGCTCCCAAGGGCGCTGATGGGCTTGCGTGAACGCCTGACGGCGCAAATCGCCATGGGGGGGCCGATCAGCGTCGCCCAGTTCATGAGCGCCTGCCTGCACGATCCGGACTTCGGCTACTACGCCACGCGCCCGGCCATCGGCGAGGCCGGCGACTTCATCACCGCCCCCATGGTCAGCCAGATGTTCGGCGAGCTGATCGGCGTCTGGGCGGCGGCGGCCTGGGAGCTGATGGGCCAGCCTGAGGCGGTGCGGCTGGTGGAGATGGGTCCTGGGGACGGGACCCTGATGAGCGATATCCTGAAGACCATCCGCCACGCGCCTGGCCTCGTTGAAGCCGCCGACGTCTGGTTGGTGGAGACCTCGCCGCCGCTGCGCATCCTGCAGGCCGAGCGGCTGGGCGAGCGGCTGGGCGAGCCCGTGCAGTGGGCGCGGAGCCTGGCGGAGGTTCCCGGCGGCGCGCCCCTGATCCTGATCGCCAACGAGCTTCTGGACTGCCTGCCCGCGCGCCAGTTCGTGCGCACTGCGATCGGCTGGGCCGAGCAGGTGGTGGGGCTGGACGAGGATGGCGAGCTGGCCTTTGGGCTCGCCCCCACGCCGGTGGCGGGCCTTCTGCCTGACGCCGCGCCGGGCCAGGTGTTCGAGCAATCCGCAGCCCAGGCGGCCCTGGGCGCGGAGCTGGGCGCGCGGATCGTCGCCGACGGCGGGGCGGCTCTGCTGATCGACTACGGCCGCGCCGAGCCCGGCTTCGGCGACACCCTTCAGGCGCTCCGCCGCCACGAAAAAGTCGATCCCCTGGCCAATCCCGGTGCGGCGGACCTCACCGTTCACGCCGACTTCCCCGCCGTGATGGCCGCCGCCAGCAGCGAAGGCGCCGAGGCCGCGATCCTCACCCAGGGCGACTTCCTGGCCCGCATGGGAATCGGCCAGCGCGCCGAGGCCCTGGTCGCCGCCGCCCCGGCCCGCAGCGGCGCCATCGGCCGCCAGCTCACCCGCCTGATCGCCACCGACGAGATGGGCGAGCTGTTCAAGGTCTGCGCGATCCATCTGCCCGGCTGGACCCCGCCCGCCTTCGAGGAGGCCGAATGAGCGGCCTGCCCGTCCTGACCTCACGGCTGCTCGAGGCCCCCGGCGTGCGCCACGCCTTCTTCACCCGCCGCGGCGGCGTCTCCCAGGGGATCTACGCCAGCCTGAACGTCGGCCTGGGCTCGAACGACGACCCCGACGCAGTGCGCGAGAACCGCCGCCGCTGCGCCACCCACTTCGGCGCCGGCGACATCGTCACGGTCTACCAGACGCACTCCGCCGATGCGCTTCAGGCCGAGGGGCCCTGGCCGGGCGAGGCGCCACAGGCTGACGGCCTGGCGAGCGCGACGCCGGGCGTGGTCATCGGCGCCCTGGCCGCCGACTGCGCCCCTGTGCTGTTCGTCGATCCGCTGGCCCGTGTCGTCGGCGCCGCCCACGCCGGCTGGAGGGGCGCGCTGACCGGCGTGGTGGAGGCTACCGTGGCCCGGATGGAGGCCCTGGGCGCCGACCGCGCCCGCCTGCGCGCCGCCGTTGGCCCCTGCATCGGGCCCGGGTCCTACGAGGTGGGCCTGGAGTTCCTCGAGCGCTTCGAGGCGGCCGATCGCGCCTACGCTCGCTACTTCAGCCCCGCCGCCGCACCCGACAAGCGCATGTTCGACCTGCCGGCCTTCGTGCTGGGTCGCTTGGCCGCAGCCGGCGTCGGAGCCTGCGAATGGGTCGGCCACGACACCTGTGCGGAGGCGGACGACTTCTTCTCCAACCGCCGCGCCTTCAAGACCCGCGAGCCCGACTACGGACGCCTGCTCTCGGCGATCACGCTAGAGGGATAGACTCCCGGCCCGCCCCTGCTACAAGCCCGCCGCATTAGCACAACCTCCGTGAGGCCCCGATGAAGCTGCTGGCCGGCAACTCCAATCGCACGCTGGCGGAGGCCGTAGCCGCCCACCTCGACCTACCGCTGACCAAGGCGCAGGTGAAGCGCTTCGCCGACAACGAGGTCTGGGTGACCATCGACGAGAACGTGCGCGGCGAGGACGTCTTCGTGATCCAGTCCACCAGCTACCCGGCCAACGACAACCTGATGGAACTGCTGATCTGCATCGATGCGCTGAAACGCGCCTCGGCCAAGCGGATTACCGCGGTCATGCCCTACTTCGGCTACGCCCGGCAGGATCGGAAGACCGGCGGGCGCACGCCGATCTCCGCCAAGCTGGTGGCCAACCTGATCACCCGGGCCGGCGCCGACCGGGTGCTGACCATGGACCTGCACTCCGGCCAGATTCAGGGCTTTTTCGACATCCCCACTGACAACCTGCTGTCCGCGCCGATCCTGGCCGCCGACATCAAGGACAACCACAAGAAGACCTCCGAGCTGATGATCGTCTCGCCCGACGTGGGCGGGGTGGTCCGCGCGCTGGCCGTGGCGACGCGACTGAACGCCGAGCTCTCCATCGTCGACAAGCGCCGATCCGGCCCCGGCAAGAGCGAGGTCGCCAACATCATCGGCGACGTCTCAGGGCGCCGCTGCATCCTGTTCGACGACATGATCGACGGCGGCGGCACCCTGACCAACGCCGCCCAGGCCCTGGTCGATCACGGCGCGGCCGAAGTCTCGGCCTATGTCACGCACGGCGTAATGTCCGGCGCGGCCGTCGAGCGGGTCAACAGCTCGATCCTCAAGGAGCTGGTGATGACCGATTCCATCGCCGCCCCCGAGCGGGCCATGGACGGCGGCAAGATCCGCTATGTCAGCTGCGCCTCGCTGATCGGCGAGGCGATCCGCCGCATAGCCAACGAGGAGTCTGTGTCGAAACTGTTCGACTGAGGACCGGCCTCGGACATGGCGACGCTTGCTCACCGGGCGTCTACTGTGCGAGTCCACTGTCCTGTCGGGGGACAAATCTGAGCGTGACGCCACACGACCGTGGGGAAGGCCTGCCGATGACCTCCGCAATTCCAGCCCGCCGCGCGGCCCCGCGCTTCGCCCCGAGCGCCGTCGCCGGGGCCCTCGCCTTGATCCTGGCCGCCTGTTCGTCGGCGCCGCCGCCAGCGCCGCCGCCTGCGCCGCCTGCCCCTGTCGTTGCGGCGATTCCGCAGATCAGCCTCTCGCCGCGAGTCGTCGAACTGGCCAGCGCCTACCGCGCCTACATCATCCGCGCGAGCGCCATCTCCCCCGGCTTCACGACAGGCTCCGACGTGGCCCAGAGCCTGAAGGCCGGCGAATCCTACGAACCGGGCCAGCTCCTGCGCGGCGCCATCTCGTACGGTGCGGTGGTGGCCCTGCAGGACCCGACCTTCGTCGCCGGGGTGCGCAAGTTCGCGGCCGATCCGGACCAGCGGCGCACCGTCGCCTATGAGATCATGAAGGACCCGGCCTACGCGGTCGGCTTTGCAGGCTCCGCCAGCGCCGCGGGTCTGGTGATGACTGCGCTGGGCGACGACGGGCGCAAGCTGATCGACCTGGGGCGCAACGTGCGTCAGGCCGCCTACGAGGTGCAGCACCAGGCCTGGTCGAAGGCCGACGTGCCGGCCCGCGAGAGCCGGCTGGCGCTCGCCAAGGAGCTTTCCGCCACGCCGGGGCTGGGCGAGGTCTCCGAGACCGTACGCCTGCAGTCTGCGGTTTCTGGGTCCGGTCAGATGGGCCTGACGCCGATGAGCGCCGAGCCGCCCTATACGCCGGAGGTGATCCACGCCCTGGCCGTGGCCTCCCTGGCCGCCCTCGGCTACGCCGACGACGGGAGCCTGGCTCAGGTAATGCCGATCCTCGCGGAACCCGCAGGAGCGGTCTGCCTGAACATGGCCAAGCTCAACCTCTACCAGTGCCTGGCGGTGGCCCGTCCGCACTATGAGGACGTCTTCTGCCTAGGCCAGCACGCGCTCGAGGAAACCGGCCATTGCCTGATGAAGGGCTCCGGCGTCGCCGCGCCGATTGATCCGCGCGCCCAGGCCCTGGCCGACGCCGCGCTGACCCAGGCCTCGACGCCCGCTTCCTCCCGGTCGAAGACCAAGAAGCGCTGACTCAAATTTACCCCGGCGACCGTTGCGCAGACGGGGGGTTTTGTGTATCTACGCGCACCTTTCGGCCCACCCGGGTCGCATCCTGCGTCGCCGCGCGCTCTTCGCGCGGCGGTTTCGTTTCTGAGGCAAGGCCATGGCCGAGATCGTATTGAACGTTGAAGTCCGCGAGCGGACCGGCACCGGTGGCGCGCGCGTCGCCCGCCGCGAAGGCCTGGTTCCCGGTATCCTCTATGGCGGCGACAAGGACCCCGTCGCGAACTCGGTCAAGATGAACGAGTTCAAGAAGGCGCTCTACACGGGCAAGCTGCTGGGTCACCTGGTGACCCTGAAGCACGGCGCGGAGACCCAGCCGGTGATCGCCAAGGCCGTGGACATGCACCCGGTCACCGACAATCCGGTGCACTTCGACCTCTACCGGGTCGACGCCCACCAGCAGATCAAGATCAATGTCCCGGTGCACTTCCAGAACCACGAAGCCTCGCCGGGCCTCAAGCGCGGCGGCACGCTCAACGTGGTGTTCCACGATGTGGCCGTCTCCTGCGCCGCCGACCACATTCCGGAAGAACTGGTGTTCGACCTGACCGGTCTCGACATCGGCGATTCCGTCCGCGTCTCCGACCTCAAGCTGCCGGCCAACGTCGAGGCCGCGATCCCCGCCGAGACCGTGCTGGCCACGATCAGCGGCGCATCTTCGCAGGCTGACGAGGACGAAGCGGCCGACACCGCGGCCGCCGAAGGCGCCGCCGCCGAGAGCGCCGCGGAAGAAGGCGGCGAGGCTTAAGGCCTCGCCTCCCCAAACCTGCTTTAGGGGCCGTCTTCGGAGGGCCAGATGCTGCTGATCGCGGGCCTCGGCAATCCGGGACCGACCTACGCCAAGACGCGCCACAACGTCGGCTTTACGGCCGTAGACGAGATCGCGCGCCGGTGGAGCTTCGGCCCCTGGCGCTCGCGCTTCCAGGGCTTCGCCGCCGAGGGCCAGATCCCGACGGCCGACGGGCCCGTGAAGACCCTGATCCTCAAGCCGCAGACCTTTTACAATGAGAGCGGCCGCGCGGTCGGCGAGGCGCTGAAGTTCTTCAAGATCGAGCCTGAAAACCTGGTGGTCTTCTACGACGAGATCGACCTGGCGCCCGGCCGCTTCCGGATGAAGGCCGGCGGCGGGGCGGCCGGCAACAATGGCGTGCGCTCGATCACCGCCCAGGTCGGCCCCTACTTTCGCCGAGCGCGACTGGGCACCGGTCACCCCGGCCAGAAAGAGCTGGTGCACGGCCACGTGCTCTCTGAGTTCCACAAGGCCGACCAGCAGTGGGTCGCCCCCCTGATCGAAGCCTGCGCCGAAGCGCTGCCCTTGCTGGCCGCCGGCGAGGACGAGAAATATCAGACCGAAGTCATGCGCCTGGCGCCGGCCGACAAGCTCGATCCGCGCAAGGCTGCCCAGGTTGGTAAAAAAGGAGGCGAGGCCTGACGATGATTGTTCCCGGCTTCCTGCTTTCCCTGATCATGGCGATCCTGCTTTGCTGGCACGCCGTGAAGACCGGCCGCAACTCGATGTGGCTTTGGATCATCCTGATGCTCCAGCCGTTGGGCGGGCTGGTCTATATCGCCCTAAACATCGTGCCCGACATCTTCGGCGGCGCGACGGCGCGGAAGATCACCAGCGCCGCGCGCGAGACCCTC
>DASRRU010000247.1:0-3231 GCA_035656795.1 Phenylobacterium sp. | reverse complement strand
GCCAACCTGCTCGAATTCCGCACCCGGGCGCGGTTCATCCGCATCACCGGCGCGGGCCTGCGCGAGAGCCACGTCCACGACGTGATGATCACCCGTGAGGCGCCCAACTATCCGAGTCCCGGCTAGGGCCCGGACCACAATCTCTAGCGCCAGCCGGCCGATCCCGAGCCGGCGGCGTAATGGGGGAGGCGACGATGGGTGCGATTGTTCCTGTGGAGTTGAAGCTGTTGATGGCGGCCGTGATCATCGGCCTGGTCCAGATCGTCTGGGCGGCGGTGGCCGGCAGCGGCGGCGAGCGGAACCTGGCGTGGCTGCTGGGCCCGAGAGATGAGCCCAAGGCGGTCGGCGTCGTGGCGGCGCGCCTGGACCGGGCGTTGAGCAATTTCCTGCAGACCTTCCCGCTGTTCGCCGCGGCCCTGCTGGCCTGCGACTTCGCGGGCAAGTTCGGGACGACGACCCTCTACGGCGCAGGGCTCTACGTCATTGGCCGCGCGCTGTTCGTGCCTATCTACGCGGCCGGCATCTCGGTCGTGCGAACCCTGGTGTGGACCGTGAGCATGGTCGGCATCGTCATGGTGATCGTGGCTTTCTTCCAGTGAGGTCCCTTGCGTGACGCCGGACGCCTAGCGGCGGCAATTGATGTCCTGACCCAGATCGATGAGCGCCACCGGCCTGTCCGGATGGCGCTGAAGAACTGGGGCGAAGCGGCGCGTTACGCGGGATCGAAAGACCGGGCGTTCGTCTCCGGCCTGGTGCTCGACGTCCTGAGACGGCGTCGGTCGCTGAGCTGGCGGATGGGCGACGATTCCTGGCGCGCCACGGCGCTTGGGGCGTTGAAGTTCGTCTGGGATTGGCCGCTGGAGCGGATTGCCGAGGCCGCGGGGGAGGAGCCGCACGGTCCCGGCCCGCTCACCAACGCCGAGCGCGCCGCGTTGGAAAGTCCGCGTGATCTCGCCGAGGCGCCCGCCCCAGTGCGCGGCGACTATCCGGACTGGCTGGACGACGCCATGGCGCTCGCGTTCGGCGACAACCGGGCGGAGGAGGGCGCGGGGCTTTCCCAACGGGCGCCCGTCGACCTGCGGGTCAATCTGTTGAAGTCCGATCCGGAGCGGACGCTGAAGGCGCTGAGCTCGCTGTTGGCCGAACCCGTGGACCTACTCCCCACGGCGCTGCGCATGCCGGCGCTCGATCCGATGGCTCGCAGCGGCGCGGTCGAAACCATCCCGCAATTCTCCAAGGGCTGGTTCGAAGTGCAGGACCTGGGCTCGCAGATCGCGGCCATGGCGGCGGGCGAGGTGAAGGGCAAGCAGGTGCTCGACCTCTGCGCTGGCGGCGGCGGCAAGACGCTGGCCCTGGCCAGCGCCATGGGCAACAGCGGCCAGATCTACGCCTACGACTCGGACGCCCGGCGCCTGGCCGACACCATCCGGCGCGGCGACCGGGCCGGCGTGCGCAATCTGCAGGTCCGCTCGCCGGTGAACCCCGAGCCGCTGAAGGGCCTGGAAGGCAAGATGGACGTGGTCTTCATCGATGCTCCGTGCACCGGCACAGGCTCCTGGCGGCGGCACCCCGACACCAAGTGGCGGCTGACGCCCGAGACCCTCGAAAAGCGCATGGCCGACCAGGACGCGGTCCTGGACGCCGGCGCGATCTTTGTGAAGCCGGGCGGCCGCATGGTCTATGTCACCTGCTCGGTGCTGCCGCAGGAGGACGAGGACCGGGTAGCCGCGTTCCTGGCGCGCACGGAGGGATTCGTCGCAGGGTCCGCCACCAACGAGCCGAAGCTCTCGCCCTACCTCACCCCTGACGGCTTTTTGCGCCTGTCGCCCCGCACCTCCGGCACGGACGGCTTTTTCGTCGCCGTGCTTGAGAAACCTCGCTAACGGAGCCCCCAAAATGGACCCCGCCGCCACACCCTCCCACGCCCCCGACCACGAGCGAGTCCTGATCGTCGACTTCGGCAGCCAGGTCACCCAGCTGATCGCCCGGCGTCTGCGCGAGAGCGGCGTCTATTGCGAGATCCATCCCTACGACAAGGTCGAGCCGATGCTGGACGGCTTCGCGCCCAAGGCGGTGATCCTGTCAGGCGGACCAGCCAGCGTGCATGAGGCGCAAAGCCCGTCCGCGCCGCAAAAGGTCTTTGAGCTCGGCGTGCCGGTGCTCGGCATCTGCTACGGCGAAATGACCATGGCCGCCCAGCTGGGCGGCGCCGTCGAGGGCGGCCACGCCCGCGAGTTCGGCCGCGCCGAGATCTTGATCGAACGCCCGAGCCCGCTGCTTGAGGGCCTGGGCGGGGAGGGCCACCGCGAAACGGTCTGGATGAGCCACGGCGACAAGATCACCGCCATCCCGTTGGGCTTCGAGGTGGTGGCCGCCTCGGAAGGCTCGCCCTATGCGGTGATCGCCGACGAGGGCCGGCGCTTCTACGGTATCCAGTTCCACCCGGAGGTGGCGCACACCCCGCGCGGCGCCCTGATGCTGCGCAACTTCACTCACCGGATCGCGGGCCTCAGCGGCGACTGGACCATGGCGTCGTTCCGCCAGGAGATGGTCGCCAAGATCCGCGCCCAGGTGGGCGAGGGGCGGGTGATCTGCGGCCTTTCCGGCGGGGTCGACTCATCGGTGGCGGCGGTGCTGATCCACGAGGCGATCGGCGAGCAGCTGACCTGCGTCTTCGTCGACACCGGCCTGCTGCGCCACAACGAGGCCGAGCAGGTGGTGACCCTGTTCCAAGATCACTACAACATCCCCCTGGTGCACGTTGATGCATCGAAGGAATTCCTCGGAGAGCTGGCGGGCATTAGCGACCCGGAGACCAAGCGCAAGATCATCGGCCGGGTGTTCGTGGAGATCTTCGACCGCGAGGCCGCCAAGGTGGAGGGCGCGGCCTTCCTGGCGCAGGGCACGCTCTATCCGGACGTGATCGAAAGCGTCTCTGCGCGCGGCGGACCTTCGGCGGTGATCAAGAGCCATCACAACGTCGGCGGCCTGCCGGAATACATGAAGCTGAAGCTGGTCGAGCCCCTGCTGGAGCTGTTCAAGGACGAGGTCCGCGCGCTCGGCGTCGAACTGGGTCTGGCGCCGGCCTTCGTCGGCCGCCATCCGTTTCCGGGCCCGGGCCTGGCCATCCGCATCCCCGGCGACATCACCCCGGAGAAGGTCGCCGTGCTGCAGCAGGCCGACGCCATCTACCTCGACGAGATCCGCAAGGCCGGGCTCTACGACTCGATC
>DASRRU010000246.1:0-9649 GCA_035656795.1 Phenylobacterium sp. | reverse complement strand
TTGTAGGCCGCGCCGTTGGCGCAATCGATGACGATGCGCATGCCGGACAGGTTCAGCCGCCGCGGGAAGGTCGCCTTGGCGATCTCCACATAGCGCGCCTGGCAATCGTCGATCCGCTGCACGCGGCCGAGCTCGGTCGGTTCGGCCAGGCCCTCCTGCAGGCCCTCCTCCATGAAGGCCTCGATCTCGGCCTCGCGCTGGTCCGACAGCTTGTAGCCGTCCGGGCCGAACAGCTTGATGCCGTTGTCGGAGAAGGAGTTGTGCGAGGCGGAGATCATCACGCCCAGGTCGGCGCGCATCGAGCGGGTCATCATCGCCACGCCCGGCGTCGGCAGCGGCCCGAACAGGCGCACGTCCATCCCCACCGAGGTGAAGCCCGCCACCAGGGCCGGCTCGATCATGTAGCCGGACAGGCGCGTGTCCTTGCCGATCACCACCAGGTGGCGGCGGTCGTCCTTGGACATGAACAGCTTGCCCGCCGCCATCCCGACGCGCAGAGCCACCTCCGCGGTCATCGGAAAGCGGTTGGCCTCGCCGCGGATGCCATCAGTGCCGAAATAGGCGCGTTTGCTCATTGGGTGCTCACGAAACGATCCGAAACCCAGATTTAGTCGACGTGTGTGCGACGAATGATAAAGCCGCACCGCTGCAGCTCAACCCGCGTCGCAGTACCACAAAAGGACAGTTTACCCCATGTGCGGCATCATCGGCATCGTCGGGCGAAGCTCCGTGCAGGAACGTCTGATCGACAGCCTGAAGCGTCTCGAGTACCGCGGCTATGATTCGGCCGGGGTGGCGGGGGTCGTCGACGGACATGTTCAGCGCCGCCGGGCGGCCGGCAAGATCAAGGCGCTGGAGGAGGTGCTGGCCGCCGATCCGCTGAACGCCACGGTCGGCATCGGCCACACCCGCTGGGCGACCCACGGCGGCCCCTCCACCCGCAACGCCCATCCGCACACCGCCGGTCGCGTGAGCCTGGTGCACAACGGCATCATCGAAAACTACGCCGAGCTGCGCGAGATGCTGAAGGCCGAGGGCCGCACCTTCGAAAGCGAGACCGACACCGAGGTGATCGCCGCCCTGATCGATTCCGAGCTGGCGTCAGGCAAGGACCCGGTCACCGCCCTGAAGGCCGCGCTCGACCAGCTCAGCGGCGCCTACGCCATCGGCGTGCTGATCGACGGCGAGGACGAACTGGTGATGGGCGCCCGCAAGGGCAGCCCCCTGGTCATTGGCTACGGCGAGGGCGAGATGTTCATCGGCTCCGACGCCCTGGCAGTCGGGCCCTTCACCAGCAGGATCGCCTACCTCGAGGAAGGCGACTACGTGGCCATCGATCACCATAAGGCCCGCATTTTCGACGCCAGCGGAAAGGCCGTGGTGCGTGAGGTCCGCACGGTCGCCGCTTCGGCAGCCCTGGTGGAAAAGGGCAACTACCGCCATTTCATGGAAAAGGAGATCCACGACCAGCCGGAGGGGTGCCAGCGCACAATTGCGGCCTATGTGGACACTCTGGCCGACCGGGCGGCCATGCCCGGCGGTATCGATTTCGCCGCTCTTGAGCGCATCCAGATCGTCGCCTGCGGCACCTCGTACATCGCGGGATTGCTCGGCAAGTACCTGATCGAACAGCTGGCCGACCTGCCAGTGGACGTCGAGATCGCCTCGGAGTTCCGCTACCGCGAGCCCGCGCTGAAATCCGGCACGCTGGCCATCGGCATGTCGCAGTCAGGCGAGACCGCCGATACGCTCGCGGCGCTGCGGCTCTGTCAGGCCAAGGGCATGCTGACCGCCGCGGTGGTCAACGCCCAGGAATCCACCATGGCCCGCGAGGTCGGCGTCGTCTGGCCGATCCACTGCGGGCCGGAGATCGGGGTCGCGTCCACCAAGGCCTTCACCGCCCAGATCAGCGTGCTGACGGCGTTGGCCGTCGCCGCCGCGCGGGCGCGGGGCCGTATCGACGAGGCCGAGGAGCGGCGTCTGGTGAAGGTGCTGCTTGGCGCGCCCCGGCTGATCGCAGAGTCCATCAATCTGGAAGACGCGGTGAAGGCGGTGGCGGCGGAAATCGCCAAGGCCCGTGACGTGCTCTTCCTGGGCAGAGGGCCGATGTATCCGCTGGCCCTGGAAGGCGCGCTGAAGCTGAAGGAGATCAGCTACATCCACGCCGAGGGCTATGCCGCCGGCGAGCTGAAGCATGGGCCGATCGCCCTCGTCGACGAGAAGACGCCGATCGTCATCCTGGCGCCCTTCGATAGCTATTTCGAGAAGTCGGCCTCGAACATGAGCGAGGTCATGGCCCGCGGTGGCCAGGTGGTGTTCATCACCGATCCGGAGGGCCAGCGCCACGCCCCGGCCGGCGCGCGGGTGGTGGTCACGGCGCCCAAGAGCGACCCGCTGATCGCGCCCCTGGTGATGGCCGCGCCGATCCAGCTGCTCGCCTACTACGTCGCGGTCCAGAAGGGCGCCGACGTCGACCAGCCGCGGAACCTCGCGAAGTCGGTGACGGTGGAATAGGCCGCCTCCCCGCCGGTAAGTCTCTCCGCGGCCGCGGAGCGGGGCGGGAGAGAGACGCCCAAACGACAACGGCCGCCCCCGGGAGGGGGCGGCCGCGCCTAGTCCAGACCCAGAGGGTCGTAAGCTTACTTCTTGGTCGTGGTCGTGGTCGACGACATCGAGCCAGTGGCCGGAGCGGCCGGCGGCGTCGTGGTGGTCGTGGTCGTCGCGGCGGCCGGAGCCGAAGCGTCGGCCGGAGCGGCCGGAGCGGTCGCGGAGGCGTCGGCGGCCGGCGGGGTCGCCGCGGCCGGAGCGGCCGCCGAATCCGTGGCGGTCGTGGTGGTGGTGGTGGCGGCGTCGTCCGCCTTCTTTTGGCAAGCGGACAGGCTCAGGGCCAGACCGGCGGCGACGGCGACGGAGGTGATGATACGCAGGTTCATAGGAAAGGCTCCCCTGGAGGACTATGGAGGACGATCCCCCGACAATGGGGCGACTCTTACACGGCTTCGTGAGTTCCCGAAATCGTGATCATGCTTCCGATGCGATTTTTTGGCGCACCGGCGGTAGATTTCAAGCCCTTCCTCCTCTAGCACCGAGGGCGTCGGCGGCAGGATCAGCGCGCCGCGGTCGCCGCGCTTCGCGGCCCGAGGGTCCGGATGAACAAGCGTGTGCGCAAGGCCGTGCTGCCGGTGGCTGGGTTGGGCACCCGCGTCCTTCCGGGCGCCAAGACCACGCCGAAGAACCTCCTGAACGTCGTCGACCGGCCGATCCTGTCCTATGTGGTCGAGGAGGCCCGCGCGGCGGGAATCGAGCATTTCGTGTTCATCGTCGGTCGCGGTCAGGGCGCCATCGAGGACTATTTCGACGCCATGCCGGAGGTCGAGAACGCGCTTGAGGCCAAGGGCAAGCTCGACATTCTGGCCGAGGTGCGCCGCGACCTGGGCAAGCCCGGGGAGATGAGCTTCATCCGCCAGATGGCGCCGCTGGGCCTCGGCCACGCGGTGTGGTGCGCCCGCGATGTGATCGGCGACGAGCCCTTCGCGGTGATGCTGCCCGACATGCTGATGGCGACCGAGCGCGCGGCGCTGGCGCAGGCGGTCGACGCCTACGACAAGGTCGGCGGCAACATCGTCGTCGTCGAGCCGGCCCCGAAAGGCGAGACGCACAAGTATGGCATCGTGGCGCTGGATGGGCAGAACGGGCCGCTGAACCGCATGACCGGCATGGTCGAGAAGCCGCCGCTGGGGACCGAGCCCTCGAACCTGTTCATCTCGGGCCGCTACATCCTGCAGCCGGAGATCTTCAATATTCTGGAGACCCAGCCACGCGGCGCCGGCGGCGAGATCCAACTGACCGACGGCATGTTCAATCTCATGAAGACCCAGGACTTCCACGCCCTGGAGTACGAGGGGACCACCTACGACTGCGGCGACAAGATCGGCCTCCTGCGCGCCAACGTCGCCTTCGCCCTGCGTCGTCCCGATCTGGCGGAGGAGGCCCGGGCGGCGATCACGGCCCTCCTCTAGACGCGACCGTCACCTGACTGTCGCTTTAGGCGCCTAGCCCAGGGGAACCGGCTTTCTTGGAAGATTCGGGTTGGCGAACGCCGCTCTCGCGCGTTAGCGCTGGCGCGGGGGATATCGAACGGAGCGGGGCATGCGCGTTCTGATCCTCGGCGGCGACGGGTTCTGCGGCTGGCCCACCTCGCTGCATCTGTCCGCCCGCGGCCACGAGGTCGCCATCGTCGACAACGGCGCGCGCCGGCGCATCGACCAGGAACTGGGCGCGGGCTCGCTCACCCCGATCGAGTCCCTGGAGACCAGGCTCGCCGCCTGGCGCGAAGTCTCCGGGCGGACCATCGCCGCCCACGATCTGACAGTCGGCCGCGACTTCGAGGCGCTGGTCGAGCTGCTGGCCAGTTTCCGCCCCGACGCCGTTGTCCATTTCGCCGAGCAGCGCGCAGCGCCCTATTCGATGAAATCGGCCGCCCACAAGCGCTACACCGTCGCCGGCAATGTCGGCGCGACCCACGATATCCTGGCCGCGATCGTCGAGAGCGGTCTCGACATCCACCTGGCCCACCTGGGCACCATGGGCGTCTACGGCTACGGCACGACCGGGGCGGCTATCCCCGAGGGCTATCTGACCGTCAAGGTAGAGACACCCAGCGGCTGGGCCGAGCGCGAGATCCTCTATCCGGCCAATCCGGGCTCCATCTACCACCTGACCAAGACCCAGGATGCGTTGGCCTTCCAGTTCTACGCCAGGAATGACGCCTTGAGGATCACCGACCTTCACCAGGGCATAGTCTGGGGGGCGCAGACTGAGGAGACGCGGCTCGACCCGCGGCTGATCAATCGTTTCGACTACGACGGTGACTACGGCACGGTGTTGAACCGCTTCCTGATGCAGGCGGCCGTCGGCTATCCGCTGACGGTCCACGGTTCCGGCGGCCAGACGCGGGCCTTCATCAACATCCAGGATACGGTGCGCTGCGTCGAGCTGGCGCTGCAGCACCCGCCGTCCAGCGGCGAGCGGGTGCGGGTGATGAACCAGATGACCGAATGCTGGCGGGTGCGCGACCTCGCCCAGATCGTGGCGGCGCTGACTGGCGCCCAGGTCGCCCACCTGCCCAATCCGCGCCAGGAAGCCGAGGAGAACGAGCTGGCCGTCGAGAACCGGCGTCTGCTGGGGCTGGGCCTCGAGCCGATCACCCTGCAGGATGGGTTGATGCTGGACATCGCCGAGATCGCCCGCCGCTACGCCCACCGGGCTGACCTGACGAAGATTCCGTGCGTCTCCTGCTGGAACGCGGCGCGCGCCGAGGCCGCCCAGAGCGCGCTGCAGGCGGCGGAATAGAATTGCAACTGTTCGTCTTCGGCTATGGCTACTCGGCTCGCGCCTTGTCCCGCCGGCTGAGCGTCGAGGGCTGGACCGTCGCCGCCAGCGCGCGCGGGGCCGCCGACGCCGCGGCGCTGGAGGCCCAGGGCGTCGCCGCCATTCCCCTCACTGAGGGCGCGCGGCTGGCTGAAGTTCTCGCCACGACCCAGGCGATCCTGGTCACCGTCCCCCCAGACGCCGAGGGCTGCCCCGGTCTGCGGATCCTGATCCCGGCCCTGGCGAAGGCAGGCGCCTTTCCCGACTGGATCGGCTACCTCTCCACCACCGGGGTCTATGGCGACCGCCACGGTGGCTGGGTGACCGAGCAGAGCCGGCTTGCCGCCCAATCGCCGGAAGGCGCTCGCCGGGTAGGCGCCGAGCGCGACTGGCTGGAAGTCGGCCGCGGCATGGGACTGACGGTGCAGGTGTTCCGCCTGCCGGGCATCTACGGCCCGGGCCGCTCGGCGCTGGACCGGGTGCGCGCCGGGCAGGCGAGGCGGATCGCGAGTCCCGGCCAGGTCTTCTCACGCATTCACGTGGACGATCTCGCCGCGGGCCTGGCGGCCTCGATCGCCCGGCCGCGAGCCGGCGGGATCTACAACCTCTGCGACGATGCTCCGGCCCCCAACGCCGAGGTCATCGCCTTTGCGGCGGGGCTGCTGGGGATGGCCCCGCCACCCGAGGTCCCGCTCGCCGACGCCGGCCTGTCGCCCCAGGCGATGCGGTTCTACGCCGAGAGCAAGCGCGTCTCGAACGCCCGCGCCAAGGCCGAGCTTGGCTGGAGGCCAGCCTATCCGACCTATCGCGAGGGGCTGAGCGCGATCCTGGAGGCCGGCGGATGACGAGCGCCGGGGTGGACGGGCCTAAAGCTCCGCCACGGCCGCGAGCAGCCGGTCAATGTCCTGTGGCCGCGACAGGCGGTGGTCGCCGTCCTTGATCAGAGTGAAGATCACGTCCGCACCGCTCAGCGCATTCGCCAGTTCGAGCGCGTGTCGCCAAGGCACGTCGGGGTCGGCGCCGCCTTGCAGGATGCGCACCGGGACCCCGATCGGCACGGGCTCGGAGCCCAGGATCGACCAGCGAGCGCCGTCTTCCAGCAGGGTCCGGGTGATCGGGTAGGGCTCGCCATACTCCGAAGGGCGCAGCCACACCCCGTCCGCCGCCAGGGCCGCCCGGCCCTCCGACGGGATCCCCGGCGCCATCAGCTTCTCGGTGAAGTCCGGCGCGGGGGCGATCAACACCATGGCGCCAACGCGCTGTGGCCGCGCCATGGCCACGAGGCAGGAAATCCAGCCGCCCATCGACGAGCCCACCAGGGTCGCGGGCCCTTCCACCAGTTCATCCAGCACAGCCAGCGCGTCCTCCCGCCAGCGGGTGATGGTCCCCTTGGCCTGGAAGTCACCGCCGGACTGCCCATGCCCCAGGTAGTCGAACCGCAGGAAGGCCCGGCCGCGCGCCACGGCCCAGTCGGCCAGAGCCTGCGCCTTGGTCCCCGTCATGTCCGACCGGAACCCGCCAAGCCAGACCACCGTCGGCCCCGCGCCATCCACCCTGCGCCAGGCGACGATTTCCCCGTCTGGGCGGGCGAGGTGTCCGACGCGCTCTGTCATGATCCCCCAGATAGCGCGAGGCGGCCTTTACGCCACCTCGTTTCGGGGTATGGGAGGTACGTGTCCCTTCCCGCTAACTTCACCCTACTGCAGGTTGTTCCGGAGCTGGAAACCGGCGGCGCCGAGCAGACCACCATCGACGTGGCGCGCGCCGTGATCGAGGCGGGCGGCAGCGCGCTGGTCGCCACCCGGGGCGGGCGCATGGCCGCGCGCCTGGAATCCGATGGGGGACGCCTCGCCCAGATGCCGGTGCAGTCGAAGAACCCCCTGGTCATGCTGGGCAACGCCGCGCGCCTGGTCGACCTGATCCGCACCGAGAATGTCAACCTGGTCCACGCCCGCTCCCGTGCTCCGGCCTTCGCCGCCCTGTGGGCCGCACGCACCACCCGAACGCCGTTCGTGGCCACCTACCACGGCGTCTACAAGGCCCAGAACAGCCTCAAGCGCTGGTACAATGCCGTTATGACCCGTGGCGATCTGGTGATCGCCAACTCGGAGTACACGCGCGATCACATCCTCAACGAACACACCGTCGATCCGGGCAAGGTGATCGCCATTCCGCGCGGCGTGGACCTGGACCGCTTCAATCCCGCCTGGGTGACCCCCGATCGGGTCGCGGCCCTGGGGGAAGCCTGGGGGATCGCCTCAGGCGACCGGCGCACGCGGTTCCTGCTGGCCGGGCGGCTGACCCGCATCAAGGGCCACCTGACGATCGTGGAAGCGGCGGCGCGGATGAAGGCCCAGGGCCGCCAGGATTTCCTGATCCTCTTCGCCGGCGACGACCAGGGGCGGACCGAATACCGCGAGGAGCTAATCACCGCGATCGCCCAGGCCGGGCTGGAAGATCGGATTCGCCTGGTCGGACACTGTGATGACATGCCGGCGGCGTTCCTGCTGGCCGATGTCGCGATCCTGCCCACAACCGTGCCCGAGAGCTTCGGCCGCACCGCCGTCGAGCCCCAGGCCATGGGCCGCACGGTGATCGCGTCCAACCATGGCGGCACGACCGAGACCGTCGTCGATGGGACCACCGGCTGGCTGGTCCCGCCGCAGAACGCCGCGGCCTGGGCCACCGCCATGACCCGCGCCATGGATCTGGGTCCCGCCGAACGGGCCAAGATGGGCGAGACGGGGATGAACCGCACCCGCCAGCTCTATCGCGTTGACGTCATGTGCGCGGCGACGCTCGCCGCCTACGAGCGGGTGCTGGCCGCCCGGCGCGGCCCGGACGAGGCCCCCTGATGGCGCGGCGCGAGGTGCAGAAGATCCTGGTCATCAAGCTCTCGGCCCTGGGCGATTTCGTCCTGGCGCTGGCGGCGATGAAGAAGATCCGCCTGGCCCATCCCAAGGCGCACATCACCCTCCTGACCACCCCACCCTTCGAGGCCCTGGCCAAGGCCTCGCCCTACTTCAATGCGATCTGGACCGACGGCCGGCCGGAGGGGTTCCCCCAGTGGGTCGCCCTGCGCAGGCGGCTGCGCGCAGCGCATTTCAACCGCGTCTACGACCTGCAGACCTCGGGCCACTCCAACCGCATCTTCCAGGTGATGCGGCCCCATCCGCCACCCTGGTCGGGCGTCGCCTTCGGCGCCTCGATGCCGCACAGCAATCCCCTGCGCAACGGCATGCACACCCTCGAGCGCCAGGCCGACCAGTTGATGTACGCCGGTATCTGGCCCGACGCCCCGACCGAGCCTGGCGCGGCGCCCCCGCCGGACCTGTCCTGGGTGCTGACCGGCGCCGCGGGCGCACGCCCCCCGGCCGCCGGTATCAAGCCCAAACCCTACGCCATGTTCGTCCCCGGCGGCTCGGCCCACCGGCCGGAGAAGCGCTGGCCGGTGGAGAAGTACGGCGAGCTGGCGCGCATCCTCTACGCCCGCGGCCTTGACGTCGTGATCATCGGTGGGCCGCAGGAATCCGCCCTGGCGCAGGCGATCCAGCGCCAGGTCCCGGGCGCCCGGGACCTGACCGGACGCACTGATTTCGCCTCGATCGCCGTCCTGGGGGCCAAGGCCGCGTTGGCGGTCGGCAACGACACCGGGCCGCTGCACCTGGCCGCCGCGGCGGGGGCGCCGACGGTCGTCCTGTTTTCCAGCGCCTCGGACCCGGCGCTGTCGGCGCCACGTGGCAAGGTCGCCGTCCTGCAAGCCTCCCAGCTGGCGGAGCTGCCTGTGGCGAAAGTGGCGCAGGCGGCCGCCTCTCTGCTGCCGGCCGGCCGGGGCGCGGCTTGATAGCGCTGGGACGCTAAATCATATAGCCTGTATCAGCCGGAGCCCGTCCTCGAGCCCCGGCGTTTGTGTTGAAACAACCTTAGGAGCCTCGCCTATTCGCCGTCCCATGAACGCCCCTCCCGTCAAGGACGGGCTGCGCATCAATGATGAAATCCGCGTCCCCAAGGTTCTGCTCATCGATCAGAACGGCGAGAAGCAGGGTGTGATGCCCACATCTTCCGCCATGGAGGCCGCCGAAGAGGCGGGCCTCGATCTGGTCGAGATCGTCCCCAACGCGGATCCGCCCGTTTGTAAGATCCTGGACTACGGCAAGTTCAAATTCCAGGAACAGAAAAAGAAGAACGAGGCGCGGAAGCGGCAAAAGGTTCAGGAAATCAAGGAGATCAAACTCCGCCCCAATATCGATATCCATGACTATGAAGTGAAGCAGCGCTC
>DASRRU010000245.1:0-10538 GCA_035656795.1 Phenylobacterium sp. | reverse complement strand
ATTGGCGTTCGTAAAGTCGACTTCCACCCTCACCGAGTCGGGATTCAGCTCAGTGATCGTCACCGTGCCGTAAGCCGGCGCCTGCGCCCCGACGAGACCATCGCGATACTCAAGCTGCGAGATGTACACGGCCGCCTGGGCCGCCGTCGTCGGCAAAGCTGTCATCGCGACGATCGACAGGGCCACCGCCGCGCTACTGCGAAGAAAACGCTTCATCGCTCCACCCTCTCGCTTGTGCCAAACGCAACCATTGCACAGACGAAGACCGCGTATTCACACAACTTGGTGAGCAATTAAACATGTCTTTATTTAATCTATCGCATTTTCCCTATCTAGTAGCAGTTTTCTCCCCTAGGTGGTGGCACATTCTAAAGATTCAACCCTGCACTGTTCTTTGTTTCACGCATACCGCATCTGTTGACGAAACACGTGATCCACATCCAAGCGGACGCGATGAGGATGAAGTCTCTGAATATTCTAGAGGTCTCGTCGCTATGCTTTAGCTTCGAAAAACGGCGCTCGACCAGATTTCGCAGGGCGCAGAGCGTGGCCATCGACGATGGGGCTGAAAACTTTCGGTTGCGCCTGGGAAGAATGAGCGCGGCGATGCTCCGGGCCCCCAGGTCGGTCCGGGTGAAGTCGGCATCGCAGCCTTGGCCGCTGGGCACGACCCTGGGCTCGGGTCCGGCTGAGCCGTGACCGAGGGGTGGCCCTGACGTCGGAAACCCGGCCGCCGGTCAGCGTCCCCACGCCCGGCAGCGCCTGGCTGTTGGTGATCAAGTGGATCTTGGTTGAGGAGCCACCACGTAAGCGGCTTGGAGCCTTGCCCTGAGGGCCTGCTGTTTCTCATGGGCGCCGGCGGCGCGGCGATGTGCGCGCACGAAGGCGCCATCGATGAACTGGAGGCTGTCCTGGCCCTTGCCGCTCCCGTTGTGGGCCGCCAGCAGCACGCTCAGAGCCCCGATAACGTCCGCCGACGGAACTGCCGGAGACTGAACTCATTTGCCGAAGTGATCATGCAGGTCGCGCCAGGACGCGGCGGTCAAGAACACCGCGTCCGGCGCCAGGCGGCGCCTTCCCTTGGCCACCGGCCGCACCGCGGACCCGCCTCGACCAACGGCGCGAATTACGCCCGTTCCTCACCCCACATCAAACCGCGACCCAAGGCCGCTCTCCGCAAAGAGCAGCCTTGGATCAGCGGTCAGATAATCTGGGAATCCGCTTCGTCGAAGGGACCTAGGCCAGCGCTGCCGCCGGCCGGCGCCGACGCAGCACCGCGCCAATGCCGCCGAAGCCGAGCAGCATCAACGCCCAGGAGGCAGGCTCGGGAACACCGCCGCAGTTGACGCCAACCGTGCAGAAGTCACGGCCCGCGATAGCAAAGGTGTTGCTGGGATCATTGCCCGGGACCGATAGCGGGTGGGTGGGATCATAGACGTCCACGGCGAACCACCAGCCGCCGGTCAGGGCGCCCACCGACCCATCCGTGTTCGAGGTGAAGTGGTTCGTTCCGGTCAGGAAGTGGACGCCCGTCGGATTCACAACACGGAAATCCAATGGCGGCGCTATCCCATTCACGGCGCCATTCCCGGAGAGGGTGACCACGTCTTCAAAATGTCCGAACGGCGAGTTCTTGAGATTGCCGTCCATCGTATCGCCATATCCGGCTGTCAGATTGGTGATGGTGCTTTCGGACGGATCATCAACCAGATTGAAGCCGAAGGCGACGTGACCGTTGCCATCGTCGACGATTCGTTGAACTCCGCTCGTCGGATAAAACGACACATCCACGTCGACATAGGCGCCGTTTCCACTGCCCCCTTCGGTCAGCGTCACCTGACCGTAGGACGTCGTCAGGCCGTTGGCATTGTACACCAGCTGGGTGATGTATTGCGCCGCGCTCGCCGAGCCGGCCGACAAAGCCAACAAGGCGGCCGAGGAAAGAGCTGCGGCGCCCGCGCTCCAAAACAGCTTCTTCATTATCAATACCCCACCCCTGAAGGCCAGCTAGCCCCGAGCGATGGCTCGGAGGCCGCGGTCCAAATATCCTGGATATCCTTCAATCATTGGATGCGTCGTCGCACAACCCCGTTCTCCCGAGGGGGGAAAAACTTCCGCTGCAGTTGTGCGTTCGGCAAAACTCAGCCGATGCCGAACAGCCTCGATGCGGCTAGGCGAGCGCCGCCACCGTCGCCCGCCGCCGGCGCAGCACCGCGCCAACGCCGCCGAAGCCCACGATCATCAGGCCCCAGGTCGCCGGTTCGGGGACCGCGTTCTGGATCTGCTCAAAGGCGTCCCGCGCCGCGACGTTGTAAGTCGAGCCCGTCGCGCCGTCATAGATATCCGCCGCGAACCACCAGCCGGCGTTGTCGGCCCCAGTGGTGGTGGACGTGAAACGGTCGCCCGTGCCTGTGGTCAGCAACTGACCCGTGCTCGAGAACGTCGCCCCGATCCCGGCGAAGGTGATGCCGTTGGGATCGGTGACGGTGAAGATCATCGGCCCCTTCTGCCCGTTCGCCTGGCCGTTACCCTTGCCCTTGTCGCCCTCGGGGTTCAGGGAGATCTCGTTGGTGAAGGTCCCGAACGGGGTGCTCTCAAATGCCCCGCGCCCGGCGTCCTCAAACTTGCCGACCGGAGCGTCGATCGCAATGGCGTTGGGATCGTCCGTCGCCGCGGCATGCGGCGTGGTCACCTGGTCGGCATGGAGGGTATTGAACACGAAGGGATTGTGCTTGCCGCCGGTGTTGACGAACTCGCTGGCCGGATTGGTGAGGTCCACCTCGACCTTCAGGGAATCCGGGGTCAGCTCGGTGATCGTCACCGTGCCGTAAGGGGTCGCCGACAGGGACGGCGGGTTGCTGTTGTTGTCCTTGTACACCAACTGCGAGACGAAGACCGCCGCGTGCGCCGCCGGCGCCGCCAGCAGGCCCGAGACGCAAAACGCCGCCGCGGCGGCGCTCGACAGGAACTTCTTCATCACGTGATCGACTTTCGCCCGAGAGAGCTGCACAGCGCCCCGGGACGCACTTGCTCACACTATATTTAACCGCAGGTATCGACTGCGAACCTTGGCCGCAATCGGGTTCCCCCTCAAAGCGAGTCCTTGGCTCCTGATCCTAGGGCGTGTCCTCGCCGCCCTTCGGCTTCTGGAACTTGACCGGCATGGGATCCCTGCCGCCCTCGGCGATGAAGCGGTCGATGCGGGCGCGCAGCACCGGCAAAGGCACCGAGCCGGTCGACAACACCGTGTCGTGGAAGGCGCGGATATCGAACTTCGGCCCCAGCGCCGTCTCCGCCTTGGCCCGTCCGTCGACGATCGCCATCATGCCCAGGTAGTAGCTGAGCGCCTGCCCTGGCCAGGAGATGTAGCGGTCGACCTCGATCTCGATGTCGTGGTCGGCGAGCGCCGTGTTGTCGTGCAGGAAGGCGATGGCCTGGGCCCGCGTCCAGCCCTTGTGGTGGATGCCGGTGTCGACCACCAGCCTGGCGGCGCGCCACATCTGGAAGGTCAGCATGCCGAAGCGGTCATAGGGCGTATCGTACATCCCCATCTCGACGCCCAGGCGCTCGCAATAGAGCGCCCAGCCCTCGCCATAGGCCGAGATGTAGACGTTGCGGCGGAACGGCGGCAGCTGGTCCTGCTCCTCGGCGAGCCCACCCTGCAGCGAATGTCCCGGTGCGGATTCATGCAGGGTCAGCGCCGTCAGATTGTAGAGCGGCCGGCTCGGCAGGTCGTAGGTGTTCAGCAGGTAGGTCGTCGTCCCGCCCCGGGCGGAGGTGTAGAAGGGCGCGATGTCCGGCGCGACCGGCTCGATTCCGAAGCGGCTGCGCGGCAGCCAGCCGAAGTAGGCGGGCAGCTTGCCGTCCACCCGCTTGGCGATCCACGCCGCCCGGTTCAGCAGCTCCTGCGGGTCCTTCACATAGAACTGCGGATCGCTGCGCAGGAAGGCCAGGAAGGCCGGGAAATCGCCCTGGAACCCGGTCTCCTGCATCACGCCCAGCATCTGGGCGTGGATCTTGGCGACCTCGGAGAGGCCGAGCTGGTGGATCGCCTCCGGATCCATGTCGAGAGTCGTGAACTCCTTGATCTGCGCGCGATAGTAGGCCTTGCCGTCGGGCAGGGCCTCAGCGGCCAGGGTCTCGGTGGCGTGCGGGATGTAGTCGGTGTCGAGGAAGGCAAGCAGTTTGGCGTAGGCCGGCCGCACCTCGCCTTCGAACACCTGGGTCGCCTCGGCCTTCAGTTGCGCCTGCTCCGCCCGGGTCACCGAGGCGGGCATGTGCTGGAAGGGCTTCCAGTACAGGGTATGCTCGATGTCCGGGGCCTGGGAGACGATGGAAACCGACTTGTCGCGCCCCACGAGCGTCGTCCGGGGCGCGGTGAAACCCCGGTCCAGGCCCACCTTCATGTTCACCGTCTCGTCGTCGAACCAGCGCGGCACGTCGCGCATCTGGGCGATCCAGTTGCGGTAGTCCTGCCTCGTGTGGAAGGTCCGCGACGCGGTGAACCCCAGGTTCGACCAGAACTGCGAGTCCGAGTTGAACGGCTTCTCGTACTCGCGAAAATGCAGCTGGGCGACGCGGGTGGCGATCTGGTCCCGGTAGACCTCGTAGTTCACCGCCTCGTCCGCCGAGAGGTCCTTCTCAGAGACGCCGTCCAGCTTGCCCAGCACCCCGGCCCAATAGGCCAGCCGCCGCGCCTGGCTGGCCGCATCCACCTTGCCCAGGCGGTCGGGAATGGCAGCCGCGTCGCCGCGCTCGCCGGGGAACTCGATCTTCCGCCAGGCCCACTCGGCCCTGTAGACCGCCTGGAAGCTCGCGTCCGCGGAGCCCGGCGCGGACTTGGGAGCCTGCCCCCACGCCGCGCCCGCCAACAACAGTCCGGCCAGGATCACGCCGGCCGCAAGCCTCGTTCGCATCGCCCACTCCCCCTCGGCCTCACGCCAGGGCACAGGCCTACGTTGAATCCGTCCGGGGCGGCAACTAGACGCCCTCCTCCCGGACCGGCTGCTTGAGAACCGCGAGCACCGCCGCCACGACGCAGCCGGCGATGATCCCGATGGTCAGGTCTTTCGCCAGGGTCAGGCCGAAGGTGGTCAGCAGCACCAGAGCCCCACGCCAGTCGCCCAGCAACCGGCCGAACTCCTTCTTCTCCGCCATCCCCCAACAGACCGCCACCAGCACCCCGGCCAGGGCCGAAAGCGGCGCGTAGCTGGCCAGCGGCGCGGCTACTAACATGAAGATTAGCAGGAAGGCCGCGTGCAGCAGGCCTGCCACCGGGCTGCGCCCACCGGCCCGCACATTGGTCGCCGTCCTGGCGATGGTGCCGGTCACGGCGATACCCCCGAACAGGGCCGAGGCGATATTGGCGATCCCCTGCCCGACCAGCTCCATGTTCGAGCGGTGACGCCGCGCCGTCATGCCGTCCGCCACCTTGGCCGAAAGCAGGCTCTCCACCCCGCCTAGCAGCGTGAACGACAACGCCGCCGGCAGCACCTGCAGCAGGCGCTCCAGGCTGATCGGCGGCAGGCTGGGCAGAGGCAGGGAATGCGGGATGCCCCCGAACCGGCTGCCGATGGTCTCCACAGGCAGATGCAGCAGCGCCGCCGAGGCCGCGGCCAGGCTCAGCGCGATCAGCATCCCCGGCCAGTTGGGGCGAAAGCGCCGGATGAGGAAAATCAGCGCCGTGACGCCAGCGCCCAGCGCCAGCGCCGCCGGATTGAGCGTGCCCATCGCCTCGCCGAGCGCGCCCAGCTTGGGGATCAGCGGCCCCGGCTCCGCCCCGCCCAGCTTCAGCCCGCCCAGGTCTTTCAGCTGGCTCGCCAGGATGGTCACCGCGATGCCGCAGGTGAAACCCACGGTCACCGCATGCGGGATGTGTCGGATCAGCGAGCCCAGCCGCAGCAACCCCGCCAGGGTCAGCAGAACACCGGAGAGCAGCACCGTCAGCAGCAGGCCCTCGACCCCGAACCGCGCCGCCGTCGCCGACACCAGCACGATGAAAGCGCCCGCCGGCCCGCCGATCTGGAAGCGGCTGCCGCTGAGCAGCGAGACGAAGAAGCCGCCGACGATGGCCGTGTACAGGCCCCGCTCCGGCGAAACCCCGGATCCGACCGCGATGGCCATGGAAAGCGGCAGGGCCACGATGGCGACAGTGAGGCCCGCCACGGCGTCGCGCCGCAGGTCCTCGGCGCCATAGCCCTCGCGCAGGACCGTGGCGAGTTTCGGCAGGTAAAGATGGGCCGTCGCCGTACCGTCCGGCATTGCGCTCCCCTTTGTCAGTGTCGCGATCAGCGAGTGGCTCGGCCAGGAGGCGCGAGCCGGCGTCGGAGTTCAACTCAGGGGCGATACTTAAGCCGCCAGTCTCCCGGAACGGAATGTCCGGACAGGAATTTCCTGTCACAGCGACGCAGATTGAGCTTTGGGCTAGACTCCAGACCCTTCGCTTGCCCGCCCGAGGCCCAAATGACTCCCCAGAAGACAGCAAGATTGAAGAAGAGCGAGACGCTCGAGATTCGCCTGCCCTATCCAACCAAGCTCGCCTTCATGGCTCGCTGCCGCGACGAGGGCCGCTCCGCCAGCGAGGCGTTGCGCGGCTTTATCGACGGCCAGATCGACCCGGCCAAGGCCGCCCGCCCCGCCCGCCGCGGCGAGCGGCTGATCCTGGGCGCCCTGGTCGCCGCGGCCGTCGGCGCCGTGGCCCTGCCCTCGCTCGCCCATCCGTCCCTGCGCGCCGAGTTCAGCCGACTGACCCAAGGCGCCGACGCCCTCTCGCTAGCCGACTTCCAGCGCCTGGATCGAAACCACGACGGCAAGGTGAGCTTCGCCGAGTTCCGGGCCGCGGAGGAGCGGTAGCAACGGCCTCGGCTCGCCACACAGCGAGGCGAGCGAGGCGCCCCTTCACCGCACCCGCTGCAGGAACCGACTGACGTCCAGGTTCAGCCAGGTCCACGGCTTCAGCACTGACGCGCCGTCGCGCCACGACAGGACCACCGCCTGCGCCTTGCCGACCAGGTTCTCGGCGGGCACGAAGCCGACGCCCAGTTCCTTCGGCCAGCGGCTGTCGGCCGAGTTGTCGCGGTTGTCGCCCATGAAGAAGTAGGTCCCTTCCGGGACGACATAGACGTCGGTGTTGTCGCCCTCACCGTCGGCCGAGCCAGCAAAGGTCTCGTAGCGCCGGCCGTCCGGCGCGGTCTCGCTCGCCTGCTGCACGACGCGCGCCGGATCGTCGTGGTCGCGGACCTGGCCTTCGAACTGCCGCGGAATCGGCCTGCCGTTCACATAGACCGCGCCCCGGATCACCTGCACCCGGTCGCCCGGCAGGCCGATCAGCCGTTTGATGTAGGTCTCGTCAGGATCGCGCGGCAGGCGGAAGACGATCACGTCGCCGCGCTGGGGGTCGTGGCCGAACACTCTCCCCCCCTTTAGAAAGGCTTTGGGGAACCAGGGCGGATTGAACGGCAACGAGGCCCGGCTCCAGCCGTAGCTCCACTTGGAGACCACGATGTAGTCGCCGGTCACCAGGCCGGGCTCCATCGAGGACGAGGGAATGGTGTAGGGCTGGAACACCAGCACCCGCAGCGCCGTCGCGATCACCAGGGCGAAGACCACGGTCTTCACCGTCTCGACGACTTCGGTTCCAAAGCGGCCGCCTGTCGCCCGAGGTCCGCTCAGTTGTCCGGCTGTCATGCCACAAGGCCCGTATCGCAACGCCGGCCGGTCGCGGCCTGCGCCGCCGATCTGGGCCCCGCCCTTGGCCGCGTTCAACGCAGATCCTGTCGGGACAGCGCGACGGTTTGTCCAGACAGGTCTCGACAGGCCCGCGCCGGGCGGCGATCCTTGAGGACGATGACAGACACCACGACGCCGATGCCGCCAGCCGCCATCGAAGGACCCGCGGCCTGGCGCGCCGCCGATTTCGCAGCCGACGAATGGGTCACCCGCCTCACCGAGGCCGAGGTCGCCGAGGTCGAGCATGCCGCCCGGCGCCTGGCCGCCGGTGGCGGCGACCTGAGCGCCGTCCGCGCCGGGGCTTTCCCCTTGCCCGTCCTCGGCCCGCGCCTGGCCGCCCTACTTCGCGACGAGGTGCTGGAGGGGCGCGGCTTCTCCGTCCTGCGCGGCCTCGATCCCTCGCGCCTCAGCCGCCGGGAGAACGCCGCCGCCTTCCTGGGGATCGGCGCGCACCTCGGCGCCTTTCGGCCGCAGAACGCCCTGGGCCATATCCTGGGCCATGTGAAGGACCTCGGTCGAGCCAGCGGCGACCCCACCGCGCGCCTCTACCAGACCCACGAGCGGCAGACCTATCACACCGATTCCTGCGACGTGGTCGGGCTGATGTGCCTGCGCCCCGCCAAGGCCGGCGGCCGCTCCAGCCTGGTGAGTTCGGTCAGCCTCTACAACGCCATCCGGGCCACCCGGCCGGAGCTGGCGGCCGTGCTCTTCCAGCCCATCGAAACCGATCGCCGCGGTGAGGCCGCGCCAGGGGAGGATCCCTGGTTCACGATCCCGGTCTTCAACTGGTGCGCCGGCCGTTTCGCCGGCATCTACCAGCGCCAGTACATCGAAAGCGCCCGCCGATTTCCGCAGGTCGCCCCCCTCACGCCCGCGCAGATCGAGGCCCTGGACCTGCTGGATGCGCTCGCTGAAGACCCAGCCCTGCACATCGAGCTCGACTTCCGCCCGGGCGACATCCAGCTCGTCAACAACCACGTCCTGTTCCACGACCGCACCGCCTTCGAGGACTGGCCGGACCTGGAGCGCCGCCGGCACCTGCTTCGACTGTGGTTGGCCCCCCCGGACGCCCAACCCCTGCCGCCGGTCTTCGCCGAACGTTTCGGCACGGTCACCCCCGGTGAACGCGGCGGGGTCTCAGTCCCCTCCGACCGTTGGATCGCTCCGCTCGACGCGGAGTAGGGTCCTGCAGCTATGCTGGCGTCCCAAGCAGAGGAAATTAACCCCCGATGACCGCCCCCATGACTGCACTCGTCACCACCCATGACGTGGGCCACGTCCGCACCATCACCCTCAACCGGGCCGACAAGAAGAACGCGCTCAGCCAGGCGCTGGCCTGGGGCGTGGTGGAGGCGGTGGACAAGGCGGCGCTGGATGACAGCGTCTGGGTGGTCGCCATCACCGGCAGCGGCGACGCCTTCTGCGCGGGCCTCGACCTGTCGCCAGGCGCTGAGCCCTATTCACCCTATTCGCCGATGCGCGCTCAGCTCGACGATATCGGTTGGGTGGGCGAGTTCCTGCTGGCGATCCGCAAGCGCTGCGACAAGCCGGTGGTGGGCGGGATCAACGGTGTCGCGGTCGGCGCGGGCCTGGGCCTGGCCATGGCGACCGACGTGCGCCTGGTCGCCCGCAGCGCGCGGCTGATGGCCGGCTACACCCGCATCGGCGGCTCGCCGGATGCTGGCCTCACCATCACCCTGCCGCAGGCCATGGGCTACGAGAAGGCCATGCGCTTCATGATGGAGAACCGCACGCTGGTGGGCGACGAGGCGGTGGCCTGGGGGATGGCCGGCGAGGCCGTCGACGACGACAGGTTCGCCGAGCGCCTGGCCGAGTACTGCCAGTCCCTCTGCGAGTGGTCGCCGATCACCCTTCGGCTGCTGAAGCGCGGCATGGTCCGCTCGACCGAGGGCGTGGAGTTGGAATCCCAGTTGCGCTTCGAAGTCGCCAACATTCGCAAGGCCTTCGGCAGCGAGGACGGCCAGGAAGCCCGCCGCGCCTTCCTGGAGAAGCGCAAACCGATGTTCCAGGGGCGCTGAGGCGCTAGCTGCCGACCAGCTTCGATCGCCGCACGTACCAATAGGTCCACAATGTCAGCAGGCCCATGGCCCCGTAGCTGACCGGTCCGCTGACCAGCAGATAGAGCTTGATCGAGACCGCAGAGACCAGGACGCAGCAGCCGGCGCAGATCGCCACCAGGCCGAAGCCCCAGACGAGCGTCGCGGTCAGCATGATCCGGCGGAAGCGGTCATCCTCGCCTAAGGCCTCGATCATCGCGGCCTTCTCCGCCGACTGGCGGCGCGTCGCGGCGCGAGCGAGCTGGTAGATCAAGGGCTTGCCGATCGCCGCCGAACCCAGGAACGCCAGGCCCACCAGGCCGGCCACCAGGTTCTCGCGCAGCTGCAGCGCCTTCACCCCGCCGCCGCCGGCGAAGGCCAGCAGCGACAGCACGATCCCGGCCAGCACCACGATCGACAGGGCGTCGATCTTGCGCAGCCGGATGAACTCCCAGACCGACCACAGGGTCGGCGGCGCCGAGGCCGCCATCAGGGCGCGCACGTCGCCCAGGCTCGGCTTCAGCCAGCTGTAGATCGCGAACGGCAGTGCGAAGTTCACCGCCACCTCCACGCCGGCCTTGACCCCGTTCGCCCGCAGCCAGGCGAGCGCCATGTCGCGCTTCGAAACCATCGGGCTCACCACGCCAAATCTCCACGCGCTCGACATTCCACACCTCCGTCGGCGAACAGGATTTGTCCGCTCATCAAGGAATTCTCCGAGCCGACGCACCAGGCCGCCAGCGCCGCCAGCTG
>DASRRU010000244.1:0-1511 GCA_035656795.1 Phenylobacterium sp. | reverse complement strand
CAGCGGGGATCCAGGTGTCCAACCATGGCGGACGCCAGATCGATTCCGTGCCCGCGGCGATCGACGCGCTCGGCCCGGTCGCCGAGGCCGTAAAGGGCCGCGTGCCGATCATCGTCGACTCGGGCTTTCGCCGAGGCACGGACGTGTTCAAAGCCCTGGCTCTGGGCGCGAACGCCGTGGCCATGGGACGGCCGGTGATGTACGGCCTCGCGCTCGGCGGCGCCGAGGGCGTCAAGAGCGTCTACGACAAGCTCAAGCAGGAACTGACCGCCACCATGCAGGCGGCCGGGGCCGGCCGGATCAGCGACATCACCCGGGCGTTCGTGGCGAGGGCGCCGGGTACTGAAGCCTAGAGCCTGATCCCGTCATATTGAAGCGTATCCGGAGTTGACGAGATAGTTGGCGCACTCGGTGGGCGAGAAGCGATCGAGGAGTTGGCCGATGCGCCGCCAGGTGGCTTCGACGGTGCGTTCGGCGGCCTTACGCAGCAGGGCCTTGAGCTTGGCGAAGACCTGCTCGATGGGATTGAGGTCCGGGCTGTAGGGCGGCAGGAAGATCAGATGGGCGCCGGCCTTTCGGATGGCTTGGCGCACGGCCTTGCCCTTGTGGCTGCCGAGGTTGTCCATGACCACCACGTCGCCGGGCGACAGCGTGGGGACCAGAACCTGCTCGACATAGGCTAAGAACCACGCGCCGTTGATCGGTCCGTCCAGGACGAAGGGGGCCGTGATCTGGTCGTAGCGCAGGGCGGCCAGGAAGGTCATGGTTTTCCAGTGGCCGTGCGGGACCTTGGCGACCAGCCGCTGGCCGCGGGCGCAGCGGCCGTGGGTGCGGGTCATGTTGGTCTTGGCCCAAGTCTCGTCGATGAAGACCAGGCGGCGCGGATCAAGCCTCGCCTGATGGCGTCGCCAGCGCGCCCGCTTCCTGGCCACGTCCGGGCGGTCCTGCTCGACGCCGAACAGGCTTTTTTTTGAAGGTCACGCCCTCATGGGCGAAGAAGTCCCAGACCGCGTGATAGCTCGCGCTCACCCCGCGATCGGCCAGCTCGGCCATCACCGCGCGAAGGGTCAGATCCGGCGCCTCGGCGATCCGCGCCAGCAGCCACTCCCGCTGGCCCGTCAGCACATAGGGCTTCTTCCCGCCCCGCGGCTTGGCCGCCGCGCTCCCGGTCGCGCGGTAGCGCTGCGACCACTTCACCGCCGAGGCCACGCTCACGCCAAAACGGGCCGCCGCCGCGCGAACCGTCGCTCCCGCCATCACCGCAGCGACCACACGATCCCGAAGATCAGAGGAATAGGCTCGCGCCATGCAAGCTGGCCTCCCGCCCAGCCCGCATCTTGAATCACGATCCGCCCAATCAGGGAATCCCACGATTCAAACCCACCGGATCGCGCTCTAAAGGGCTGCTCGGGCTCGAACGCCAGCCGGTACAGTTGGACGAAATGCGTATTTCGCGCATTCTGCGTATGTCAGGAGATGCGCATGAAGTCCTACGCCCTGTCCGAGCTCGC
>DASRRU010000243.1:0-4609 GCA_035656795.1 Phenylobacterium sp. | reverse complement strand
TGTCACGACCAAGTCCATCGCCGGGTTCGGAGACTTCAGCTACGACCTCACGGACCGCCTGCAGGTCTCGGCCGGCCTGCGGTGGACCCAGGACAAGAGGACCGGCTTCGTCTACCGCTACTTCGAGGCGGGGCTTGGCAGCCCGGAGTTTGGCGGCAGCGGCGTGGCGCTGCCGCCCGGCGTGCCCGGCATCGGTCCCAATCCGCGCACCAACTACACCAACAGCCACACTTTCAGCGACACCACCCCGCGCGTCAGCGTCAGCTACAAGCTCACCGACGCCATCTCCAGCTACGTGTCTTACAGCGAGGGCTTCAAGGCCGGCGGCTTCGACATGCGCGGCGATGCGTTCCTGTCGCCGCAGACCGTCAACGGCTACGGACCGGAGTATGTCTCGTCCTACGAGGCCGGCCTGAAGGGCACGTTCTTCGACCACCGGCTCGACCTGAACACGGCCATCTTCTACGCCGACTACACGAACATGCAGGTCACCGTGCAGGTGGCCGCAACGCCTCCCGCAATCGGCATCGCCTCGGTGGTCGCCAACGCCGGCAAGTCGCACATCGACGGGTTCGAGGTGGAAGGCCGCGCCGCGCCGGGAGGCCCGTTCAGCGCGAACTTCTCCCTGGGCCTGACGGATGCCAATTTCGTCAAGACGCCGGAGCTGACGGCCAGCCTGATCGACGTGTTCCAGAACGCGCCCCGCTGGACCGGCTATTTCCAGCTGGTCTACGCCGCGCCGGATGAGATCCTGAACGGCCGCTTCGTCGCCAACGCGAGCGCCAGCTATCGCAGCAAGACCTACCAGTACAGCTTCCCAATCCCCCAGATCGACCAGACCGCCTATACCCTGGTGGACCTGAACGCCGTCTGGACCGCCAAGTCCAACCATTGGGAGGTGGGCCTGCACGCCCTCAACATCGGAGACGTGCACTACCGCACCGGCGGCTACTATTTCCCCGGCGCCTACCCGACTTCGATCTACGGCAACACGGTCACCGCCTTCTACGGCAATCCGCGGACCATCCTGGTGTCGCTGAGATACAAGTATTGATGAGGGGGGCCGCCGCCGCCTTCTCCCTCTGAAGCGTGGGACGAACGGCGCCGTCGGAGGGGTCATGGACAGCGATTACGCTTCGCCTCCGCCGGTCGCCCGCCGTCGCGGCCGGCGTGCGGGCGTGCGCCAAGGGGACGCGGACACGCGTTTGCGTCTCCTCGACGCCGCCGAACGCAGCTTCGCCCTTCACGGCTTCGACGGCGTCACGGTCCGCATGATCGCCAGGGACGCCGCCGTCGACACCGCGCTCGTCTATTACTACTTCGCCAGCAAGCGGGACCTGTTCGACCAAGTGTTCGAGCGCCGGGCCGATGTGGTCAATGGCGACCGTTTCGCCTCGCTGGAGGCCTACGACCTGGCCCCCGGCCCGGACGGTCCCACCGTCGAAGGGGTGTTCGACGCCTTCCTGAGGCCGGTGCTGCAGCGCGCCGCGGACGGGGATCCGGGCTGGCGGTCCTATTTCGCCATCCTCGCCCTGGTCAACAACACGCCCACCTGGGGCGGCGAGACCATGACCCGGTTCTTCGATCCGGTGATCCAGCGCCTGGCGCAGTCCCTTCGCCGGGCCCTGCCGCAGCTGCGAGAGGACGACCTCTACTGGAGCTATCATTTCCTGTCCGGGGCCCTGACCCTGTCGCTTTCGATGACGGGCCGGATCGACAGGTTGTCAGGCGGCGCGTGTGACTCCGGCGACTTCGCCGCCATCAACGCCCGTCTGGCCCGGTTCGCCGCCGGCGGACTGCTCAAGGTCGCCGCCAGGGGCGCCTAGGCGCGGGCGGGGAGCTCAAGGCTCCGCCTGGATTCTCCCCTCAATCCCTCTCCGGGACAGCTCCCGCTTTTGGGGCGCATCTGGCAGCTCCGACCGTGGCGACCTAGAGTGAGCCAAGACCTTGGGAAGAGACCTTTCATGCAAGCGCTGATGATGGACCGCGCGCTGACGCTGCCGTCGATCCTGGAGTACGCGGCGCAATACCACCCGGACCGGCAGGTGGTGGACCGCACGGTGGAAGGCCCGATCCATCGCTACGGCTATGCCGACGCCCTGAAGCGCACCAAGCGGATGGCCAATGCGCTGGTCGCCATGGGCGTGCAGCCGGGCGACCGCGTGGCGACCCTGGCCTGGAGCACCCATCGCCATTTCGAGCTCTATTTCGCGGTCACCGGGATCGGCGCGATCCTGCACACCATTAATCCGCGGCTGCACTCCGACCAGATCGTCTGGGTGGCCAACCACGCCGAGGACAGCTTCCTGTTCTTCGACGTGAGCTTCGCCGGCCAGGTGGCGGAGCTGAAGGACCGCATGCCGCTGGTGAAGCAGTTCGTGACCATGACCGACGTGGCGCACCTGCCGAGCGATGCCCCCGCCGACGCCCTCGTCTATGAAGACCTGATCGCGGCGAATTCGGACCAGTTCGAGTGGCCGGAGCTCGACGAGCGGCAGGCGTCGGGCCTCTGCTACACCTCTGGCACGACGGGGAACCCGAAGGGGGTGCTCTATTCGCACCGCTCGACGGTTCTGCACGCCATGGCGCTGGGCCTGCCCGACGCCTTCAACTTCTCGGCGCGCGACGTGGTGATGCCGTGCGCGCAGATGTACCACGCCAACGCCTGGTGCACGCCCTACGCCGCCCCGCTGGTGGGCGCGACCCTGGTGCTGCCGGGCCGGGCGCTGGACGGCGCGTCCATCGCCGAGCTGATCGAGGCGGAGGGCGTGACCTTCCTCCTGGGCGTGCCGACCATCTGGGTGGGCGTGGCCGACCATCTGGACCAGACCGGCGGACGACTGACCTCGGTCAAGACCATCGCCATCGGCGGCTCGGCGCCCACTGCGGCCCTGGTCAGCCGCATCGAGCACCGGCTGGGCGGCCAGGTGCGCCAGATCTGGGGCATGACCGAGACGTCGCCCCTCGGCGTCATCAACACGCCTCTGCCGGAGCACGCAGGCGAGGACGCCCAGGTCAGCCAGCAGCGCAAGCTCAAACAGGGCCGCGGCCTCTGGGGCGTGGACCTCAGGATCATGGGCGACGACGGCGCTGAGCAGCCCCGCGACGGCGCGAGCGTGGGCCAGCTGCAGGTCCGTGGGCCCTGGGTCGCATGCGCCTATTTCAAGCAAGATGGCGCAGAGGTGTTCACCGCCGACGGCTGGTTCGACACGGGGGATATCGCGACCCTGGACGCTGAGGGCTACCTGCGGCTCACCGACCGGGCCAAGGACGTGATCAAGTCCGGCGGGGAGTGGATCTCGACGCTCGACCTGGAGGACGCGGTCTGTTCGCACCCGGCGGTGGCCATGGCCGCCGCGGTGGGTGTGCCGCACCCAAAGTGGGACGAGCGGCCGCTGCTGCTTGTGACGCTGCGCCCCGGCCAGACGGCGGATCCTGAGGAGCTCAGGGCCCATGTCGCCGCCCGCGTCGCCAAGTGGTGGACGCCGGACGAGGTGCGGATCGTCGAGGCCCTGCCGATCGGGCCCACCGGCAAGGTCCTGAAGCGCGAATTGCGTGACCGGCTCGCCACACCGCCTCACCTTACAGCGAGTTGAGATGAACGGCGCCGAACCAACCCTTTAAGCCGGCGTTTCGGGTTCTTAGGTGAGACTGCGTCACATCAGGAGGCCTCATGAGCGTGGCGCGGAAGAGACCGAAGGGTGTGCTGGCCATGGGCTGGGCCTCGTTCGAGAGCGCCATGCGCGGTCGCTCCGAGCACGCGCCCACCTCTTCCGACTATCCCGACACGGTCGTGCGCCGCACCAGTTTCACGGCGGGCGGCGGCCTCGGGTGGCAGATCTCCGCGCTGGAGACGCCGCGCGCCACGCCCGCGCCCTGGAAGATCGTGGTGATCACCGGCGCGCCGTCGTGGGCCGAATACTGGGCCGAGACCCTGGCCGAACTGCCCGCCGACCGGGAGATGATCGTCGTCGATCGCCCCGGCTATGGCGTCTCTGAGCCGCACGAGCCGGTCGCCGACATCCGCACCCAGGCCCAGGCGCTCGCGCCCCTGCTCAGCGCCAGGCGCGGACAGCGGGTGATGCTGGTGGGCCAAAGCTACGGCGCGGCGATCGCCTCGCTGATGGCGGAAAGCCATCCCGGCAAGGTGGAGAGCCTGGTGTTGCTCTCGGGCTTCTTCGGGGAGACCGGGCCGACCTCGCGCTGGCTGATCGACGTGGGCTCGAAGGCGCTGCGGATCATTCCGCGCGACCTGCGCCATGCGGTGATCGAGGCCTCCGGACAGAAGCCGCAACTGGCCTACGCCAAGCGGGCGCTGAGCCGGATTTCGATCCCGGTGCACATGATCCACGGCGACCTGGACGACTTCGCGCCCATTGAGGCTGCCGAGCGACTGGCCGCCGAGACGGTAACCCGCATGCCGATCAATTTCATCCGCACGCCGGGCGCCAATCACTTCCTGAACGACGGCCCGGCGGACCAGCTGATCGCCGCGCTGGAAGCCTGCATTCCGGTCCGCCGCCGCTGGACCTTCCGCTGGCCGACGCTCGCCGATCTCAACCTGCCGCGCGCCCTGGGCCTCGGCGCGGCGCGCCCGGCGGCCGGCGCC
>DASRRU010000242.1:0-12094 GCA_035656795.1 Phenylobacterium sp. | reverse complement strand
AGCTATTGAATTAATTTATCGCCCAGTGAGTCTGGGCCCTAGGCGTTCAGCAGGGGCGGGGGCCGCTTCGTCCATTGCCCGGCGGCGGCCTCGTAGGCGGCGGCGAGCTTGAGGCAGGCCATCTCCCGCTGCACGGGAGCGACGATCTGGAGGCCGATCGGCAGGTTGGCGGGCCCGAACCCGGCCGGAACCGCAAGGGCCGGGCACCCGGCCATGGTGACCAGGCAGACCCCCTTCATCCACTCGTGGTAGGTCTGCATTCGGCGGCCGGCGATCTCGTGCGGCCAGG
The DNA here is from genome assembly GCA_035656795.1 of Phenylobacterium sp. Classification (GTDB taxonomy): domain Bacteria; phylum Pseudomonadota; class Alphaproteobacteria; order Caulobacterales; family Caulobacteraceae; genus Phenylobacterium. Next base: position 11,805 of record DASRRU010000242.1, on the reverse strand, counting down.
TTTCCTCGGCCTTGAACGGAAAGAGCTGGGCGGTCGGCGCGACCAGATAGTCGTAGCGATCGAAGAACTGGCGCACGGCTTGGCTCCATTCGCTGCGAACGGTGCTGTCGGCGGTCACCTCGGCGGCTGACAGCTTCAGGCACGTCTCGACCTCGTAGACCGCTTCGGGCTTCAGGAGCGGACGGGTGGCGAGGTCTTTGTAATAGGCGAGCATCGCGCCGCCCTGCTGCCAGCCGCGCAGGCGGATGAACGACTGCCAGAGCTTTTCCAACGGATAGGCCGGGAAGGCCTCCTCCACGACGCAGCCCATGGCCTCGAAGGTCTTCAGGGCCGCTCGGCAGGTTTCGAGGACCCCGGGCTCGCAGGGCGTGAAGCCGCCGAAGTCGCCAGCCCAGGCGATCCGCTTGCCGCGCAGATCGACGCCGAGGGATCCCCGGAACTGCTCGCCGCCGCTCTCCATCGACAGGGGCGCGCGAGGATCGTAGCCAGCCTGGACGGAAAGCAGCAGAGCCAGGTCAGCGACGTTCCTGGCCATCGGCCCGGTGACGCCCATGGACGGCAGCCAGTCCTCCTTGGCGTGGACCGGCACCCGGCCGGCGCTGGTCCGGAAGCCCACCACATGGTTCCAGCCGGCTGGATTGCGCAGGCTGCCGCCGTAGTCGCTGCCGTCCGCCACCGGCAGCATCCGCAGCGCCAGGGCGACGGCCGCTCCACCGCTGCTGCCCCCCGCCGATCGGGACTGGTCCCAGGCGTTGCGGGTGACCCCGTAGACCGGATTGAAGGTGTGCGAGCCAAGGCCGAATTCCGGCGTGTTGGTCTTGCCGACGTAGATCGCCCCGGCCTTGCGCATCCGCTCCACCGGGATGCTGTCGGCGCTCGCCACGACGTCCCGGAGGATCGGCGAGCCCTGGGTGAAGCGGATGCCCTTGACCGGCTGCAGATCCTTCACGGCAAGTGGGAAGCCGTGCAGCGGGCCGACGGCCTCGCGGCGCGTCAGCTGATCGTCGTGCGCCTGCGCCTGGCGTAAAAGGCCGTCGCGGTCCTGCAAGGCGACGATGGCGTTGACGTGCGGATTGATCCTGTCGATGTGGTCGAGATAGGCGCCCATGACTTCGGTGCAGGACACCCTCCGGGCCTGGATTTCCTTGGCCAGGCTGACGGCGTCCCACATGACGATCTCCGGGGGCCGGGGCGCCGCTCCGGCGCTCGTGGACGCGCCGGCCACCGCCGCGCCGGCGAACCTGAGGATGGACCGGCGGTCCAATCCATCGTCCGGCGCTCGATCGTCACCCATGGCGAGTTTCCCCTGTCTTTCGGTGCACGCTACATGGATCGAGCACGCGCGCGCGAGCCCCATTTCGCCTCGGTCGAAGCTCGTGATGGGCGGCCTGTCGGGCGTAGATTAGGGCATCGCGGCCGCCGGGATGATCGCGCCCCTGTGTTGCACGACGCGTGCGGCCAACGCCTGGCCCAGCGCCACGCCGTGCTCAAGCGTCCCGCCCCTAAGCCAGCTCGACAGGTAGCCGGCGTTGAAACTGTCGCCGGCGCCGGTGGTGTCGACAGCCCTGACCGCTGGCGGGGCCGGAAGTCGAAGGACGCCCCCCTCGGCGTGGACCGCCACGGTCCGGTTGTCGGCGCGGGCGATCACCCGGGGGCCGCGTTCGGCCCATTCCGCGGCGACCTCGTCCAGCGGTCGCAAGGTGAGCGCCTCCACGTCCGGACCGCTGGCCGAGACCAGCGTGCAATAGGGGATGACGGACTCCACCGCCGCCAACGCGGCCTCCCGCGAGGGCCAAAGGCTTGGGCGGTAGTTGGTGTCGAAGGCGATCCTTACGCCCCGCCCGGCCAGGTCGGCGAGGAGCTCCTTCAGGGCCGTGCGGCCTTCATCGCCGATGACCGCCATGGGGATGGCGGTGAGGTAGACGAGATCGGCATTGGTCAAGGCGGCCTTGAACGCGCCCAGGTCGGCGATCTCGAAGAACTGCCGGAACGGCGAATGTTCGCGCCAAAAGTAGAATGACCGTTCGCCCTGTTCGTCCGGTTGGATGACATAGAGGCCAGGCAGGCGGCCCGGGAGGCGGGTGACCAGCTCCGCGCCGATCCCCTCGGCGGCCATCGACGCCAGGATGCCGGCGCTGAACGGGTCGCCGTCTCCAAGCGCGGTGGCGAAGCTGACCGGGGTCCCGAGACGGCGCAGGTAGACCGCCGTGTTGAACACGTCCCCCGCATAGCCGATGACAGCGGCGTCGGAGCCTGCGAGGCTAACCTCGACCATGCACTCGCCGAAGACCACCACTCCGCCCATGTTCGCCCCCTCGACGCGTCAGATCGATCGCGCCGAAACCCGTCAGATGCGCTTGCGCAACCTATGCCGAAGCCCCCGAAAAGGCCCGGCTTTCAGTACGTCCCGCAGGAGAGAAGGATGACCCCATTGTCCCGCAGGACCGCCCTGCGCGCGGGCTTGGCCGCCGCAGCCTCGGGCCTTGCGGCCGGGGCCTCGGCGCGCACGCCGACGGAGCCCTTCTTCAAGGGGAACGGCCTGCCGATCGGACTGCAGCTCTACACGCTGGGCGGCGACCTGCGGGCCGATGTGGATGGGATGTTGGGACAGGTGGCGAAGATCGGCTACCGCACGGTGGAGATGGCCGGCTACCTCGGTCGCACGCCCAAGGAGTTGCGCGCAGCGTTCGACAAGGCGGGCTTGAGCTGCACCAGCAGCCACGTACAGGCCAAGCCCTCGGGTCCGGAGCCCAGCCTGGCCGATCTCGACCGACTGATCGCCGACGCCAAGGTGATCGGCGTCGAGCACATCGTCCTGCCGATGTTCGCGATCCCGGATCACATCGACATGAAGCCAAAGGACGGCGAGGACCGCAGCGTGGTGATGGACCGCCTGGCGGCCCAGCTCACCGCCGATGACTGGAAGGCCACGGCCGAACTGCTCAACGCCAAGGGCAGGGCGCTGAAGGCGGCGGGCCTGACCATGGGCTACCACAACCACAACGTCGAGTTCGCGCCGGTGGCCGGGACGACCGGCCTGGAGATCCTGCTTAAAGGCACGGACCCGGCGCTGGTGTCGTTCGAGATGGACGTGGGCTGGGTGGTGGCGGCCGGCCACGACCCGTTCGCGCTCCTGAAGGCGCATGCCGGGCGCTTCAAGCAGATGCACGTGAAGGATGTGAAGGCCTCGACCAAGCCCAACTTCGCCTTCCGCCAGGACCCCACCGAGGTCGGTTCCGGGATCATTCCCTGGAAGCGGCTGCTGCCGGCGGCTTACGCCGAGGGCGTGCACGGCTTCTTCGTGGAGCAGGAACCGCCGTTCGAACGGCCGCGGATCGCGGCGGCGAAGCTCTGCTTCGACTACCTGAACGCGGTCGTGGCCTGAGGCGCCATAGACAAATCGCCGGAACGGAGCGAAACACGCGCCGTCACGGTCAAGTTTGGGCCGCGATCGTCCGCTGACTATCCGCGGGCGGGTACCCTGCGCGCCGATGCCCTTCGGGGCTTAATCGGGAACGCAGTAGGGGGTCTGAAAGCCCCCGATCTGCGGCTGTCCCTGCAACTGTAAGCGGTGAGCGCATACGTCCTTGGCGGAGGTCATAAGGCCTCCTCCAGCCACTGGGCCGAAAGGCCCGGGAAGGTCGGCGTGTGACGCGATGACCCGTGAGCCAGGAAACCGGTCGGTGCGTGTCGCTCGAGCTTTCGGATCAGTGTGAATCCGGGGCGCGGTCTTCCGTCTGAGCGACGAGCAGAAGCGGTGGGGAGCCGTTTCGACCGGTCCGGCCGGCGCGCTGTCGCGTCCGCGCCGCCGGTCCGTCGGCCTGGCGGGCGCAAGCCCGTGGGGAGGCTCTCCGCAGTCGTTCAGACGCAAGGCAACGGAGGGCTTTCATGCCCAGATACCTTATCTCCGCCAGTCTCCTGGCGCTTATCGCAGCGATGCCGCTTTCCGCCTTCGCCGCCGACGATCCGGCTCCCGCCGCGAGCATCGTCGACCCGCTGGTGGTCACCGCTTCCCGCTCAGGAGACGCTACGCCCAGCGACCTGGTGGCGGCCTCTGTCACCGTGATCGACGACCAGGCGATGCAGGACCGCCAGGTCCGCGTGGTCTCCGATGTCCTGCGCGATGTGCCGGGGGTCGCGGTCAGCCGCAACGGCGCGGTGGGCGGCTTGACCCAGGTGCGCCTGCGCGGGTCGGAGGCAAACCAGACCCTGGTGCTGATCGATGGGATCAAGGCGTCGGACCCGTTCTTTGACGAGTTCGATTTCGGCACCCTCATCGCCGACGAAGCGGCCCGCATCGAGGTGCTGCGGGGCCAGCAGTCCTCGCTCTACGGCTCCGACGCCATCGGCGGCGTGATCAGCTACACCACGCTGACGGGCGCCGAGGCGCCGGGCGTGCAGCTGCGCGCGGAGGGCGGGTCGATGGGGACCTATGCAGAAGGCGCGCGGGTCGCCGGCGTCCACGGCGACCTGGACTATGCGGTTTCGGCCAGCGGGCTGCACACCGACGGCTATCCGGTTGCGGTGGGCGGCTCCAGAAACGTGGGGTCCGACAGCGCCGGCGCCTCGGCCAAGCTGGTCTGGGCGCCGCAGAACAATCTGAAGGTCACCGCTGTCGGCCGCTTCAGCCACACTGACGCGGACACCGACGACACCGATGGGAACACCGCTAGCAAGACCCTTGGCCTGACCCTCGATTCACCGGGGACGCACTACGTCAACGACGCCTTCTACGGTCTGGTGAAGGGCGAATTCAGCCTCATGGACGGGCGCTTCACCAACGCGCTGAGCGCCCAGGTGGCCGACACACGGCGCAGTGAGTTCGACGTGCCGAATTCCTTCGCGCCCGTCGCCGGCCAGCCGATCGTCAAGACCGGCGGCGACCACGGCACGCGGTTCATCGAGTCCTACGATGGTACCTACCGCTTCGGCGACGAGCACCTGAAGCAACGGGTGACCGTGGCCTTCGACGCCGAGCAGAACACCTCGCAAACCACCGTCTCGCCGTTCGGCGGCTTCCTGGGCAAGGAACACCTGGACAACACTGGCCTGGTGGGCGCCTACGACCTGACCGTGGACGACCGGGCCGCAGTCGGGGTCTCGGTCAGGCACGACTGGAACAACCGCTTCGCCGACGACACCACCTATCGGGCGCAGGCGAGCTACCGGTTCGATCCGGGGCTGCGGGTGCACGCGGCCGCGGGGTCCGGCGTGAAGGATCCGAGCTTCAGCGACCTGTTCGACTTCAGCGCCGGACGCTTCATCGGCAATCCCAACCTGCAGCCCGAGAAATCGGAAGGATGGGAATTGGGGCTCGACCAGACCTTCCTGAAGGGCCGGCTCAACGTCGGGGCGACCTATTTCGACAACCGGCTGAAGGACCAGATCACCACCATCTTCACGGCGGCCGGCTCCACGCCGGTCAACCTGCCGGGATCGGATCCGAGCCGCGGCGTGGAGCTGTTCGCCGACGGCCGGCTGACCGAGGAATGGCGGCTCGACGCCAACTACACCTACCTGGACGCGCCGCAGCACCGTTCGGTGATCCTGAACGGGGCGCCCGATCCGACCTTCGATGGCCAAGCGGTGCGCCGGGCCAAGGACATCGCCAGCGCCAACCTGTCGTGGACGCCCACGGGGCAGCCGTACACGGCGACGCTCACGGTGCGCTACAACGGCAAGCAGGGCGATGTGGCGTTCACCGACCCGTCCTTCACGCCGGTGCTGGTGTCCCTGAAGGCCTTCACCCTGGTGAACCTGGGTGGGACCTGGAGGGTCAACGAAACGGTCGAACTGTTCGCCCGCGTCGAGAACCTTTTCGACCAGAGCTACCAGGAGGTGTTCAGCTACGCTGCGGCGGGCCGCGCAGCCTATGGCGGGGTCCGGTTGAGGTTCTAGGGCGATGAAACGCGCGCTCCGCACCGCCGTGGCTGGGATCGCCGTCGTCCTGATGGGCGCGGCCGGTTCCACTGCGTCGGCGGCGGAGCGCGGCGTTCCGCAGCGGATCATGTCGCTGAACGTCTGCACCGATCTGCTGCTGCTGGAGCTCGCGCCACGGTCGCGGATCGCCTCGGTGACCTTCCTGGCTCCGGAGGCGGCCCAGGCGCTGTTTCCTGGGGCCGCGGCGGGCATCCCGCTCAACCACGGCTCGGCCGAAGACATCGTCAATGTGAAGCCGGACCTGATCCTCGACTCCGGCCTCTCAAATCCGATGATCAAGCGGATCGCCAAGCGGATGGGCGCGCCGGTGATCGAGGTGAAGAACGCCGACAGCTTCGCCGACATCCGCGACGTCGTCCGCCAGGTGGGCTCGGCGATGGGCGAGACCACGCGGGCCGAGGCCCTGATCGCCCGGATGGACGCGACGCTCGCGGATCTGGCGGCCAATCCAGCGCCACGGCGTCTGCGGGTCGTGGCCTGGAGCGGCGGTTCCGCCGTGCCCGGCAAGGGCAGCCTGACCGACGCCATCATCACCGCGGCGGGCGCTGTGAACATCGCCGCCCAGCCGGGCTCCGCGGAGTCCACCTTCGGCGTGGAGGAACTGCTGGCGGCCGCGCCTGACGCCCTGTTGTACGGCGGCGCAACGCTGGGCAGGCCTTCTCTGCTCCGCGACGAGGGCCAGCATCGGGCGGTGCGCGAACTCTATGCAGGCCGTCGGATCGCCTACAACGACATCACCCACACCTGCGGGCTGCCGCAGTCGGCGGACTCTGCGCGCGACCTGCGCCGGGCGCTGGCCGCGCTGCCCGAGCGGGGTCCCGCGCGATGAAGCCCTTGCCGCGCTTTGTCCTGCCCAGCCTCGCCACAGCGGTCCTGCTGGCCGCGGCGGTCGCCTCGCTGTTCCTCGGGCGGGTGAACATCAGCCCCGCCGAGCTGTGGGCCGGGATCGTTTCGCCGCACGCCAGCCTGGCGGGCGTGGTGGTCACCGAGCTTCGGCTGCCGCGCACGGTGCTGGCGATCATCGTGGGCGCGGCCCTCGGCCTGTCAGGCGCGGTGCTGCAGGGGCTGCTGCGCAATCCCCTGGCGGAGCCGGGCCTGCTGGGCGTCACCAACGGGGCGGCGTTGGGCGCGGTGATTGCCATCTACTTCGGGCTGGCGCACGTCTTCGCCCTGGCGACGCCTGTGCTGGGCCTGGTCGGCGCCGTAGGCGCGGGCGCGCTGACCTTCGCCTTCGGGCGCACCAGCTCGCTGACCCTGATCCTGGCCGGGGCGGCGGTCTCCAGCCTGATGGCGGCCTTCCTGGCCATGGCCCTGAACTTCGCGCCCAGCCCCTACGCGGCCTACGAGATGAGCATCTGGATGCTGGGCTCGTTCTCGGAGAAGAGCTGGGACCACGTGCTGCTGGCCGGGCCCTTCATCGTGGCCGGCATGGCCATCCTCTCGACCATGGGGCGGGCTATCGACGCGCTGACCCTGGGCGAGGCGCAGGCGGAGAGCCTGGGGGTGGCGGTGGACCGGACCCGCATCCTGGTCCTGCTGGGGGTCGGGCTGGCGGTCGGGGCGGCGACGTCGGTGGTGGGGTCGGTGGGCTTCATCGGCCTGGTGGCGCCGCATCTGGTGAGGCCGTTCGTCGGGCACCAGCCGAGCCGGACCCTGCTGCCGTCGGCCTTGCTCGGGGCGGCGCTGCTGCTGCTGGCCGACATCGGCACGCGGGTGATCCACACCAACACCGAGCTGAGGCTGGGCGTGATCACCAGCCTGATCGGGGCGCCGTTCTTCTTCTGGCTGCTGTTGCGGTTGCGGAAACTCGCGCCATGACAAGGCTTTGTGCGGAAAACCTGAGCGTGCGGCGAGGCGGGCGGGCGATCGTCGACGGGGTCTCCTGCGAGCTCCGGGACGGGAGCTTCGTGGCGGTGGTGGGCGCGAACGGGGCGGGGAAGTCGACGCTGCTGACGGTGCTGGCCGGGCTGCTGGCGCCCGATCAGGGGGCGGTCACGCTGGACGGGGTCCTGCTGCCGCGGCTGGCTCGGCGCGAGCTGGCGCGGCGGCGCGCCTACCTGCCGCAGAGCCCGCGCGCGGAGTGGCCGATCGCGGTGGAGCGGCTGGTGGCGCTGGGCCTGACGCCGCAGCTTCCGGCCTTCGGGGGCCTGCCCGGGGGGCTCGAACCTCGACTGTCCGAGGCATTGAAACTCTGCGATCTGGCGGCGCAAAGGCTGCAGCCGGCCACGACGCTCTCCGGCGGCGAGCTGTCGCGCGCGATGCTGGCCCGCGCCCTCATCGGCGACCCCCAGGTGGTGATCGCCGACGAGCCGATCGCGGGCCTCGATCCGCGACATGCCCTGGACACGGTGGTCCGCCTGCAGGGACTGGCGACGCAGGGGCGGCTGGTGGTCGCAGCGCTGCACGACCTGACCCTGGCCTTGCGCTTCTCGACCCACCTGATGGCGCTGAAAGCCGGCCGGCTGGTCGCCTTCGGGCCGACGGCGAGCGTGCTCACCGCCGGCCTGCTGCGCGAGGTTTTCGAGGTTGAGGCCCGGATCTCAGGCGCGGGCCCTGAGGCCTACGTCGACTACCTCGGGCCCCTCGCCATCGAAGGCTAGGCCTGCTGGCGTGCGCCTTCCGCTGTGGCGGCGTCGCCGTCCGCGCCAGGATAGCGGAAGCCCTCGCCCTGACCGCCCGCGGCGGCGAGCTGCTTTTCGGCGAAGGCGAAGTTGGCGACCTTGTCGAACCAGGTCGTGAGGAAGGACTTCCGGTCGTTCTTGTAGTCCAGGTAGTAGGCGTGCTCCCAAAGGTCGCAGACCAGCAGGGGGAAGAGGCCGTCCTTCACCAGGGTGTCGTCGGCGTCGTGGGTGGAAATCACCTTCAGGCCTTCGCCATCGGACACCAGCCACACCCAGCCGGACCCGAAGTGGCCGACGCCCTCGGCGACGAAGGTCTCCTTGAAGGCGTCCAGGCTGCCGAAGGACCGCTCGATGGCGGCCTTCAGGGCGCCGGAGGGCGCGGCGGACTTTGCCGTCATGCAGTTCCAGAAGAACTCGTGGTTCCAGGCCTGGGCGGCGTTGTTGAACAGGGGCTTGTCGCCCTTGCGCGAGGCCTCGCGCACCACGTCTTCCAGCGCGCGGCCGTCGAGGCCGGCCTTGGGGGCCAGTTCGTTGGTCTTGTCGACGTAGGCTTTGTGATGTTTGTCGTGGTGGGTGTGCAGGGTGTCGGCCGACAGCGTCGGTTCAAGCGCGGCGTAGTCGTAGGGCAGCTTCGGCAGGGCGAACATCAGGGGTTCCTCGTTTGAATGCATTCAAACGAGCGGCCGGACGTCCTGTTCCTTAGCGAACATCGGTTCTTGCCGCCGGCAGAAGCCGGGCGATGCGCCGGGCCACTTCGGCCTGGCCGGCGGGGTCGGCGATCAGGTCCTGGCGCACTTCCAATTCCAGGTAGTCGAGGCCTCGGCGCCCGGCGTGGAAGGGGATGGTGAAGTCGACTTCGTCCATCCGGTAGGGCTCGTTGTCGCCAACCAGGGCCTCGCCCAGTTCGCCCCGCAGCCGGGCCAGGACGGCGCGGGAGTAGGGGCTGTTGTCGGCATGCAGCACGCCGAACCGCCAGGGCCGGTCGAAACCGTTCATCCGCGGCGTGAAGGAGTGCAGCGAGATCAGCGTGGTCGAAAGGCCGCGCGCGGCGCGGCCGTCAAGCTCGGCGGCGATGGCCGCGTGATAGGGACGGGCGACCTCGGCGACGCGGGCCTCGCGGGCGGCGGCGGAAAGGTCCCGATTGCCCGGGATCTCGGCGCCGTCGCTGACCTCGGGAATGGCGTCGGGCCGGGCCGGGTCGCGGTTGCAGTCGATCACCAGGCGCGAGAACCGCTGGCGCAGAAAGGCCGCGTCCAGGGCCTGCGACAGAAGCGCGCCCAGGCCGGCGACCCCGATATCCCAGGCGATGTGGCGGTTGAACTCGGCGGCCGGCAGCCCCAGATCACCCAGCGCGAGAGGTAATTCGCGGCCCGCGTGGTCGCCCAGAAGCACGAAAGGCGACGCGGCGCCTGAATTTAGGACAATGGCCACGCTGCGCTCGTCGGGCGCAAGCAGCGTCATGGACCCGTTAACGGAATCGCTCGCACCCTTTAGCAATGCCCTTGGTCTCCATTCGCCATCTGACGGCTTACCGCTATCGCAACCCGGTGGCGCTGGGCGAGCACCGGATGATGTTGCGGCCGCTGGAAAGCTATGACCAGCGGCTGATCTCCGCCGACCTGGCGATCTGGCCGCAGCCGGCGGTGCTGCGCAATGTCCACGACGTGTTCGGCAATTGCGTGTCGATCGCCCGCTTCACCGGCCGTGCGGATCGGCTGTCGGTGGAGAGCCGGGTGACGCTGGAGCACACGCCGCACCCGGCCTTCGACCTCGACGGCGAAAGCTATGCGGCGAGCCTGCCTTTCGCCTACAGCCCCGAGGACCGGCCGGACCTGGCGCAGTCCATCGAGCGGCGCCACGCCGACCCGACCGGCGAGTTGGAGGCCTGGGCGCGGCGGTTCGTGCGCCGGGCGGGGCCGACCAGCCTGCGCACCCTGCTGACCGACATGACCCACGCGATCCGCGGCGAGTTCGCCTATGGGACGCGGCTGACCGGCGCGCCGCAGGCCCCCCTGGAAACCCTGGCGCTGGGCTCGGGCAGCTGCCGGGACTTCGCCATGCTGATGATCGAGGCGGTGCGCAGCCTGGGCCTCGCGGCGCGGTTCGTGTCCGGCTACGTCTATTCTTCGTCAGCCAAGGCCGGCCGGTCGGGCGGCGGCCACACCCATGCCTGGGCCCGCATCTTCCTGCCGTCCTGCGGCTGGGTGGAGTTCGACCCGACCAACGGCATCGTCGGCAACCAGGACCTGGTCCGCGTGGCCATCGCCCGCGACCCGCGCCAGGCGGTCCCCCTGCACGGAACCTGGGCGGGGCTGCCCGCCGACGACCTGGGCATGGACGTGGAGGTGGAGGTTTCCGTGGGCGCCGACACCGACGCAGACGCCCAAACGCAACCGGCGCCGCTCAGGCGTGTTGCGCAGGGACGCTAACCAGCCCAAGGAACCCCATGCGCATACGAGCCGGCTACGAGATCACCTACGAGTGTCCGCAGCCGACGCCGATGCTGCTGATGCTGAACGTCCACGCCTCGCGCCACCAGGACCTGGAGACGGTGGACGTGGTGCGCACAGACCCGCCGCTGGCGGTGGCGCAATATCATGACATCTACGGCAATCTCTGCAGCCGCGTGGTGCTGCCGGCGGGGCGCACGGTGCTGTCGGCCGACTTCGTGATCCGCGATACGGGCGAGCCCGATCCGGTGACGCGGGACGCGATCCAGCATGCCGTCGAGGACCTGCCCGACGACGTGATCGTGTTCCTGCTGGCCAGCCGCTACTGCGAGACCGAGCACCTGAGCGACCTGGCCTGGCGGCTGTTCGGCGATGTGCCGCCCGGCTGGGGCCGCGCCCAGGCTATCGTGCAGTACGCCCACGAGCGGATCACCTTCGGCTATGAGCACGCGCGCCCGACCAAGACGGCGTTCGAGGCCCACGAGGAGCGCGGCGGCGTCTGCCGCGACTACGCCCACCTGGCGATCACCCTTTGCCGCTGCATGAACATCCCGGCGCGCTATTGCACCGGCTACCTGGGCGACATCGGCGTGCCGACCGTGGGCGTGATGGATTTCAGCGCCTGGTTCGAGGTCTACCTGGGCGGCCGCTGGCGGGTGATGGACGCCCGGCACAACAAGCCCCGCATCGGCCGCATCCTGATGGCCCGCGGGCGCGACGCCACCGACGCCGCCATCGTCACCAGCTTCGGCCCCAACACGCTCGCGGGCTTCAGGGTGATCGCCGAGGAACTG
>DASRRU010000241.1:0-15179 GCA_035656795.1 Phenylobacterium sp. | reverse complement strand
CGCACCGGCAGGAAGAACCTCGGCCGGCAGGAGATCCAGCTCTGGCCGTCGGGCGAGAGCCCGCCGCCGGGAACGATGCAGTGCAGGTGCGGGTGGTGGGTGAGCGCCGACCCCCACGTGTGCAGCCCTGCGGTCAGGCCGAGGCGCGCGCCCAGGTGCTTGGGATCGGCGGCGATGGTCAGCAGGGTCTCGGACGCCGCCTTGAACCGGATGTCGTAGACCGCCGCCGTGTTCTGGAAGGCGATGTCGCCGATCTCGGCCGGCAGGGTGAAGACCACGTGGTAGTAGGCCAGCGGCAACAGCTCGGCCTGGCGCGCTTCCAGCCATCGCTGCGCCGCCGCCCCCTGGCACTTGGGGCAATGCCGGTTGCGGCAGGAGTTATAGGCGACCTGGACGTGATCGCAGTCCTCGCAGCGCTCGACATGGCCGCCGAGCTCGGCGGTGCGGCAAGCCTCGATCGCCGACATCACCTTGAGCTGGCCAAGGCTCAGATGACCGGCCTGGGCCCGTCGCCACGCGGGCCCATGGGCGCGGAAGATGTCGGCGACCTCCAGAACCGGGCGCACCGGTCTGGTGGCCGTGTCAGGCCGGCGGCGGTCTCAGCTGCAGCAGATCCAGCGGGCTGCCGACCCCGTCCAGGGTCTTGGCCGCCACGTGGGTGTAGACCGCCGTGGTCTCCAGCTTCTTGTGGCCGAGCAGGACCTGGATCACGCGGACGTCCACGTCCTGCTCCAGCAGGTGGGTGGCGAAGCAGTGCCGCAGCGTGTGCAGGCTGACGGCCTTCTTGATCCCGGCCTTACGGGTCGCCTCGTGAAAGGCCCGGTTTAATGAGCGCGCGGTGACGGCGTGGAAGGGCGTCAGCCGGTTTGGGAACAGCCACACCGGCGGACGGGCCACCTTCCACCAGTTGCGCAGGACCGCCAGCAGATGGGGCGAGAGCAGCGCGTCGCGATCGCGCCGTCCCTTGCCCTGCTCGACCCGGATGCGCATGCGCTGGCTGTCGATGTCGCTGACCTTGAGGCCGACCACCTCCGAGGCCCGCAAGCCGGCGCCGTAGGCCACGCTCAGCGCCGTGCGCCACTTGAGCCCGGGCGCCGCCTCCAGGAGGCTGGCGACCTCGGCTGGGGTGAGCACGACGGGCAGCCGCTGCGGCTCACGAACGATCGGGATGTAGTCGACCGCGTCGGCCCGCTTCAGCGTCACCCGGAAGAAGAACCGCAGCGCCACCATGGCGCCGTTGATGCTGGCCGGCGCCAATCCGCACTGCGTCAGATGCAGCTGATAGCGCCGCACATCCTCGAACGTCAGCTCGGCTGGTCGCCTGTCGCAGTACCGGCAGCACGCCCGCACCGATCGCATGTAACTCTGCTGGGTCCGCTGATCGAAGTTGCGGATGGTCATGTCCTCGATCATCCTGCGGCGCAGCGGGTTGATGACCTCTTCTGTCATCACGCATCTCCTGTCTTGAGGAGGACGTGGCCCACCCACGATCCTCTTCAGACAGGAGAAACCCGCTCCCACATCCGATGCGAACACTTCTCCCGCGCGAGCGGGTTAGTACTTTGACTCTTAGACGACCTTCCGAAAGTCCGGTTACCTGCCTCCACGTCTGCCGGCGACAATCGCCAGCATGTTTACCACCGAGGTGGCGCCTTCCGCGCAAAGGGCCGCAGTACGGAAGTCGGCGGTCCGTTTGTGCTGCAGGGCCAAGGCGAGCTTCACCGCCGCCTTGGCATGGGCGCGCGCCTCGTCCTGGTTCGACCCCGCCAACTCCATGTTGAAAACCGCCTCTAACATGCGTCGGGCGTCCGTTTCGCTTGGGGTCGCCTCGTCGATGGGCGGATGGCGTGCGGGATTGTAGACCTGTTGCGCGGCTGTGATGAGCGCCTCACGGCAAAGCAATCCCACCGCCTGCCACTGCTCTTCCGTCCCCGCCTGCTCCAGCCGAAGGCGAACCTCCTGCATCTGCCGATCGACCTTCGCCCAGCCGGTTGGCTCCTCAAAGATCACGGCGCGGCCGGCGGCGACCGGCGCGAAGATCGGCTTGCTTGACACCTGGCTCTGCTCGACCAGGCGCCAGCCATCGACCTCCAGATGGCGGTTGAAGGCCGCCACCAATTCTCGGGCCTGGGCGGTGAAGGGTCGGACAATGGGGTGCACGGTCTCGCAGAGAAACCGAAGGAACTCGGCGTCGGAGGCGTACCGGAGATTGAACCGGGAGTCGTAGAAGACCCAATCACGGCTCCAGTCGTCGGCGTTGGCGACTGTATGCTGGTAGATGTCGCCGGCGGCGTCCTTGAATCGGTAGTCGTTCGAGGGCATCCGCCGCAAGTCGTAGAGCCGGGCCAGGAACTCGGCGTCGGTGAGCCGGCCCGACCAGCCGATGCTCTCCAGCTCGAAGTGATCGAAGATCCCCGTTCGGGTTACCTCGCTGATGGCATTGTTCTGATCAACCGCCCTGTTCATCGATGGCCCCGGTCTCATGCGCCACGGGGCGGGAAATCCGCGGTCTTGAGATAGACGCGTTGGTCAGGCTCGACCCTGCCGGTATCGATGGCCGTGGCAACCGCCGTCAGGATTTGGATCCGGCGCTCGTCGAACAGGCCGAGGTAGACCGCTTCGGACTGGGTTGCGCGGAAGCCCCCAAGGTCGTCCAGCGCCTCCTGCGACAGGTATACCTCGACCCGACCACCCCGCCATTCGACCTCAAATACCAAGGCATCGAAGCGGCCGAGCTTCGTCGGCCGCCGCAAGACGTTCGGCAGCGCCCCGTGCAGGCGAACCCCCGGGCCGTTACCTTCCGCATCGCCTGCCATGAACACGACGCCGCCAGCCTCAAGCGCCTGCCGGATCGATAGAGTGGCGCCTGCGTCCCCGCCACGGCGCTCCTTTTCGTAGTCGCGCACGGTGCTGAGTCCGACCTTGGCCTTCTCGGCCAGATTCTCCTGCGACCAGTCCAGCAAGGCCCTTCCTGCGCGGATCTGGGCGGGCGTAACGGGGGCGGTTTCGCGCATACTCATTGTGGGCCACTCGGGGTCGGAGAACTAATATCAACGATATTGAACAACCGTTTTCCATTGGTCAATGGCCACCGAAAAAATCTTATGGGTCGAGCCGACGCCGCGCTGACGTGACCTCACTCCACAATTCAGTTTCCGCAAGAATCCGGCGAAATTGACGGCCACGCCGACTCAACGGCGCAGCCAGGTCCAGACCATGCGCTTCTTAGCCGATGGCCCGGTGTTTCCGGACGAGTTGCTGACCGCCAGGGACGAGGGCCAGGTCCTCTTCTTCTGCGGTGCAGGGGTGTCGCGCGCTCGCGCCGGACTGCCAGATTTCTATGGCCTAGCCGACAAGGTGGTGGACGCCTTGCGGGCCGCGCCCGACAGTCCCGCGCGGCGCCTGATCAAGGCTGCTAGGACGATGGAGCCGATCGCCGGTGTTGGCGGCCTGCTTCCGGCCGACCGCGTGTTCGCCCTGCTTGAGCGGGAGTTCCGTATCCGGGACGTACGCGCGAAGGTCGCTGAGGCCTTACGGCCGCCGCCCGATCCTGACCTCTCAGCGCATCGGGTCCTGCTCGACCTCGCCCGCGATCCGACGGGATCGGTCCGGCTGGTCACCACCAACTTCGACCTGTTGTTTGAGGCTTGTGACTCCGGCCTGGCGCGTTTTGCGCCCCCTCGTCTCCCCGACCCGCGCCGCGCCCAGGACTTCAAGGGCGTCATGCACCTGCACGGCCACGTCACCGACGCCTATGACGGGGCGCACGACGACGAGTTCGTACTGTCGAGCGTCGACTTCGGTCGCGCCTACCTGGCTGACGGCTGGGCGACCCGGTTCATGAGCGGTCTGATCGATCGCTACCGGCTAGTGTTCATCGGCTACGCCGCCGACGATCCACCTATCCAATATCTGCTGGAGGCGCTGAACCGTGACGCCGAGGCGCGCGGCGGCCTTTACGCCTTTCAATCGGGGGATGACGAAGCGGCCACGGCGCTTTGGAAGCACAAGGGTGTCCAGGCGATCTCCTACAAGCCCGATGACAACCACGTCCAGCTCTGGCAGTCGCTGGAAGCCTGGGCCGAACGGGCGCGCGATTCCGACGCCTGGCGGGCCAAGGTGCTGGCCGCGGCCACGGATGGGCCGGAGCCTCTGGCGCCCTTCGAGCGCGGCCAGGTCAGACACCTCGTCTCGACCGCTGCAGGCGCCCAGGCGTTTGCCGAAGCGATCCCGAGCGCCGAATGGCTGTGCAGCTTCGAGCCCCGCGTTCGGTACGGGACTCCGCGGAAAGACGAAGACGGCGTGATCTTCGACCCCTTTGTCGCCTATGGCCTGGACGACGATCGGGTCCCCGCAGCGGGCGACCCTGAGAACTACTTCAAGGATCGCCAGGTCCCGGCTGGCGCCTGGGACGCCTTCACCCCGAACGCGACTGATTTGGAGGGCTTGGAGCCGAAGCACATCGGTCTCCTGCGGGGCCGAGGGCCCCTGGACGCGGCTGACATGCCGCCTCGCCTCTGGCGCTTGGCCAGCTGGTTCGGCCAGGTCTGTGACCAGCCCGCTGCCATCTGGTGGGCCGCGGGCTGGCGCGGACTCCATCCCGACGTTCGGTTCCGCGTCCAGCGGCGCCTGCAGGAACTTCCTGGGCCGGTCGGTCCTGTGGAGACGGCCTGGCGCTGGGCATTGCGGCTCTGGGACGAGCCGCCGAAGGGCGATCTGGCCGGCATGGACCTGGAGGCGGAAGTCGGCCGGACGAGTTGGACCTCAACGACGGTGCGCGCCTGGGCGAGGTTGGTCCGCCCCTACGTGACGGTCGAGCGCCCCATCCTCTCCAGCCGCCCGCCAGCCCAGCGACCGGACCTCAGGCGGAGCGAACTCGTCGGCCTCGACGTCGAATATCCCAGGTACGAACAGTCTATCCCCTTTCCCGACGCTCTGCTGCCGCTGGTCGCGGCGGAGCTGCGACGCAACCTGGAGATCGCGGTCGACCTGGAGATCGAAACCACTGGTTTCGAGGGGCTGGCGCTACCGCCGGTCGCCGTGGATCCGGCCGTGGGCGGCGACGAGTACGCGCGGACCCACGGCATGGGCGCGTTGTTCTTCGAGTACATAGGCGTGCTTGAGCGTCTGGTTGCAATCGGCACAGCGGCGGTGCGATCGGAGGTCGCTGCCTGGCGACCGGACGGCGCCGCCTTCGCGCGACTGCATATCTGGGCGGCGGCTCGCGCTGACCTGCTGAAGCCGCCAGAAGCGGCGCGGACGCTGCTGGGTCTTGACCGCAGCGCCTTCTGGGACGGAGGCCATCAACGCGATCTGCTCCTGACCCTGGCCGCGCGCTGGGCGGACATACCGAAAGGCCTGCGGCGGCGGCTGGAGCGCAGGCTGCTCGCCGGCCCGCTCCTGGGCGGAGGGCCCAAGGCTGAGCGAAGGCAGCGACGGGCCCACCGCATGCTTGCCCGGCTCCTCTGGCTGCAAAACCGGGGCTGCGCCTTCTCCGTCGACCTCGATCCGATCCTGGCTGCGCTCCGCGCCGAGGCGCCGCGATGGCAGGACAATTACGCGGACGCTGCGGCAGCATCGCTGGAAAGCCGAGCGGGCTGGGTAGGGAAGGACGCGGCCACGCGCGGCCTGGAGGACGAACCGCCGGCCACTCTGCTGCGCCGCGCCGCCGAGCTCGGCGGCCACGACTTCGGCGCGCTGATCGACCGCGTGCCACTGGCCGGACTTGCGGAGTCGCGCCCCGCGAAGCTGCTGCGCGCGCTCGGCCTTGCCGTCGGACGAGGCGAGGAGCCCGTGAACGCCTGGGAAACCTTCCTCCTTGCTCAAGCCCGCACGACGGATCGCCTTCGGCTGGTCTGCGCGACCGCCTACCGCCTGATGCGCTTGCCGGTACCGCTCTTCCTCAAACTGATCCACCCGGTGACGGAGTGGATGCTGCGCCTCGCAGACCGCCTGCAGTCCGAGCTGCCGGACATCTTCGCGGCGTTGTGGGCGCGGGCGCTCGAGACGATCCGCACCAACCCCGAATCCACCGACTCTTCAGCCTTGGACACCAGGGGCAATGACTGGGCGACCCACGCCTTGAACGCACCGGCTGGGAAACTCGCCCAGGCGCTGCTGAAAGACCCCGCGGCGGGGTCCAACGGGCTGCCTGATGGCTGGCTCCGTCGCGCGGAGGCGCTGTTGGACATTGGCGACGCGGCGCGGCGCGACGCCCTTGTCTTCTTCGCCAACCAGCTGCCCTATCTGCACCATCACGCGCCGGCGTGGACGGAGGCGCATGTTCTCAGCGTCCTCGGCGCCGATGCAGAGGACGAGCACGCGTTCTGGTCGGGTTTCTTCTGGGCCGCCAGGTTTCCTGGCTTCCCGCTCTTCCGGCGGCTCAAACCCTATCTGCTGGCGCTCGCCGTCGATCCGTCGAAACGCGCCGGCCGTCTCGAGATCGCCGCCGGCCTGGTCCTAGGCGGTTGGGCGAACGTCGAAGACGCGGTTGGCCAGGCGCCGGTGTCCGACGATGAGCTGCGCGAGGGTCTGCGGGCAGGCGATGACGCCTTCCGCCATCAGGTCCTCTGGCAGCTCAAGACCTGGTCCGGGGGCGACGGTGGCGAATGGCGCAACAACGCCTGGCGGCTCCTGCGGGACGTCTGGCCGAGAGAGTTGGTCGTCCGGAGCCCAGGCATCTCCGAGGACTTGGTGTCCCTGGCGATTGCGGCCGGCGATGACTTCCCCGCCTTCGTCGACGCGGTGACGCCCTTGATGACGACCCTCGACAAAAACGCCCACTGCCTGCTCCCCCTGACCTTGGGCAATGGCAAGGCGCCGGACTTGGACCCGGTCGCCTTGTTGAAGCTCGTCGATGCAGCCCTGCCGGAGAACGCAGCCGATTGGCCGTGGGGCGCGGATGTCGTCGTTGGCCGGCTCGTTCAGGCGCCGCAGACCGCGCAGGACCCACGGATCCTGCAGCTGCGGCGGCGGGTAGCCAACCGCTGATCCGGTGCATCGACGCGGCGCCAGTCCGCTGCCTGTGTCGATCCTGCCAGCGATGGGCCCTGGCCTGCCTCGTCCGCCTAGCCCTGCGGCGGATCCTCCACGTCGGACTTGGAAGCATCTGCCGACGCCGCTGGCTGGGGTAACAGGACATGCCAGTCGATGGACGCTTCGGGGTCGAACCCGGCGGCGAGCGCGGCCAGCGGCCCTGCGTGCAGGACGTTGACCGCCGCGAAATCCAACAGCCTCTTGGCCTGGCCGGTCTCCCCCGCGCTTCGATAGCGCTCGGCCAGACTCAGCGCCATTCCGGCTTCGATCAGCTCCGCCACGCGGAGCCCAGAGTTCCGGTTCCTGGCTTCGAAATAGTTGTCCAGCACCTCTTGTTGGGCCGACAAAGGCCACGTCGGCGTCATGTCGTACAGCAGATGAAGGCAAAGCGCTTCGATTGACGGATCGGCGAGGATCTTGGCGCACTTCTTATGGACCTCGGCAAACCGCGCCGTTCGCTCATCCGGCCCCACGAAGTTGTTGAACAGGACGTAGATGGCTGCGCTGGCTCGTCGGTCCTCGCCCCGAAATCCGGATAGAGCGTCTTCGATCTTGGCTGTGACTTGGCGCATGTCCACGATAGGCTGCTTGGTGAGCATCTGCGCTGCCACCTGGTCGAGCAGCGCCGAAAAGTATTTTCGGCATTGTCCTTTGACGAAGCCTTCAGGCCGCCAGATCCAGTATTGCGCCGCCATTTCGGCCGACATGATCCCAAACCGCTCGAGGCGGTAGTCGTACTGCTCCGTCTCGCATTTCGGTTGCCGGGCCACGAACTCGAGGATCACCCGTCGCGCAACTCGCGAGAGCCCTTCCAAGGTGAGGAAGGTCGCGTGACCACTGCGGATGGTCTCGCTGTAGGACAAGTCGGCGTCGAGCAGGTGCGGTAGGTCCTGTAGCCGATGGACATACTGTGACCGCAGGTCGTAGGCCTCTTTCAAGGCGTCGCGGAGGTCGAGCCGCCCTGGGGCCCCGGCGCGACCGCCTTCCAGGAAATAGGAGTCCGGCAAGTGGGCGAGGACGAACTCCCGAAATCGCCGCCCCAGGGCGACATGTTCGCCCTTCAGGATGGCGTCTCGAACCTGCCCCGCCGTCAGCTCGTCGGCGCCCAACAGCGCCTTGTCAATGCGAAGACGCCGCGACTGCTCATAATCGCTCCACTGCGGCTTGTGACCGTCGAAATCCTGCGCGAGGGACTCTAAGGACGCGACCAACAACGTGTAGGCGAGCTCCAGGTCGTCGGCCACGCGGTGAAGTCCGGTGACATAGGTTCGAATGGCGCGCATCGCGGCGAGAAAGCTCTTCCGCTTCAGCGCGATCAGGTCCGCGACGAACCCTTTGAGCTGCTCGTCGTCTTCATCGTGGAACCACACCTCTTTGTCGAAGACCTGGCGCACAAGCTTCACCGGCGGCGTTCGAACACCCAGACTTCTCTTTTCGGTGAGAAGCCTGGAGCAGAGATCCGGGTCGGGCGTGCACGTCACGCGCAGGACGAAGGACACGATCGCCGCGAAATCCTGCAGGTACGGTTGGACCCCATGCGAGATCAGAACACCTTCACCGGGCGCATCGTCGAACTGTTCTGTGATCTCGTAGACCACCGGCCGGGGAAGATTCGTCGCTTCCGCTTGGAGTAGTCGCCCGGCCTCGGTGACGATCGCGCCGTCATCCATCCGCATCAGAAAGAGATTGGAATAGAGCACTCCGCGCAGTTCGTTCGTCCGGCGAACCCCGTTCGGATAGAGCTTGCCGGAGTTGATTTGGAGCATGTCAACTAACCTGCCAGAACCGATTATCGCCCACTAGGCGCTAGGCGCGGACATTCGGCAGATCAGCAATTCTCGCAAAGGCCGCAACGCGCCGATAGCCGTCGCTCTACCGCAACTACGAACGTCGAGTTTCGGGACCGATCCCAATGTCCGCTGCTGGCGGATTGTGTTGAAAAAGGCGGATCAGAAGAAGCGGACGGAGATGACGGCGTAGAGGAGGAAGGCGCCGAAGGCCGCAAAGATCGCGAGGGATATCCAGAAGAGCGCCGGTTCATGCTCGCGGCGCGCGATGAAGCGGCTGCGGAAGGCGATCCCGAGGATGCGACCCGTCCTGAGCGCGAAGCCGACCACCGCCAGGCAGACGGCGGCAACGGCGAGGAAGATGATGCTGGTCTGGTCCACTTCACGGAACGTAGCGTGACTATGGCCGCGAGCAAGTTGGCCTAGCAATCCATCGTTGCGGGGGCGCCGGGTCGCTGATTCACTCTGGTCGTTGAGGACCGGAGGATCAGTTCGATGATGGGAGAGCGCCGGGTCGAGCAGGCTGCGCTGTTCTACGAGTTCTCGCTCGACCGGCATGTTCCGGCCGATCACATGCTCCGGTCCATCGACCGCTTCGTGGATCTGGAAGACCTGCGGGCGAAGCTGGCCGCGTTCTACAGCCCGATCGGCCGGCCCTCGATCGATCCCGAGCTGCTGATCCGCATGCTGCTGGTGGGCTACTGCTTCGGCATCCGCTCGGAGCGGCGGCTGTGCGAGGAGGTGCATCTCAACCTGGCCTACCGCTGGTTCTGCCGCCTCGGCCTGGACGGCGACGTGCCGGACCACTCCACCTTCTCCAAGAACCGCCACGGCCGCTTCCGCGAGAGCGATCTGCTGCGCCATCTCTTCGAGACAGTCGTGCGCCGCTGCATGGCCGAGGGCCTGGTCGGCGGCGAGGGGTTCGCCGTCGATGCGAGCCTGATCGCGGCCGACGCCAACCGCCAGCGCTGTGTGCCCGGCGAGCAGGGTCTGCCGCCAGAGGCCGCCAGCCGCGCCATCGACGAGTATCTCGCGGTGCTGGACGACGCGGCCTTCGGCGCGGCGACGCCGGTCACGCCGAAGTTCATCTCGCCCGCCGATCCAGCGTCGCGGTGGACCGGCGCCAACAAGGGCCTGGCCTTCTTTGCCTACTCCACCAACTACCTGATCGACCTCGACCACGCGGTGATTGTCGACGTCGAGCCGTCCACCGCCATCCGCACCGCGGAAGTCACCGCCGCGCGGACCATGATCGAGCGCGTGCGCGAGCAGCACGATCTCTCACCAGATCGGCTCGCTGCCGACAGCGCCTACGGCTCAGCCGAGATGCTGGACTGGCTGGTCAACGATCAAGGTGTCGAGCCCCACATCCCGGTCATCGACAAGTCCGGGCGCGACAATGGGACCTTCTCGCGGAGCGACTTTACCTACGATCCCGACGCCGACCTCTATCGCTGTCCGGACGGCAAGGAGCTGAAGCAGCACCGCCGGCCCTTCCGCAGCGATCACCCTGATGTCCCGCCGGACGACACCTATCGCTACCGCGCCAGCAAGGCTGACTGCGACGCCTGCTCGCTCCGAAGCCGCTGCTGTCCCAACACGCCGGCCCGCAAGGTGACCCGCTCGATCTATGAAGCCGCCCGAGACCACGCTCGCCAGATCGCCACGACCGACGCCTACGTCACGTCTCGCCGCGAGCGGAAGAAGGTCGAGATGCTCTTCGCCCACCTGAAGCGCATCCTGAAGCTCGACCGCCTGCGTCTGCGCGGTCCCTACGGAGCCCGAGATGAGTTTCTCCTCGCCGCCACCGCCCAGAACCTCCGCAAACTCGCCAAGCTCATCCCGCCGCCAGCGCCCGCAACCGCCTAACGCGGCACGGCCTCAACGCGTCTGCCCTCACCGACCGAGCCGAAGACGGCCTTTTTCAACGAAATCGGCGCGACGCGAACGTTGCTGCACCCGGTTGCCCTAGCTTTTTTCGCAGGCGCGGACGTCCAAAGCTGGGCGTGGTCACTGCCTGCCATGCGTCGCGTCGCGTTCGCTTTGCCGGCTTCGTTGCAACTCGGCGACGCGCGCGCGAGCCTTTTCCAGGATCTCCGCCTGCACGCCGGGCTCGACCGTGCGCCGGCGCACGACGGTCTCAACAACCCGCATCCGGTCGCTGGCGTTGCGCAGATCGAGGGTATCGGGGCGCGTCGGATTTCGCCGCCGATCCGGCGCGGCCTGCGTGCGCTGGGTGGCTTCCCTGCGGCGCGCGAGGGCCTGTTCGTCGCGTTCGCGGGGCCTGTAGCCCTCGACCGTCAGGCCCAGGGCCCGGGCCTGCAGCCAGGCCTCCCGGCGGAAGCCGTCGGCGCCGCGCACCAGGATGGCGGTCCAGCCGCGATGCTGCGCCACGACAAGCAGGTCGCGGATGGTCGCCGGGTCGCTGCGGGCCGCGATCAGCCGTGCGCCGGTATCCCGGAAGCTCGGGGTCATCGCCGTGGCGTCGGTGAAATAGACGACCGCGCCGTCGAGGCGCCGCTCGGTCAAGTAGCGGCGGCGCACCGCCTCCGGAACGTCGCCCGGTCGGCTGGAAGCCTGTCCATCCGGGCTGACGGTGTTGATGATGTCAGGGCTGTCGCTCATCGGCCATCTCCAAGTCCGGGGCGAGGGTGGTGGCGTCCAGGAAACGGTCCACCCAGGCGGCGATCTCTTCGGCGCTCGCGCCGTCCGGCGGCATGGGCTCCAGGCCGCTGGCCGCGAGGCTGTCGGCGACCAGGCTCCAGTCGGTGCGGTCGTCGCCCGTCACCGTCCCTCGGAGCGACGGACCGGCGGCCTCGATTGTCGCCGCGGCATGCGGAACGGTCGGCGGCGGCAGCGGGCGGCGCGCCAGGGCGCGGTCGCGGTAGAAGCGGATCTTGCGGCCCAACACCGGCGGGCTGTTGGCCTTGAGGACCACCAGGCGGTCGGGAGGCATCTGAATCAGCTCCTGCGGCAACATGAGTGCGCGCCGGTGGTCCGACTCGGAGACGCTGCGCCGGCCGCTTGAGAGACCTCCGGGACGGCTGCGGGTGCGGCAGCTGACCGTGGCGTAACCGAGCCGTTCGGAGAGGTCCTGGGCGACCTTCAACTCCTTCGGGGCGAAGGCCACCTCGCCCGCGACATTGGCGTCATCCTCGGTGTCAGCCATCGCATCGTCGAGCGGCACGTTTTCCGCGCCTGCCAGCGCCTGGGGGTGAAGACGCGGCTCCAGGCCGTTCTTCGCGCCCGGTCGCTGGGGCTGATCGGCGATCCAGAGAGCTGGAGCCGCCCGCCGCGGCAGGGCTAGTCGTCCTCATCCTCGATGTCGCCGAAGGCCTCATCGAACATCCATTGCTCGAGGTCGGAATTGAGCCGCTCGGCGCGCTTGCTGATCTGCTCGAACCCGCGGCCGAAGACCACCACCAGACTACGGGGATCGAGGGCGGCGATATCCTTGCCGCTCCGACGAGCGTAGCGGCGCAGCATGGTCAGTAGGAGGGACGCGCCCTGGTTGCCCGCCGTCTGGAAGGCGAATTCCTCGTGGCCGAACTCAGCCGCGAAGATGATGCCCCAGGGGTCGGCTTCAACCACGTTCGCGAAGCTGAAAATCTTATCAAAGTCGAGGCCTAGCGAGCCCTTCTCGAACCTCTGGTAGGTCCGCAGCGCCAGGCCCATGGCGCGCGCCATGTCCGCGGTCCGAAAGCCTCCGCGGCGGCGAAACCGTTTGAGCACCAGGGAGAGCGTGACGCGCCGCTGCTCCTCATTCTGAGTCCGGGATACATCCATGCGACTCGACGAGATCAACTTGGGATTGTCATATAGTCCTACACCATCCGGTTGCATCGCAAAGGCCAAGCTGTGAACCCCCGTGCGTCGCACCGCTGGGTCGTCGCGCCGCCGCGTTCAGGCTTGTCGCTGCCAGCCACCGCCCAGCGCCTTGAAGACCGTGATCTGGTCCTGCACCAGGGCGGCGTCGGATTGCGCCACCGCGGCGTTGGCCCCGATCAGGGTCTGTTCGGCGAACAGCACGTCCAGGGGGCTGACCGCGCCGGCCTCCAGCTCGCCGCGCACCAGGCGGAAGGCTTCCTGGGCCCGGGCCTGGACGTCGCCCAGCGCCTGTCGGCGGTCCAGTTCGGCGCTGTAGATCGCCAGGGCCTGCTCGGCCTCCTTGAGCGCCCGTAGCACCACGGAATCGAAGCCGTCGAGGGCCGCCGAGGCGTCGGCCTGCGCCTGGCGCACCCGGGCCCGCGGAGCGGCCTGGTTCGGGAAGGTCCAGCTGATCGAGGGGCCCACGCCCCAGATCAGGCCGGCGTTGCGGGTGAGGTCGGCGGGCGTGACCGCCGCACCGCCATAGAAGCCGCGCAGCGCGACGCGCGGATAGAGGTCGGCGGTGACGACGCCCACCCGCGCCGTGGCGGCCGCCAGTCGACGCTCAGCCTCGCGGACATCCGGACGGCGGCGCAGCAGGTCCGCGCCGTCGCCCACGGGGATCAGGGCGGTGAGCCTGGGCGGAGTCTCGCAGGCCAGCGCCTCCTCCGGCGCCTTGGCCGGCGTGCGGCCCAGCACCGCGGCGAGTTGGAACAGCGCCGCGCGGCGCTGGCCCTCCAAGGGCGGAATGGCGGCGCGCGCCTGGGCGACAAGCCCTTCGGTGCGCTCGACGTCGAGCTGTAGGCCAGACCCCGCTTCGCGGCGCTCGCGGGTGATCGCCGCCTCGCGGGTCGCAAGATCGAAGGCCTGACGGGCCACGGTGAGCTGGGCGCCGAGAGCGCAGACCTCGCCAAAGGCGCGCGCCGTCTCGGCGGCCACGGTGGTCTTCACCAGGTCGCGGGCGGCGGCGGTCGCCTGGGCGTCGGCGCGCGCCGCCTCCACGGCGCGGCGGACGCGGCCGAACAGATCGAGTTCGTAGGAGACCTCGAAGGTGTCCTCATAGAGCCAGGTGGTCTCGGGCTTGTGGCCGCCGATCTCAACGATCGCGTTGGTGGTCGGATCGCGGCCGTAGACGCTCCCGGAATTCAGGGTCGTGCCGGGATAGCGGCCGGCCTTGGCGGCTTCGAGCACGGCGCGGGCCCCTGACAAATTGGCCTCGGCGGCCTTCAGGTCGGTGTTGGCGGCGAAGGCCTCGGCGACATAGGCGTCCAGGTGAGGGTCGGCGTAGAGGCGCCACCACGCATCCGGCGGGGCCGTGGGATCGGCGGCGGCGGGCGCGGCGGTCGCCAGCGGCGCGGCGGCGCCGGCCGGCGGCGCGGGGACGGCGTACTTCGGCCCCACGACGCATCCGCTGAGCGCCGTCATCGCCAGCGCCGTCGCCGCCAGAGCGCGCGGAAGGCAACGCCGGGCGTTCACAGGACGGCCTTTTGTCGGGAGGCGAAGAGCGGCAAGTGCGACGCCGGTCCGATCGGCGCGGGCTTGTGCGTCATCACCAACATCAGGGCGATGGCGGTCAAGGCCCCGACCGCCACGAAGCTGTCGATCACGCCCTGGGTGGCCGCGGCGCTGCGGACGATCCCCGCGAGCGAGGTCGCGGCCTTGCCGGCGGCGGCGGCGGGGTCGCTGGTGCGCCGGAAAACCTCCGCATAGGCGCCCAGCCGATCCGTGACCGCGCCATCGCCAATTCGTATGTGCTGGCCGATGAGGTCGGAAGCGGTCTGAGATCGGACGCGGGTCAGGGTGACCACGAAGGCCTGGCCCAACTGGCCGCCCATCAGCCGCGCGGTCTGGACGGCGCCGCCAAAGGTCAGGGCGTCCTTCGGC
The DNA here is from genome assembly GCA_035656795.1 of Phenylobacterium sp. Taxonomy (GTDB): domain Bacteria; phylum Pseudomonadota; class Alphaproteobacteria; order Caulobacterales; family Caulobacteraceae; genus Phenylobacterium. Next base: position 606 of record DASRRU010000241.1, on the reverse strand, counting down.
CGCAGATGCAGCACCGAGAAGTATAGGATGCCGGAGAGCGCGAAGCTCTGGCCGACCGCCTGCAGCAGATGGCTCGGCAGGAACTGCTCCGAACCCCAGAGCGGCGTCAGGTTTCGGGCCACTAAGAGGCAGGCCACGCTCACGAAGATGAAGCCGATCGAGGCGACGAGCCGCGGGTCGGTGCGGCGCAGGAAAAGCGCCGCCAGCGGGCAGAACACCAGTTGCGGCGCGGCGATCCAGACCAGGGTGTCGCCCACCTCCAGCGCGCGGTAGCCGCGCACCGCCTGCAGGTACTGCGGGATCAGATAGGCCGTCGACAGGATCGTCAGCCGCAGGAACGCGATCAGGATCAACAGCCGCGGCAGGGGCGCAGCGAACAGGACCTTCAGGTCGACAGCCGGATGGCGCGTGCGGCTCTCGTGAAGCAGGAAGCCCGCCACCAGGACCCCTCCGGCCGCCAGCAGGGCGACGACCTCGCCGGAATGCAGCCAGTCCAGACGGTTGCCCTGGTCGAGTCCGGCATAGATCAGGGCCAGCCCGATGCCGCCCGCCGCCAGGCCGTAGAGGTCGGGGCGCGGCGCGTTTGGCGCAGGCGGCGTCCGCGCG
>DASRRU010000240.1:0-12962 GCA_035656795.1 Phenylobacterium sp. | reverse complement strand
TTCGGTCCGGACGTCGCAAATCCCAACGATGCGCGCCGGACCAGCTTCGACTTCCCGCCGGTGGAGCTTGATCGCGCCTGGGCGTGCGTCGCCGAGATGCGCAAGATCGGCGAGGCGCGGGGCGTTTCGGTGGCCCGGGTGGCGCTGGGCTACATCCTCCAGAAGGCCTTCACCATGAGCATCATCATCGGGGCCAAGACCCTGGAGCAGCTGGACGACAACCTGGCCGCCGTCGAGCTGACGCTGACGCCGGAGGAGATCGCCCGGCTGGACGAAGTCTCCGACCTGCCCAGCGAATACCCCGGCTGGATGTTCGCCCGCCAGGGCGGCGGCCGCCGGCCCAAGCCCTTCGTCAAGGCGAGCTAGCCGTCCATGTCCGTCGCCCCGTCCCTCCCGTCGTCGAAGTCGCCCCGCGGCGAGATGGTGGACGTGGGCGGGCGACGGCTGAGAATGGTGCGCTCGGGGCTGCCGAACGAACGCCCGACCGTCGTGCTGGAGCACGGCGCGTTTGGCTGCGCCACGGACTGGACGGTGGTGCAGGCGCGGCTGGCGGCGAAAGGGCTCTCAAGCCTGGCCTACGACCGGGCCGGCCTCGGCCACTCCGAGCCGGGGCCGAAGCCCCGCGACGGCCATGCCATCGTTTCAGACCTTGCGAGCCTCCTGCGGGAGATCGACGAGCCCGGTCCCTATGTGCTGGCCGGGCACTCGATGGGCGGCCTGATGGTGCGGCTCTATGCGTTGACCCATCCCGAGCAGGTGCTGGGCGTGGTGTTGGTGGACGCGGTGACCCCCGACGTCATCACCCACCCAATCGGCGGCAAGGGCGTCGAAGCCTTCAGTCGCATCCTGGGCTGGACCAGCGAGGGGGCGAAGTATGGCATGATGCGGCCTGTGGCGGCGGTGGCCGGCGACCGCATCGGCCTGCCGCCCGAAGCCTCGGCCGAGAAGCGCCATATCTACGGCCTGGCTTCGCACGCCCATTGGGCCTCACAGGAGGTCAATCAGTGGCGGGCCACGTCGGACCAGGCTCGCGCCGCCGACTTCCCGCCGGCCATGCCGGTCGCGGTGATCACCGCCGGCGCGCGGACCGTCACGGCGCTGAAGGAGATCCAGTCGGTCCCGGCGCTGGCTTCCCAGAACGGCTATATCGAGCACGTCGCAGGCGCTGGCCACGCCAACTTGCTTGGCCGCCGCTTTGCCGATCCGATTGTGCGCGGGGTGGAACATGTTCTGGCGACCGCGCACCGGTAGCTAAAGAGGCTCGGCCTCCACGGCGCCACAGGCGGCCAGCAGGCGCTCGTGGGTCAGGGACCGGGAGATCAGTGAGACGGGCCCGTCGGGCGCCACGGGCGTGGTCCCTCGCGGCGCGGCGGCGACCTCACAAGAGCCGTCGGCGACGACCTCGAAGCGTCCATCCCACACGCCCGTCTCGCCCGGGCGAAGACTGAGCGGCGCGAGACCGCCGCGGGCCGCCTCACCGGGCTCGCGACGGAACCGGACGATCTCGCCGTCGGCCTCGATACGCGCGCCCGCAAGGCTGACGATGAACGCGTCGTCGCCAACCAGGCGGGCCGCCAGCCGTTCGGCCTTGGCCCGCGCAGGCGGTCGGCTCGTTCCGGCCGCGCATAGGCAGGCGGCGGCGGCGAAGCGTGCGACCGCCTGGGGCTCGGCCCCACGAAGGACGGTGCGGTCGATCGCGAAACCCGCCTTCCCGTCCGGCTCCGCGGCGAGCGCCAGGGCCTTCGCGGAGACCCGAGGCTCGGCGGCGGTAGGCCAGGCCCCGTCCGCAACGGCCTGCCGGGCTCGAGGCCGGGCATAGCTGGTGTCCGCGTTGGCCGGGTCGTCGATCCAGCTTTCGCCCCGCGCCGCCAGCCAATCGCGGATGTCGGCGCGGCGCACGCCCAGCATCGGGCGCAGCAGGAAGATCCCACGGCCCTGGGGCCAGGCCGGCGAGGGCGACCATTCGCGAGGCTCGGGTGTGGTCGAGCCGGTCTCGCGCATCAGGCGGGCCTCCAGCACGTCGTCGGCGGTGTGGCCCAGGAGGACCACCCTTGCGCCAGCCTCGCGCGCAGCATCGGCCAGCAAAGCGTGGCGGGCGGCGCGGGCGGCGGCGGGCAGGCCGGTCGCGGGCTTGTCGCCAGCCCAGGCCAGCCCGCGGAAAGCCGCGCCCACGCGCCCGGCGCTCGCTGCGCAGCCCTGTGTCCAGGCGCTGCTCTCCGGCCTCAGTCCGTGGTCGATCGTGAGCACGATCAGGCGCCTGTCGGCCCCCACGGCCCATTCGGCGGCGGCCAGCAGCAGGGCCAGCGAGTCGCCGCCGCCGGAGAGAGCCACGGCGACCGGCCGCGGGTGGCCCGTCCGAAGCCGGCGGTCGAGAACTGCTCCGGCCGACTGTTCGACGCCGGACGAAGGATGCGAGCCTGTCGCGGCTAGGTGCACTTCGCCTGCAGGCGGACGGTCTGCGCCCGCGCCGTGATCGACGGCGGCGCCTTGGGATACTTGCGCCCGAGCTCGGTCAAGGTCTGACAGGCGTCGGCGGGCTTCTTCAGCTGCACCAATGAGCGGCCGAGTTCCACCACGGCATCGGGCGCCCAGGACGTCTGCGGCCAGCCGCGGATGGCGGCGATGAACGCGCCAGCGGCCTTCACGTAATCGCCGCGCACCGCCAGCGTCTTGCCCCACCAGTAGCGCGCCTCAGGCGTCTTCGGCGTGTCCGGATAGGCGGTGACGTAGTCGCTGAAGGCAGCCTCGGCGGCGTCGTAGTCACCGCTCAGCATCATCTGCCGGGCCTTGGCGAAGGCCTGGCCGGCGTCGGCCGCGGCGGCCTTTGGATCGGGAGGCGCCGGGGGCTGGGGCGGGGCGGCCTGGGCGACGGTGGTTGCGGCGGCGGCCTTGGCCGCGTCGTCCGCCTTCTGCTCGTCGGCCGCGACGCGATCGCTCAGCGCCTTGATCTGGGCGCGGAGCGCGGTGTTGTCGCGCCGCGCCTGATCGAGCTCGTGGGAGGTGGTCTCCAGCGAGCCGTTGAGCTTGGTCAGCGACTGCTCCAGGTCGCCGACCTTGGTGGCGATCTCCGCCAGCCGCGAGTCGGTGTCGGCCGGCTCGACGACCACCGGCGCCCCGGTCTTCTGGGCCTTGAAGACGATGTCGCGCAGCTCACGGACCACCTTCTCCATGCGGTCCATCCTTTTGGCGTCCCGCGCGTCGAGCGGGTCGTCCATCGGCGTCTGAGCGTAGGCCGTGACGAATGGGGCGGCGATCAGGCCGATCGCCGCCACCGCGCCCAACAAACGCAGGCGACGGGCGCGCATCATTGCATCCGGGCGCCGCTGACGATCGCGGTGTGGCCATTGCGGTTATGGCTTTCGGCCACTTCGCCCGTGCCCGGATCGATGGGCTTTTCCTTGCCGAAGGAGACGGTGGTGATGCGGCCGGCGGCGACGCCGTGGGCCACCAGATATTCCCGCACCGCGTTGGCGCGCCGCGCGCCGAGTGCGAGGTTGTATTCCTCGGTCCCGCGTTCATCGGCATTGCCCTCGATCCGCACCTGTACGGCCGGATAGCGCTTCAGCCAGTCGGCCTGGGCGTCGAGCAGCGGGGCGGCGTCGTTGCGCACAGAATACTGGTCGTAGTCGAAGTAGACCCGGTCGCCGACGTTGACGGTGAAATCGCGTTCGGAACCCGGCAGGGCGTTCTGGGTCACCGGCTCGGGCTGCGGCGCCGGACTCGGCCGGCGCGGCGCTTCCGGCGCGGCCGGCGCGGCCGGCGCGGTCGTCGGATAGGCCGGTTTCGGCTGGTGCGCGCAGGCGGCAAGCGACAGGGCTGCGCCGGCGATGAGCGTCAATCGCAGCGCGCTCCCGGTGTTGCGGTTGATGACCATGGAAAGCGTCTCCTTCGAAAGCGCGTACCGACGGATGCATGTCGGGAGCGCGAGGCTAAGAATTGATCCGTCCGCTTTGCGGCGTACCGCCGGAGCTTGTCTGTGGAAAGGCCCCAAACGACACTCAGTTCAACAAGGGCGACCACGCAGGGTCCGATGCGCCGCCGGGATAGGCCATCGGTTGCAGGAAGCGGCCCGTGACGTCGACGCTCCACAGCTTGGATCCGCCGCCGCCCTGGCGGCTGAACAGGATGACCCGGCCGTTGGGCGCCCAGGCGGGGCCCTCGTCGAATGCGTTGGTGGTGAGGATCCGCTCGTCAGTGCCGTCGGGCTTCATGACGCCGATCTGGAATTCACCGCCGATCTGCTTGGTGAAGGCGATGAATTCGCCCGTGGGACTCCAAACCGGGGTGGTATAGCGGCCCTGGCCGAAGCTGATCCGGCGAGGGTTCGAACCGTCGGCGCCCATGATGTAGAGCTGCGGCGTACCGGAGCGGTCGGAGTTGAAGGCGATTTGAGAACCGTCCGGCGAGTACGACGGCGACGTGTCGATGGACGGGTCCACAGTCAGCCGCGAGGTCACATGGTTCTTCAGGTCCATGACAAAGATGTCGCTGTTGCCGGCTCGCTCGACGGAAAAGGCCACCTTGCTGCCGTCCGGTGAGAAGCGCGGGGCGAAGACCATGCCCTTGAAGTCGCCCAGGCTCTCGCGACGCGTAGTCTCGAGGTTGAGCAGGTAGATCTTCGACCCTTCGGGCCGGAGCTCCATGTAGGTGATCTCCTGGCTGTTGGAGGAAAACCGCGGCGTCATGATGGTCGCCGAACCGTCGGTCAGGTAGCTGGGGTTGGCGCCGTCCTGGTCCATGATCGCCAGGCGCTTGGTTTTGGAGCCGCGCCCGCCGGTCTCGGCGACGAACACCACCCGGGTGTCGAAATAGCCCTTTTCGCCGGTCAGGCGCTCATAGACGGCGTCGCTGATCTTGTGGGCGACGCGCCGCCAGTTCTCCGGGCTGGACGCAAACTGCTGCCCCAGCAGTTGCTTCTCGGCGAAGACGTCCCAGAGGCGGCAGTCCACCTGCAGGCGCGCGCCGACCACGGTCACCTGGCCGTTGACCAGGGCCTGGGCCTTGATTTGCTGCCAGGCCGGGAAGCTCGGCTCGATGGCGGCGTTCAGGTCCTTCTCGACGAAGGTTGCGGGATCCAGCGGGCGGAAAAGGCCGGAGCGCTGCAGGTTGGCGCTGATCACGCCTGCGATGTCGGCGCCCACCTGGCCGCCGCCGAAGGCCGGGATGGCGATCGGAGTCGGCTGGACGTCGCCGCGGTTGACGTTGACCTCGATGTCGGCGCGGGCCGCGGCAGGCGCTAACAGGGCCGCTGCGGGCATGGCGGCAAGCGCCGTCAGCAGGGTCCGTTTGGATAGGGAGGACATCAGGAGCAGGCCTCGCGCGCGTTGAAGTTGACCGCGATCTTATCGCCGTAGAACTCGCGGGGCAGATTTCTGAACGGCGAGGCGGCAAACACCGCGCTCACCGCCCGCTCGGCGGCGACGCGCGCGACCGGCGTGGCGGCGCCCTTGATCTGCGGAGTAACGTCGCCAACCACCTGGCCACCGGCGCCCAAGGTGAAAACCACACGCACCTGCACGTCGCGACCTCCCTCGACGTCGCAGTTGGGGTTCCAGCGGCGCTGCAGTTCGTCGGTCAGACCGCTCAACGCCGCGGCGGATAGGCCGGTTCCCAGCGTCTGACGGGCCACCGGGGCGGTCTCCGTCCGGGCCGGGCCCTTGGCCGCGGAAGAGGGCTTGGGCGCAGCCGGCCGGGCCATATTGGAGATGCTGGCCGACAGGGCGTCGAGGTCGAGGCTCTTCTCCGGCTTGGGCGTCGGTGCGGTCTTGGGGAGCGGCTTGGGCGACGGAGCCGGCGGCAGGGGCTTGGGCTCGGGCTTCGGCGGCGGGGGCGCGGCCTTGGGCGTCGGGGCTGGCGGCGTGGACTGCGGCGGCGCCTCGGGGGTGGGCTCCTCGGTCTGGGCGGCCTGTTCCACCGGCGCCGCTTCAGCGGGGCGAACGTCCATGTCCGGAGCGCGGGAGACGATGGTCACCGGCACCGCCGAACCCACCTTGAGGTCGCGGGTGAAGTTCCAGGAGATCAGCAGCGCGATCGCCACGGCCGCGTGCAGCAGCACCGACCCCAGCATCGCAGGCGAGAGCTCCCGGCGGGTCACTGGATGCCCGCTCCCGCAGGCTTCGTCTGATCCGCAGCCCGGGCGCCCGAGGAGGGGCCGCCGGTGTCGGTGATCAGGTTGAGCGAGCCGAAGCCCGAGGCCTGCAGCGCCGCCATCACCTGGGCGACGATGGCGTAGGGCGCCTTGCCGTCGGCGCGGACATAGAGCGGCTTCTTGGTGTCGCCGCCGGACAGTTGCTGCAGGCGTGGCGCGAGGGCGCCGAAGGGCACTTCGTCCTCCTTGACGAAAATCTGGCCGTCGGCGCGGATCGAGACAGTCAGCGGCTGGGTCTGGTCCTGCAGGGACCCGGCCTCGGTCTTCGGCAGATCGACCGGCACGCCGACGGTCAGCAGCGGCGCGGAGATCATGAAGACGATCAGCAGCACCAGCATGACGTCGACCAGCGGCGTGACGTTGATCTCCGAGAGCGCGCCTCTGCGGCCCCGGCCGCCGCGGCGTCGGCGGCCCCGGCCGCCCGCGGCGAAGGCGTCGTTGGCGGAAAGCGCCATGGCCTAGGCCCGCTCGGCCAGCCGCCGCTGGATGGCGGTGGAAAGATCGTCGGCGAAGCCCTCCAGGCGGCCCGCGTACTTGGCCGCGTCGGTCGAGAACTTGTTGTAGGCGATGTAGGCGGGGATCGCCGCGATCAGGCCGATCGCCGTGGCGAACAGGGCCTGGGCGATGGACGGCGCGACGATCGCCAGCGAGGTGTTCTTCTGGATGGCGATCGACTGGAAGGCGTTCATGATCCCCCAGACGGTGCCGAACAGCCCAATGAAGGGCGACGCCGTGGCGACGATAGCCAGCGAGCCCAGGCCATCCTCGAGGCGGGCGTTCTCGCGGGCGATCGATGCGTCGAGCACCCGGTCGATGCGTTGGATCAGGAACGCGGCCTGGGTGTCCGTCGAGAGGCCCTTGTTGCGGGCGTCGCGCCATTCGCGGAGCGCCGCCTGCAGCATGCGCGGCAGGGCGTGGCGGGGCCGCTCGCCGGCCTCGGTGGCGACGTCCTCCAGGCTTCTGCCCGAGGCCACGGCGTCCTCGAAGGTGTCGGCCCTGCGCGTGAGCGACGCGAACCGGAAGGTCTTGTCGAGGATCACGGTCCACGACCAGAGCGACGCTGCGCCCAGGCCAAGCATGACCAGCTTTACGACCCAGTCGGCCTTCATGAACAGGACGAAGAAGTTAAAGCTCTCCGGTGTGATTGCAGCGGCGGAATCCATGCGAGGCCAGGAGCTCCCTAGACGTAACGGCGAATCGGCGGGGAAAGGTTGGTCGTGGCGCGTAGCGGTGGCGAACTTATGGCGAAGGCGCAAACAGGGGAGCAAGCGCCTCGGCCAGGCCGGGGGGCGGCTTGCGCGCACGTCCCTTCAGGTCGATGCACGCCGCTTCAACCTGAGCCGTCGCAATCAGTTCCTCAGCCCGGGTGATCCGTTGGCTGATGAAGAGGCGCGGCCCCTTCGCGCTGTCATAGCTCGTCCTTACCAAGAGCGCGTCGTCGATGCGTGCGGCGCGTTTGAAGTCGACGGTGATGCGGGTGATGGTGAAGGCCGCCGGGTCCGGGCGCTCCAGCAGGGCCGAGTGGCTGACGCCGACCAGCCGGAAGAAGTCGCTCCGCCCACGCTCGAAGTAGCGCAGGTAGTTGGCGTGATAGACGACGCCGGTGAAGTCGGTGTCCTCGTAATAGATGCGCACCGGCAGCTGATGCTCGCGGCCGACCAGCCAGCCGGCGGAGGGATCACTCATCGAACAGGTCCCCGGGCTGCGGTTGGCCGACGCCCCCCTTGTCGGCATTTGGCGGCGCCATCAATCCTAGATGCGCGTAGGCCTTGGCGCAGGCCATCCGGCCGCGAGGCGTGCGCTGGATGAAGCCCTGTTGCAGCAGGAAGGGCTCGATGACGTCCTCGACGGCGTCGCGAGCCTCGGCGATGGCGTAGGCCAGGGTCTCTACCCCGGCCGGGCCGCCGGCGTAGTTCTCGATGAGGGCGCGCAGATAGCGGCGGTCGAGCGCGTCAAGGCCCATTTCGTCCACGTCGAGGCGGGCCAAGGCGGATGCCGCGGCTTTTCTGTCGATCAGGTCGACGCCATCGCTGGCGGCGAAGTCACGGACCCGGCGCAGCAGGCGGCCGGCGACCCGGGGCGTGCCGCGGGCGCGGGCGGCGATCTCGGCGGCGCCTTCAGCGTGCAGGTTCAGGTGGAGCTTGCCGGCGGCCTGGGAGAGCACCTTCTGCAGCTCAGCCGGGGTGTAGAATTCCAGGCGGATCGGGATCCCGAAGCGGTCGCGCAGCGGCGTCGCGAGCAGGCCCGCGCGCGTTGTGGCCGCAACGAGCGTGAAGGGCGCCAGGTCGATACGGATCGAGCGCGCCGAGGGCCCCTCGCCGATCATCAGGTCGAGGACGTGGTCCTCCATGGCCGGATAGAGGATCTCCTCCACATTGGCGGGCAGGCGGTGGATCTCGTCGATGAACAGGACGTCGTTGGGCTCGAGGTTGGTGAGGATGGCGGCCAGGTCGCCGGCCTTGGCCAGTACGGGACCGCTCGTCGCGCGGAAGTTCACGCCAAGCTCGCGGGCGACGATCTGGGCCAGGGTCGTCTTGCCGAGGCCTGGCGGCCCAAACAGCAGGACGTGGTCGAGGGCTTCTCCACGCGAGCGTGCGCCCGCGATGAAGACGCGCAGGTTCGCCTTGGCCTGCTCCTGGCCGACGAATTCGGCCAGGGTCTGCGGGCGCAGAGCCTTGTCCGGGGGTTCGAACGGCGCGGGTTCGCCGGAGACGAGGCGGGTCATTTCATGCTCCGCTCATCCCGGCGAAAGCCGGGATCCATGCGCCGCCGGCGTGGGTTCATGGCGTTGGTATCGATCACCCATTCAGCTTGGATCCCGGCTTTCGCCGGGATGAGCGGTGTCGTTGTTATCACCGCCCCAGCTCCTGCAGGGCCGCCTTGATCAGCGCGGGGGCTTCGGAGTCTTCGCCTAGCCGCAGCGAAGCCTGTTCCACGACGCGGCGGGCGGCGGGTTCGGCGACACCGAGGCCCATGAGGGCGGCGACGGCTTCCCCGGTGGCGCTGGGCTTGGCGGGGGCGGCGGGCGTGGCGGAGCCGTGGAAGGCGGCGACAAGGCCGTCGCCGATCGGCTTGTCCTTCAACTCGGTGACGATGCGCAGCGCCAACTTGGGGCCGACGCCCTGGGCGCGGGAGACCGCGGCCTGATCGCCCCGCTGGGCGGCGGCGGAGAGCTCGGCGGGCGGCAGGACGTCGAGCACGGCCAGCGCGGCCTTGGGCCCGACGCCCTGAATGGTCTTCAGCATCACGAAGGCGCGGCGCTCATTGCGGTCGAGGAAGCCGTAGAGGGTCATGCCGGTCTGTTCGCCCCACTGGCTTTCGATGTGCAGGTCGAGCGCCCCGCCCACCGCCGGCATCCGCCCCAGGGTGCGCGAGCCGCAGCGCACGACATAGCCGACACCGGAGACGTCGATCAGCGCCTCTTCCTCGGCCACTTCGGCCACCAGACCCCATAGCCGGCCGATCATGCGCGGGGCTCCGTTGGCCGCAATGGGTCCCCGGCTCGGCCTACGCGACGACGTCGCTCCGTTGGCCGGGGATGAGCGGGTTTAAGATGAATCACGTTCGGCATCTGTTCCAAGCATGCCGTAAACCACGCCGCTTCGCTTTAGCAATCGTGAACGCCTCGGGATCAAAGGCGCCTGATTGGGAGGCGCAGTTAACCGCGAAGTTCAACCAAACCCGACCCGACGCGCTCCCGCCCCATTTGATTCCGCCAAGAATGTGCAGTTACGCAGACGCGCGGGGCGGCTAGCCTCGCCGCGAGGGGAGGAGCAATGACCGACACCGCCGAGCACCGCCCCGCGCATCCGGTCGTCTATCTGGTGCTTTATCTGCCCTACGGCATCGCGGCCGGTTATGTGACGGTGACGCTGGGCTGGCTGTTGAGCCACGCAGGGGCGAGCGTGGCGCAGATTGCGACCCTCGCCGGCATGTCGGTTTTGCCCAATACCTGGAAGGTGGCCTGGGCGCCGGTGATCGACACGACGCTTTCCAGCAAGGCCTGGTTCCTGATCGGCCTGGTCGCCACGGCGCTCAGTCTGCTGGGCATCGCGATCCTGCCCCTGGAGGTGAGCCTGCTGTGGGTGTTCGGCGCCCTGGTCCTGGCGGGCAGCGTGGCGGCGAGTGTCACGTCGATCGCTGTAAACCGGCTCATGGCCTTCGACACACCCGACCACCTGAAGGGCCAGGCCGGCGGCTGGAGCCAGGCCGGCAACCTGGGCGGGGCCGGCCTCGGCGGCGGCGCGGGCCTGTGGCTCGCCCAGCATTCGGGCCATCCGTGGCTCGCCGGCGCGATGCTGGCCGCGGTCACCCTGGCCAGCGCCTGGCCGCTTCTGGGCATGCGCGAGCCGGGCCGCGAGGGCCGCGGCCGGAGCTACTGGGCGACCCTGGCTGAGACGGGGCGCGACGTGCTGGTCCTGATCAAGACGCGGATCGGGCTCCTGGCGTGCTTCATCATGCTGCTGCCGATCGGCTCGGGCGGGTTGACCCAGCTTTGGGGGGCGATCGCCAAGGACTGGAGCGCGGGCCCCGACGAGGTGGCGCTGGTGGGCGGCGTGCTCTCCGGCGCCTTGAGCATCGTCGGCTGCATCGCGGGCGGCTACCTCGCCGACAAAATCGACCGCAAGCAGGCCTACAACGTGTTCGGGCTCGTCCTCGCGGCGATCGCGGTGGCCATGGCGCTGGCGCCGCGCACCCCCTTGAGCTTCCTGATCGCCTCCAGCCTCTACAATATCGTGGTGGGCTTCTGCTACGGGGCCTATTCGGCGGTGACCCTGGAAGCCATCGGCAAGGGGGCGGCGGGCACCAAGTTCAACCTGATCTCCTCGATCTCCAACGTGCCCGTCCTGCTGGTGACGCTGGTGGACGGCTGGGCGGAGACAAGGTTCGGGGCGACCGGCATGCTCTATGTGGAGGCTGCCATGGGGGTGGGCGGCGTGGCGCTCTACTGCGTCGTGGCGCTGGCCACGAAGGGGCTGACCTGGGGGGTGCTGTTCGGGCGGGGACGGATCGCGCCAGCGCCTTGATCCTAAACCTCGTCATTCCGGACAGCCTGCAAGGCCGAGCCGGGACCCAGGCGCGAAGGGGCAGTGCGGTCGCCCCTGGGGGCCGGCTCTCCGCTTCGCTGCGGCCGGGATGACATCGATTGTTGAGCTGAAAACCTAGTCGTGCGGGGCGGGGATGGCAGAGCCCCAAGGCGGGTCGCGGAGGCCGTTGGGGCAGTTGTCGATGACGCCGCCGCAGGCGCTTAGGAACAGAGTGGCGGCGAGCAGGGTGATCCAGTGCATGGGCGATCCCTCAGGAGCTGTCACAAGCTGAGCCTTGGCCTGGGGCGGAATTGCGGCCAACCGCGGGTCGGCGAAACCAATGGCGCCGCCGGGCTTTATCGAATTCTGGCGGGGCCTTTTGGACCTGACGATGATGAAAACGATTGTGCTTTCCCTGGTGGCGGCCGCTGGCGCGCTCAGCCTCGGGGGCTGCGCCGACGGCTACGGCGGCCGCCACTTCGGTGGGCCTGGCTATGACGCCTACTATGACGACTTCTACGGTCCCTACGCCGGCGGCTACTGGGGCCCTGACGATGTGTTCATGTTCTCACGCGACCATGGCGGCCACTACGAGCGCGACGAAGCCCACCACTTCCGCCATGGCGGGGGATCGGGCTTCCATGGCGTCCACACCGCCCGAGGGTCGGGCGAGTCCCACGGGGCGGGCCGACCGGGTTAGGCCGCGTAGCTCCGCGCCCGCCGCGCGTGGGCATGGGCGATGGCGACCGCCAGGGCGTCCGCGGCGTCGGCGGTGGTGTCGCCGGCCGTGGGCAGCAGGCGGCGGATCATGAAGCCCACCTGCGTCTTGTCGGCCGCCCCGGTTCCGACCACGGCCTTCTTAACCACCGTGGCGGCGTATTCCGCGACGCCCAGGCCCGCGCGCGCCGGCGCGATCAGGCAACAGGCCCGGGCATGTCCCAGCTTCAGCGCCGACTGGGCGTTGGTGTTCATGAAGGTCTCCTCCACCGCCGCCTCATGAGGGCTATGGAGCGTGATGACTTCGGCGATCTGGTCGAACAGGGTCAGCAGGCGCTCGGCGAAGGGCAGGCTGTCCTTCGGGGCGATCACGCCGTGGGCGACGTGAGTCAGCCGCGCGCCATCGACCGCGATCACGCCCCAACCGGTGCGGCGCAGGCCAGGGTCGAGACCGAGGATGCGAAGGGGCTGATTCGGGGTGTTCATCGTCTGTTCCAGTGTGACTGAGACAGAGATGAAGCGGAAGGGTTGATGAAGGGTGAGCGGCCCTCAGGCGGTTGTCGATGCGAACGGGGCGCGGCAGGTGGTTTATGGGGCGGGCCGGACGGACTTAGCCCACCACCAGCCGTTCCTGGCTCCACCAAAGGGGGCTCTTCGGCAGGTCGATGAAACGGCGCTCGTCCTCCAGGAGGCGGGCGCCGGCTTCGCGAGCCTCCGGCCGCCGGGCGTTGGCGGTCACGGCCTCCAGGCTGTCGAACCAGAGCTCGGCGACGCCGTCGTACCCGGCCGGGGCCGCCCGCGCGGCGCGGATGTCGATGTTGAGGTCGGCGGGCAGGCTGTGGAGCTGGACGTAGCGGCGAATCTGCAGGACCTCGGCTACCGAAGCGACCAGGGGCCCGTGGGTGTCGAACCAGTAGGCCTGGAACGCCTCGTGGCTGAGGTGCAGCAGGCGCATTAGGCAAGATGTCAATCTGATCATGTCATTCCCGAGATGATCGCGCCACGGTCCGGTCCCATTGTCCCCGATCCTCGTTCCTTCGATCGGCAAGGTCCAGGCCCACCGCCCTCAG
>DASRRU010000239.1:0-10259 GCA_035656795.1 Phenylobacterium sp. | reverse complement strand
ACGGTGTTCGACGGGGGTTCGCGCCGGGCCCTGGTCAACGAGGCCAAGGCCACCCACGACCAGACCGTGGCCCAGTACCGCGAGACGGTGCTGGAGGCGCTGCAGAACGTCGAAGACGAGCTGGCCGCGACCCGGGTGCTGGCCAAGCAGGCCGACCTGCTGCACGAGGCGTCGGCCGCCGCCGACGCCGCCGAGAAGATCTTCCTGAACCAGTACCAGTCCGGCACCGTCGACTACACCGACGTCGTCACCGCCGAGACCGCGGCCTACACCGCCCGCATCGCCGTGGTGCAAAACGCGGCGCAGCGGCAGACGACGGCGGTGGCGCTGATCCAGGCTCTGGGCGGCGGCTGGAAGACCACCACCGACCCGAAGCTCAGCAAGTAGCTTCGCGCTACAGCTTCTCGCTGATCTTGATCGCCGCGCGGCAGCCCGCGCCGATGACGGCCGTCAGCAGCCTGTAGGCGGGCGCCGCGTGGGCGCCCTCGTCGACGGCCAGGTCGCGGTGAGCAAGTTCTTCGTCGCGGAAACCCGACAGCTCCGCGGCCAGCGTCGGATCGCGTTCGGATAGTTCGACGATCTGGTGGGCGTAGTGCTCTTCGATCACGTTCTCGACCGCCTCGGTGCAGGCGTGGGCGGCCCTGTCGCCGATCAGCGCGGTCCCCGCGCCCAGTGCGAAGGCGGCCAGCCGCCAGACCGGCGCGAGCACGGTCGGACGCACCTGGCGTTCGGTCAGCAGCTGGTCGAAGCGCGCCAGGTGCGCCGCCTCCTGGGTCTCCATATGGGCCAGCTGGCCGGCGATGCGCTCGTGCCCCGGGGCGGCGCCCAGCACCGCCCGCTGACCGCGGTAGATGGCCACGGCGGCCATCTCGCCGGCCTGGTCGACGCGCAGGATCTCGGCCATCCGGGCGGCCGTCGCGCCGCGTCCTGGCCGGGGCGGAATGGGCTTGGCGTTCATGGCTTGGCCTGTTCGCGCAGCGCCGCGGCGACGCTCAGGCCGACCAGGACGACCGACGCCAGGCAGTTCCATCCCGCCATGGAAATCCCCAGGAACACCCAGGCCGGTCGGTCGCAGGCGGGCATCGTCACACCGCCGCCATTCAAGAGGTTCTTCAGCGAGGCCATGGTCACCGCCCCGCCGCCGGAACAGCTCTGCGGACCCGGCCAGAATTTCCATTCCGCGCCGGCGTGGTAGCCCGCCACGCCGGCGCCAACCAGGAAGACCAGAGCCAGAAGCCAGCAGGTGGCCGCACGCCAGCGGGGCCCGCCGGGCATCCTCACCAGGATCATGGCCGCCGCGGCGATCCCGCCCGCGACCCAGTAGACGGTACGCTGCTTCAGGCAGAGTTCGCACGGAGCGAGGCCGCCGAAAGTCTGGAAGGCGTGGGCGACGCCCAACATCGCGGCTGAAACCAGCAGAGCGACGAGGCGCCAACGGTCGAGGAAGGGTCGCAGGAGGGTCGCCATTCCGCTCTCTATAGCCCGCCTCTGCGGACCCGGCCTAGTGCGCGAACTTGAGGACCATGACCAGCGCCACCACCGCCAGGGCCACTGCGCTCGCCACCATGGCCAGGCGCTTCTCCACGAAGGCGCGGATGGGTTCGCCGTAGACCTTGAGCAACAGGGCCTCCAGCGAGAACCGCAGGCCGCGGACCAGGACGGATACGCCGATGAACAGGCCGAAGTTCAGCTTGGCGACGCCAGACGCGATCGCGGTGATCTTGTAGGGGATCGGCACCGCGATCAGCAATGCGCCCCACTGGGCGTACCAGGCGTGGAAGGACGCGTAGCTGGCGCCCGTCAGGGAGAGCAGCCATTCGCCCAACGGCTGCAGGAAGAACCCCACCGCATAGCCGCACGAGCCGCCGGCGATCGAACAGACGATGGTCAGCGCCGCATAGCGCATCGCATGCTTCCGGTCGGCGAGCACGACCGGCATCAGCAGCACGTCCGGCGGGATCGGGAAGAACAGTCCCTCGCAGAAGGCCACCACGCCGAGCGCCAGCGGCGCATGCGGCAGGGCGGCGAGTGACATCACCCAGTCGTATGTCTTGCGAAGCATGGGGGTCCCAAAGGCGCGGTTGCGGCGTTCAGCTATCAGGCTCGATCCGTCTTGTCTTCTCGCTACCAGAAACTAGTTTCACATGATACGAGTTCGCCGCGAACAGGAGATTCCCCAATGAACGTCCAGACCCAAGGCCGCGACCTTTTCGATAACCCGCTGGGCACCGACGGTTTCGAGTTCGTGGAATTCACCTCGCCCGAGCCGGAGCGGCTGAAGGGCCTGTTCGAGCTGATGGGCTTCACCGCGGTCGCCAAGCACCGGTCGAAGAACGTGCTGCGCTTCCGCCAGGGCGACATCAACTTCATCCTGAACATGGAGGCCTCCGGCCAGCCGGCCGACTTCCGCCAGGTCCACGGCCCCTCCGCCAACGCCATGGCCTTCCGGGTGAAGGACGCCGCCAAGGCCCTGAAGCTCGCCGTCGAGCGCGGCGCCAAGGCCGTCGTCGGCCCGGTCGGCCCGATGGAGCTGAACATCCCGGCGATCGAGGGGATCGGCGGCTCGAACCTCTATCTGGTCGACCGCTATGGGGCCCAGGAGATCTATGACGTGGACTTCGTGCCCATCCCAGGCGCGGCCGAAGCGGCGGCGGGCAATTCCAAGGGCCTCACCTACCTCGACCACCTGACCCACAATGTCCATCGCGGCAACATGGCCAAGTGGGCCGATTTCTACGAGCGCATCTTCAACTTCCGGGAAATCCGCTACTTCGACATCGAGGGCGCGCAGACGGGCCTCTTTTCCAAGGCCATGACCAGCCCCGACGGCAAGATCCGCATCCCGCTGAACGAGAGCCAGGACGAGCATTCGCAGATCGAGGAATTCCTGCGCGACTACCACGGCGAGGGCATCCAGCACGTGGCGCTGGGGACCGACGACATTTTCCACTCGGTGGAGTCGATGCGCGAGCAGGGCGTCAAGTTCCAGGACACCAACGACACCTATTACGAGCGGCTCGACGCTCGCGTGCCCGGCCACGGCGAAAGCCTGCAGCGGCTGAAGGCCGACAAGATCCTGCTCGACGGCGCGCCCACCGAGGGCCAGGGCCTGTTGCTGCAGATTTTCACCGAGAACATGATCGGCCCGATCTTTTTCGAGATAATCCAGCGCAAGGGCAACGAGGGGTTCGGCGAAGGCAATTTCAAAGCCCTGTTCGAGTCTATTGAACAGGACCAGATGCGCCGCGGCGTGCTTCCGCCTAAGTAGGGGCGATGAGTACATCCAACTGGTCCCTAGTCGTCCACGGCGGCTCCGGCGTCATCGACCGCGCCGACTTGAATCCCGAACAGGATCGCGCCTATCGCGGCGTCCTTGCCCGAGCCGCCGAAACCGGCGCTTCGGTGCTGCGCAAGGGCGGCGCGGCGCTCGACACGGTCGAGGCCGCGATCCACGTCCTGGAGGACGACCCGCTGTTCAACTCCGGACGCGGCGCGGTCTTCACCGCCGACGGCCGCGTGGAGCTTGACGCCGCGATCATGGACGGCGCGACGCTCGCCGCCGGCGCGGTGGCCGGCCTGACCCGGGCGCGCAATCCGATTTCCGCAGCCCGCGCCGTCATGGAGCGCTCGCCCCACGTCCTGATGACCGGCAGCGGCGCCGACGCCTTCGTCGCCGCCGAGGGACTGACGGAGGTCGATCCCAGCTACTACTTCGTCGAACGACGCTGGCGTGCGCTTGAGGCGCAGCTCGTGCGCGAGGGCCTGCCGGTTCCGTCACGGCCCCAAGGCGCCTGCAGCGACTTGAGCCACGCGGCGCTGGCCCACGACGAGGGCAAGCGCGGGACGGTGGGTGTCGTGGCCTGCGACGCCAAAGGCCACGTCGCGGCCGGCACCTCGACGGGCGGCACCACCGGCAAGCGCTGGGGCCGGGTGGGCGATGCGCCCCTGATCGGCGCAGGCACCTACGCTTCCGACCGATCCGCCGCCGTCTCCGGCACCGGCGAGGGGGAATATTTCATCCGCCTGAGCGTCGCCCGTCAGATCTGCGCCCTGGTCGAACTGAAGGGCCTTAGCCTGCAGGCGGCGGTCGATGAGGTGATCCACAAGGAGCTGACCGCTCTCGGCGGCCAGGGCGGTGTCATCGCCGTCAGTCCGGACGGCCAGATGGCCTGGGGCTTCAACACCTCGGGCATGTACCGCGCCCGCATCGCCGACGGGCGGCCGCTCGAGGTCTCGATCTACAAGGACGAACCCTGATGCCGAACCGCAATTGGATTCCCGTCCGCGCCGCTCAGGGCCTGCACTCTCGCCAGGCCCACGCGGACATGCCGCCGGGCACCTATGAGCGGGAAATCTCCAAGGAAGGCTTCTTCGGTCCAGCCGCCTTCATTCACCACAGACGCCCGCCCACCGGCTGGGTGAATTTCGAGGGGCCCTTGCGGCCCCGCGCCTTCGACCTCAATGCGCTGAACGCCGCTGAGCCCAGCCCCTGGGCGGCCGGCATGGTGCTCGGAAACTCCGCCGTCGAAATCCGTTTCTGGAAGCTTGGCCAGCCCATGCCGGCGCTGGCGCGAAACGCCGACGGCGACCAGCTGCTGTTCATCCACCAGGGCGCGGGCGAGCTCTTTTGTGACTACGGCCGGCTGGCCTACCGCGCCGGCGACTACCTTTACCTGCCGCGCGGGACCATGTGGCGGCTGGCGCCCGCGGAGCCCACCGCCGTCCTGATGATCCAGGCGACCAACACCCACTTCACCCTGCCGGACAAAGGGCTCCTCGGCGGTCACGCCCTCTTCGACCCGGCCATGCTGGAGACGCCGGTCCTCGACGAGGCTTTTCGCGCGCACCAGGACGAGCCGGGCGAATATCGGGTCGAGATCAAGAAGCGCGGCGAGGTCTCGACGGTGACCTACCCCTACAATCCGCTGGACGCGGTCGGCTGGCACGGCGACCTCGCGCCGGTGCGGCTGAACGTGGCGGACCTGCGGCCGGTCTCCAGCCACCGCTACCATCTGCCGCCATCCGTCCACACGACGTTCCTCTCGGACCGGTTTGTGGTCTGCACCTTCGCGCCGCGGCCCTTCGAGACCGATCCCGGCGCTTTGAAGGTGCCATTCTTCCATAACAACGACGACTTCGACGAGGTGCTTTTCTACCACGCCGGCGACTTCTTCAGCCGCGACCACATCGAGGCCGGGATGATGACGTTCCACCCGAGCGGCTTCACCCACGGGCCGCACCCCAAGGCGCTGAAGAACATGCTGGTTCAGCCCAAACCGGCCACCGACGAATATGCGGTGATGATCGACGCCCGCGATCCGCTGGAGGTCGGCGAGGCGGCCGCCAGCGTGGAGAATTCCGGCTACGTCGACAGCTGGAAGGGCTAGGCGTGAGCGCCATCGACGACCTCGAGGCCGCCGCCCACGAGGAGTTGGAGCGCGCGCTCAGCCTGGGCTGGCCCCAGCTCGCCAGGCACACGCCCTGGGGCGATACCTTCGAAGGCTTCACGCCCGGCGGCCGCGAGGTCTGTTTCGAGCGCAGCTACCTCTGGGACCACGAACCCGGCGGCGACATCCGGGTCGAAGTCATGGTCTATGAGCCGAAGGACTATGAGGACGGCGTCAAGCTGACCCGCGAAATCCGCCGCCATCCCCTGCCCGGGGACTTGAAGGAGAACCTATGAAACTAGCGTCCCTGAAGGGCGGCCGTGACGGACGGCTGGTGGTGGTGTCCAACGACCTCGCCTGGTTCACCGAAGCCCATCACATCGCGCCAACGCTGCAGGCGGCGATGGACCAATGGGCGGGCTGCGAACCGGCGCTGCGCGGTCTGGCCGAGAGCCTGGAGCACGGGGCCGTGCCGCAGGAGCGCTTCCACGAACACGCCGCGGCGAGCCCCTTGCCGCGGGCCTATCAATGGGCGGACGGCTCGGCCTATGTGAACCACGTGGCCCTGGTGCGCCAGGCGCGCGGCGCGGAGATGCCGGAGAGCTTCTGGACCGATCCGCTGATGTACCAGGGCGGCTCCGACATGTTCCTGGGCCCCCGCGATCCAATCCCGCTGGCCGACCCGGCGTGGGGCCTCGACCTGGAGGGAGAAGTCGCGGTGATCACCGGCGATGTGCCGCAGGGCGCCAGCCGCGAGCAGGCCCTCGCCGCCATTCGCCTGGTGATGCTCTGCAATGATGTCTCCCTGCGCAACCTGATCCCCGGCGAACTCGCCAAGGGCTTCGGCTTCTTCCAGTCCAAGCCGGCCTCGGCCTTCTCGCCGGTGGCGGTGACGCCCGACACGCTCCCCGGCTGGAACGACGGCAAGCTCTCCGGCCCGCTCTCGGTGGAACTGAACGGCAAGGCGCTGGGCGAGGCCGACGCCGGGGTCGACATGACCTTCGACTTCGGGACCCTGGTCGCCCACGCCGCCAAGACCCGCAACCTCTCCGCCGGCTCCATCGTGGGCTCGGGCACCGTCTCCAACCGCGGCCCCGACGGCGGCCCCGGCAAGCCGGTCAGCGAGGGCGGCGTCGGCTACAGCTGTCTGGCCGAGGTCCGCACCATCGAGACCATCGCCTCGGGCGCGCCCAAGACGCCGTTCCTTCGCCCCGGCGACACGGTGCGGATCGAAATGCGCGACGCCAAGCGCCACTCGATCTTCGGCGCCATTGAACAGACGGTGGCCGCGGGATGAGCGCCGAGGCGACCGGGGCCGGGACGCGGGACGACGAACTCAAGCTCGACGCCTACCTGCCCTATCGTCTCTCGGTGGCCTCCAACGCCGTCTCCGGCCTGATCGCTCGAGCCTATCAGGACCGCTTCGCCCTGACGGTGCCGCAATGGCGGGTGATCTGCGTCCTCGCCGAGGATGGCGGCCTGACGCAGGGCCAGATCGTCGCGCGCACGGTGATGGACAAGGTGACGGTCAGCCGCGCGGCCCAGGGCCTGTTGACGCGACGCCTGGTGGCGCGCTCCGATCACCAGGCCGACGGGCGCAGTCACGTCCTGGCGCTGACCAAGGAAGGCGCGAGCCTGCATGCGGAGATCGCGCCGCTCGCCTTGGCCTATGAGGCCGCGCTGATCTCAGGCCTGGCGCCGGAAGAGGTCGCGCTGCTCAAGCGCCTGCTCGCGCGGCTGCAGGCCGCCGCCGGACAGCTCAGCGGCGACGCCCCGCCGCCTTCGCCGACAGTTTAGTGAGCGTAGACCGGGGCCCGCACGCTCCAGCGGTGTGAGCCTTCGCCGAACGGCAGGTGGAAGCCGTAGGCGGCGCGTCTGCGCTCATCGCGCCAGTTCTGTTCGAAGGACAGGATCACCGCCTCTTCGAGATCTTCGGGGATCTGGCGGGCGTCGTGGCCCATATGCTTGGCGATCTGTTCGATGACCATGGCGCGGTGCGCCTCCCCGCCGAGTGAAAGCAGCGCCTCTCGGACGCGCTTGGCGAGGGTCTGGGTTCCACGGGCCGGCTTTTTGCCGCCGTCGGAGGTTTCTGAGTTCATCGGGGTTGTCCCACGCGGGTTCTGCACGATGAGATCCTGCGCGCTACTCGTTTAGCGCCGGGTTAAAGGGCAGGTTGAACTGGGAGTTAATCCGCACCCTGAGGTTTAGCTCAGCCCAGGCCGAACGCGCGCGCCGTCTGATAAACGATGAAGGCGGCCAGATAGGCGAGCGCGGTCATGTAGACCAGCATCACCGCCGGCCAGAGCCAGGAGTTTGTCTCGCGCTTCACCACCCCGATGGTCGAGGCGCATTGCGGCGCGAAGACGTACCAGGCGAGGAACGCCAGGCCGGTGGCGACCGACCAGCTGTGCTGCAGAGTGGTCACGAGCGCGCCGGGCGCAGCGTCGGCATTGCCGATCGCGTAGACGGTGCCCAGGGCCGCCACCGCCACCTCGCGCGCGGCGAAACCGGGGATCAGGGCGACGGTCATCTGCCAGTTGAAGCCGATCGGTGCGAGCAGCGGCTGCAGCAGATGGCCGATCCGGCCGGCCAGGCTGTAGTTGATCGCCGGTCCCGTCGCTCCGGCTGGCGCGCCGGGGAAGGAGGACAGGAACCAGACCAGGATCATCATCGGAAAGATGATCGTGCCGGCGCGGGTGATGAAGATCTTGCCCCGCAGGTAGAGGCTGCGCAGCACGTTCATCGGGTCGGGCAGCTTGTAGGCCGGCAGCTCCATCAGGAACGGCTCGACGGCCCCGCGCCAGAACAGCCTGCGCGTGATGAACGAGACGCCGAGCGCGCTGAGGATCCCCGCCGCGTAGAGGGCGAACATCACCAGGCCTGGCAGGCTCAGGACGCCCAGCACCGTCCGGTTGGGGATGAACGCCGAGATGATCAGGGTGTAGACGGGAATCCGCGCCGAGCAGGTCATCAGCGGGGCCACCATGATGGTGGTCAGCCGGTCGCGCTTATTGTCGATCACCCGCGTCGACATGATCCCGGGGATCGCGCAGGCGAAGCTGGAGAGCAGCGGGATGAAGGCGCGCCCGTGCAGGCCGGCCCCGCCCATGATCCGGTCCATGAGGAAGGCCGCGCGGGCCATGTAGCCGAAGTCTTCCAGCAGGATGATGAAGAAGAACAGCACCAGGATCTGGGGCAGGAAGACGATCACCGAACCCACGCCGGAAATCACCCCGTCGGTCAGGAAGCTCGTCAGCATCCCGCCCGGCAGGTGCGCGGCCACGAAGCCGCCCAGGGCGGTGAATCCATCGGTCATCAGGTCGCCTGCCGCCTTGGACCAGGTGAACACCGCCTGGAACATCACGAACAGCAGGGTGAGCAGGATGGCCAGCCCCGCCACCGGATGCAGCAGCACCGAGTCCACCTTGCCGGTGAAAGTGTCGGGCCGTTCCGGGGCGCGGACATTGGCCTTCATGATGCGCTGGGCCTCGCGGTGGGCGTCGCGGATCTGCGTGGCGTCCGGCTCGCGCCAGCTGTTGCCGGTCCGCAGGGCTCCAGCCGCGATCAGGCCCTCGACCTGCGCCACCAGGTCGTCGACGCCGCGCTTGCGCGTCGCCACGGTGGTGACGATCGGGCAGCCCAGATCGCGCGACAGGCCGTCCAGATCAATCCGCAAGCCCTGACGCTGGGCGATGTCGTACATGTTGAGCGCCAGCACCATCGGCCTGCCCACCGCCTTCAGCTCAAGGATCAGGCGCAGCACCAGGCGCAGGTTGGTGGCGTCGGCCACGCAGACCAGGACGTCCGGCGGCGCCTCGCCGGCCAGCTTGCCCAGCACCGCATCGCGGGTGACCACTTCGTCCGGGCTGCGGGCGCGCAGGGAATAGGTGCCCGGCAGATCGAGGACAGACAGTGTGCGGCCAGCGGCGGTGGCGACCTGCCCCTCCTTCCGCTCGACGGTGACGCCGGCGTAGTTCGCGACCTTCTGGCGGCTGCCGGTCAGCGCGTTGAACAGCGCCGTCTTGCCGGAGTTGGGATTGCCGACCAAGGCCACTCTTGCGCTCGGCAAGGGGGCCGTCGGCAGCGCAGCGTCGCTCATTTCGGGTCCAGCAGGATCCAGACATCCTCGGCGTCGCGCCGCCGCAGCCCGATGCGCATGTCGTCGAGACGCACGGCAATCGGATCGCGCCAGATCGCACCCTCGTGCAGCACCTCGATCCGCGCGCCTTCCACGAAGCCGAATTCCAGCAGGCGGCGCTGCAACTCGCCCACGTCAACACCATGGTCGCCCGGGCGGCTCTCGGCGCGCACGTCGATGATGACGCCCCGGTCGCCGGGCCGGGCCGCACTCAGCCGCACGCGCTGTCCGATCGCGCCGGTCTCTGTGGCGCAGGCCGTCATCGGCCCGGCAAGCATGTCATGCATCGAGCGTTCCCTGGGGCTGCCCTATTGCGATTGATTATCATTTACGCGTCCCTGGGTCCGAGTACAAGGTCACATCCCCAATTAGGTCCGCCACACATTGACGCTGCGCAAACGGCCGGGCCGCGGGTGGCGTCGAGTCCGTGGCAAAGGCGCTGGCGGAGCGCCTGGGCCGCCCTATCGGCGAAAACCGACTTCCTTCTGCTAGGGTCGGCTTGAGGCTCGCCCAACCTCCGTGCTTTAGGGGCGCGGAGGAGCGCTGCATGAAACAACTGGCCAAGTTTGCGATTGAGGTCCGGACGAACGACTTCGTCCTGCGATTGACCGGCGATGACGGCGAGGTGGTGGAGTTCGCGAGCTCGGCCGAGCAGCTCGACCAAGTGATCGACGCCTTCAATGACCTTATGGTGGAAGCCGAGGACGAGGACTGAGGTTCCAAGCGGAGGATCC
>DASRRU010000238.1:0-9870 GCA_035656795.1 Phenylobacterium sp. | reverse complement strand
CTGTCGCGGTGCTGGATCTGGACCTGCGCCAGCAGTCGACCTCGCACTTCTTCGCCAACCGCCGCGCCTGGCTCGACGCCAACGGGGTGGTCGCGCCCATGCCGATCGAGCATCCGCTCAGCAGCGACGGCGCGGCGCTGGCGCGCGCCACCGACGAAGAAGCTCTGGCCCGTTTCGAGGAGGCCTTCGCCGATGTCGGCGCCCGGGCTGACTTCGTGCTGATCGACACCCCCGGCAGCGATACGGCGATCAGCCGCGCCGCCCACGGCCAGGCCGACCTGATCGTCACCCCGATGAACGACAGCTTCGTGGACTTCGATATGCTGGGCGTGGTCGATCCCGTGACGCTCGAGCTGAAGCGCCACAGCCTCTATTCCGAGACGGTCTGGAACAGCCGCAAGGCCCGCGCCGTCAAGGACCGCAAGCAGATCGACTGGGTGGTCCTGCGCAACCGTCTCGCCCCCACTGAGGCGCGCAACCGCAAACGCCTGGAAGAGCGGATCGAGACCCTGTCGCGCAAGGTCGGATTTCGCATCGGGCCGGGGTTGCGCGACCGGGTGATCTACCGCGAGCTCTTTCCGTTCGGCCTGACGGTGGCGGACTTGTCGCCGACCATCCGGCCGGTGGTGATGTCCCTGCAGCATGTGGCCGCGCGTCAGGAACTGCGGGCCCTGATGACGGCGCTGGGCCTCTCGGGCTTCTCCGACGCCGAGCAGATCGCCGCGGAATAGCCATGCTCTACCTCGCCCTAGGGGCCGCGGTGCTGTGGTTCCTCGTGGGCCTGGGTCGTGGCGGCACGATGCTGAAGCGGCGCGAGTGGCGGTTCCTGTCGGGCGCCTTCTCCATCGCCGCCTTCGCGGCGGCGGCCTACGTCGGCCTGCGTGGCGGCTGGGAAATCTCCATCGTCCTGGTGATCCTGGGCCTGTGGCTGGTGACCACCGCGCGGATCAACGCCCCCCGCGCGCCGCGTCCGCCGGCCGCCTCAAGCGAGATGGGCGTGAAGGAGGCCCGCTCGATCCTGGGCGTTGGGCCCGAGGCGACGGAAGAAGAGATCCAGGCGGCCTACGGTCGCCTGATCCGCATGGCCCACCCCGACAAGGGCGGCACGACGGGACTGGCCGCGCAGCTCAACGCCGCGCGGGACCGGTTGCTGCGGGACTAGCTGTCGGTCAGGCCGGTTCGATGACCATGCAGGCCAGTCGCCGGGCCTTCATGGCGCTACAGGCGCCCTTGGCGTCGGCTTCGGTCAGGCCGGTGAACACCGCCTTGTACTTCCGGCCCTGCTTTTCCGCGGCGCCGCGGGCGCCGTCGACGTGGTCGGCGAACTTCTTCTCGACCAGGGCGATCTGCTTGTGGGCGTCGGTCTTGGAGCGGAACTCGCCGACCTGAACGGCCCACTTGGCCTTGGCGATCGTCGCCTGCTCGCCGCGGCCGCGGTGGCCGTCGACCTGGACCTTGCCGGCCTTGCTCGCGGGCGCCCCGGTGAGTTCGATCTTCAGTTGAGCCTGTTCGCCGTCGCCCTGTTCCGTCGGCGGCCTGACGACAGGGCCGTTGAGCTCGGTGGGCTCGAACTGGTTCTGGGCGACCACGATCTTTTCGCCCAGACCGCGGCGGCGCATGACGTCGAATCCGGTGAGCAGCAGGTCCTCGGCGTTCTGGTCGCGCTGGGCCGTCGTCGGCCCGCCCATGACCACGGCGATCAGCCGGCGGTTATCGCGCACGGCCGAGACCGCCAGGTTGAAGCCCGAGGCGTTGGTGAAGCCGGTCTTCAGACCGTCCACGCCCGGCATACGGCCCAGCAGGTGGTTGTGGTTGGCGATGGTCTGGCCGCGGAAGCGGAATTCCTGCAGGCTGAACAGCTTGTAGTACTGCGGATAGTCGCGCATCACCGCGCGCGACAGGATGGCGATGTCGCGGGCCGTGGTCAGCTGGCGGCTGTCGGGCAGGCCCGAGGCGTTGACGAAATGGGTGTTCTGCATGCCCAGTTCCTGGGCGCGCAGGGTCATCAGGGCGGCGAATCGGCTTTCGGTTCCGCCCAGTTTCTCGGCCATGGCCACCGCCATGTCGTTGGCCGACTTGGTGGCCATGCCGTCCATGGCGTCCTCGACGCTAACCGAATCGCCGGCGCGGACGCCCAGCTTGGTCGGCGCCTGGGCCGCGGCGTGCGGTGAGACCATGACCCGGTCGTCCAGGTGCATCTTGCCGGAGGCCAGGGCCTCGAAGGTCAGATACAGCGTCATGATTTTCGTGATCGACGCCGGGTAGCGCGGGCTGTCGGCGTGTTTGGCGTAGAGGATTTCGCCGGACTTCGCGTCCACGACGATGGCTGCGTACTTGGTCTGCGAGGCGGCCAGCAGGTTCTGGAAGTAGGGGATCTGGGCGCTCGCCGGAGTGGCGATGGATGCCAGGGCAGTCGTGGCGGCCAGACCTAACGCTAGGAACAGGCGGCGGGCGTGCTGGATCATGCTTCGTCCGTCGAATCAAAGGTTTGCGAACGGCCATCGGGCCGCCCCTGAATCTTTGTAGCATGACAGCCCGATGCTGAAATTAGAGTAAACAGGTGTTGAACGAGTTGTTTTGTCGCGGTGCGGCGCAAACCGGCGATATGTGGCGCCCGGCGCCTCGTTCTCACGTCATTGTGCACTGCACAAAAAGACGTTGACTGCTGCACTGCAACATGAAATAAGTCTGGTGTGTTCAATGGGCTTTCGCCCTCAAATCGTCCTTGCACCGCGGCGCCCGCCGCACCCTCGAACCAGGAGTAGACCGATGGCCGCTGCCGAAGCCGTGAAGTCCACCGTTGACCAATTCACCTCCGCCTCCAACGTCGCGTTCAAGGATGGCGTGGAAAAGACGCTCGCCGCCCTGAACGACGCCAACGCCCATTCCAAGAAGAACCTGGAAGCCGTCGTCGCCTCGGTGACCGCCGCCACCAAGGGCGCCGAAGCCCTGGGCGCGCAGGCCATGGCCTTCTCGAAGACCTCGTTCGAGAACCAGGTCGCCGCCGCCAAGTCGCTGTCGGCCGCCAAGTCCGTGCAGGAAGTTGTCGAGCTCCAGACCTCCTTCGCCAAGTCGGCGCTGGAAGCCTACATGGCTGAACTCGGCCGCATGACCGAGACGGTCTCGGCCTCGGTGAAGGACAGCATGAAGCCGCTGAACGAGCGCATGACCGCCATGGTCGAGCGCGTTCAAGCCGCTCGCTAAGAGAAGTCACCCGCGTACGGCGCCGGGCCTTTGGTCCCGCCGATGGGTTTGAAGGCCCGGAGCCCCCCGCTCCGGGCCTTTTCTCATGTAGGTCGCCTTTTCCTGGCGAGGCCCTCCTTTTCCTAACGGGGGGAGGGCGCTAGACCAGGGCGCATGTCTCAGATCGAAAACCGACTGGCCGCCGCGGGCGTTGTCCTGCCGCAGCCCAACGCCCCCGTCGCCAACTATGTCCCGTTCGTACGGGTCGGCGATCTCATCCACATCTCCGGCCAGGTGTCGCTGGACGCCAACGGCGGCATCAAGGGCGTCGTCGGCGAGGACGTCGACCTGGCGACCGCGCGCGCCGCGGCGCGCCTGTGCGGCCTCAGCCTGTTGGCCCAAATGCGCGCCGCCTGCGAGGGCGACCTCGACCGCGTGGTGCGGGTGGTCAAGCTGGGCGGCTTCGTCCAGGCCGGACCTGGCTTCTTCGAGATCCCGCAGGTGATGAACGGCTGCTCGGACCTGATGGTCGAGGCCTTCGGCGACGCCGGACGCCATGCTCGCTCGGCCGTCGGCGTCTACCGCCTGCCGATGAACTTCGCCGTGGAGGTGGACGCGGTGGTGGCCGTCTCGTGAAGACCCCGTCATGAAGGAAAGATTCGGCGAGGCCTGGGAGCGGCTCTTCGAGCCGGCCATCGCCCATCGTGGGCTGTGGGCCCCCGATGGCCCGCCGGAGAACTCCCTTGGCGCCTTTCAGGCCGCGTGCGCGGCCGGATACGGCATCGAGCTCGATGTTCAGCTTTCCGCCGACGGCGAGGCGATGGTCTTCCACGACGACGACCTGGAGCGGATGACCGGCGTCCCGGGTCGCCTTGGCGACCGCACCGTCGCCGAATTGGCGGAGCTGCGTCTCAAGGGCAGTGACGAACGGATCCCGACATTGCCGGAGACCCTGGCGCTGGTCGGCCGCCGGGCCATGGTCCACATCGAACTCAAGACGCCCTATGGCCATGTCGGCCCGCTGGAGCAGCGCACCCACGAGATCATCATCGACCATGCCGGCCCGGTCTGCGTGATCGGCTTCAATCCCTATTCCCACGCCTGGTTCGCCGAGCGGTTTCCGGGCGTGATGCGCGGCCTGGACAGCTATTCGTACAAGCGCGCGCCACAGCTTTCCGAGGACCAGCGCAAGAGCTTCGCGCGTCTGGAGCATGTGGCGATCGCCAAGCCGCACTTCCTGGCGCTCGGCATCGACATGCTGCCCAGCAATGTGGCCGCCGGTTTCCGGGTGGAGGGCCTGCCGATCGTCGCCTGGACGGTGCGTGAGCCCGCCCAGTGGGAGGCGATCCGCGGCGACTGCGACAACCTGATCTTCGAGGGATTCTCCCCTTGCTGAGGACTTGGGCGTGAGCCTGAAGCCGGCGGTTCGCGTCTGCCGGCGCATCGCCGAGATCGGGCGGGAGGCCTGGGACGCCTGCGCCGACAATGCCGCCTACGCGGGCAACCCCTTCGTCCGCTATGACTTCCTGGACGCCTTGGAGGTGTCGCACTGCGCCGTCGAGCGGACCGGCTGGGGCCCGCAGCACCTGGCCATCGAGGACGAGGAGGGGCGCGTGGCCGCGGTCATGCCGCTCTACCGAAAGTCGCACAGCCAGGGGGAATACATCTTCGATCACGCCTGGGCCGACGCCTATGAGCGGGCGGGCGGCCAGTACTACCCCAAGCTGCTCTCCGCGGCGCCTTTCACCCCGGCCACGGGGCCGCGCCTGCTCGTCAGGCCCGACGTCGACGCGGACGAAGCGCGGCGCTTCCTGTTGGGCGGGGCGCTGACCCTGTGCGAGCGCTACGGGTCATCTTCTTTCCACGTGAACTTCCCCACCGAGGACGAGTGGCGGTGGATGGGCGAGCAGGGGCTGGCGCTGCGCGAGGGCCAGCAATACCACTGGCACAACCGCGGCTATGCGACCTTCGACGACTTTCTGGCAGCGCTTTCATCCGGCCGGCGCAAGACCATCAAGCGTGAGCGGCGTGACGCCGTCGAGGGCCTCGAGATTCTCGGCCTGACCGGCGCCGATATCGGCGAAGAGCACTGGGACGCCTTCTTCGGCTTCTATACGGACACCGGCTCGCGCAAGTGGGGCCGGCCATATCTGACGCGGAGCTTCTTCTCCCTGCTGGGCGAACGAATGGCCGACCGCGTGCTGCTGATCATGGCCCGACGGGACGGGCGGTGGATCGCCGGCGCGCTCAACATGATCGGCGACGATTGCCTCTACGGCCGCAACTGGGGTTGCGTCGAGGACGTGCCATTCCTCCATTTCGAGCTCTGCTACTACCAGGCCATCGAATGGGCGATTTCGCGGGGCCTGGCCCGCGTGGAAGCCGGCGCCCAGGGCCAGCACAAGATCGCCCGCGGCTATCTGCCGAGCCCCGTCTACTCCGCCCACTACATCGCCGACCCGGCGCTGCGCGGTCCTGTCGAACGCTTTGTCATGCAGGAAAGGCAAGGCGTCGAGCAGGAGATGGAGTGGCTGACCGAAGAGTATTCGCCGTTCCGCAAGGACGATGTCTGAAAAGAAGAAGGCCGCCTCGCGGCGGCCCTTTCCCGATCGTCGCTGCCGCGCCTAATCAGGCGGTCGCGACCGCCGCGCCGCGCCGGCGCGAACGACGCGCGATGGCGCCCAGGCTGCCAAAGCCCAGGACCATCAGCGCCCAGCTCGCCGGTTCCGGCACTGCGCCGCCGCCGATGGTCAGATCCAGGCGGCCGTCGCCGAGGTTCTCGCCATAGTTCCAACCTGTGTTGCCAGGCCCGCCGTTCGAATTGTTCCAAACGAAATAGTCGAAGCCGCCGCCGTTCGTGCCCAACGGCATGTTCGTCGTTCCTTGGCCGTTGTTGTCGGCCCCGAAGACGCTGAGGTAGGCGACGTAGACGGCGCCGGCGGTGACCTCGACGTCGGGGGAGAAGCTGTAGGCGCCCCCATGGTCGGCGGCCACTGAAGCGCTGTCGGACAGGGTGCTGCTCACGCCGCAGCCGAACGTGAAGGATGCGCCGCAATTCCAGACGCCGACACCGCCGTACAGAGTGCCGCCGATCGCGCCGTCCAGGTACATGGTGAAGCTGGAGAGGTCGCCGGTGGCCTGCGCCGTGAAGACTTCGCCATAGGTCTGGGAGTCGGCGAACCCGAACGAACCGATGTCGCCGGTCACCGGTCCATTGGAGAAGGTCTGGGCGCCAGCGGCGGACGCCGCGGTCAGCAGGGCGACGGCCGCGCCGGCGGCCAGAAGCTTCAATTTACGCATACCACAATCCCCAAAACTCGAACTGACTCACCCACGCACATGCGTGAAAACGCGCGAAGCCAAGGGCTTGTGGGCGACTCTTCCACGTATGCAACGGGGTTCCCCTGCCAGGGGAATGCACGATGCGCCGAATATTCGCTTGGCTTTAGGATCGCTCCCAGGCCTGCCTGAGCAAGGCCTCGATGGACGTGTCCACCTGATCCGGCGAGGTCAGCACCATCTGGCCCTTCAGCCGGTCACCCCAGCTCTCGCTCTTGCCTCGGGGCATGAGCCGTGGGTCGGCGTCGGGCTCCACGGCGAAGCCGACCATGGCATGGCCGCCCTTCACGGGTCGCGCGGCGGCCATCTGCACCTTTCGCGACCAGGCGGTGAAGGACTTGCGCTGGCCGATGGTGATGTCCGGAAGCTTGGCGGCCGCCGTCTCCAGGGCCTGCAGGATCGCCTCGGACGCCGGGTCAGTCCAAAGCGCCGTCCGCAGGGGCGTCGCGTCGTCCCATCGCATCTCGGAGGGAAAGGCGACTGACAGCACGTGCGCGGCGCGATTGACCCCCAGGCCGTGGTGCTCGCGCAGCCAGTCGGAGCGAGCCCTGGGCTTGTCGTGCGGACAGGTCCTGGCGATCGTCACCCACTCGTCGAGGGATTTTCCGGTATCCCGCTCCAGGCTGGCCTGCACCG
Organism: Phenylobacterium sp.; assembly: GCA_035656795.1. Taxonomy (GTDB): domain Bacteria; phylum Pseudomonadota; class Alphaproteobacteria; order Caulobacterales; family Caulobacteraceae; genus Phenylobacterium. The sequence continues at coordinate 2,712 of DASRRU010000238.1, read as the reverse complement.
AGGCGAACCATTTCTGCTGGCGTTCGGTCAATCCCGTGGGCTTGTCACTTGACCCTTCCTTGCCGGCCATCGTTCCACCCTCCAGAGCGATTTGCTACGACAGCTCCAATCAGGAGCGACGCGCATGAGCTTGGACGGGACCTACGACGGCGGCAACATCTTCGCCAAAATCCTGCGGGGTGAACTGCCGGCCGCGAAGGTGTTCGAGGACGACCACGTCATGGCGTTCATGGATGTCTTCCCGCAGGCCAAGGGCCACACCCTGGTGATCCCCAAACATTCACACGCCCGCAACCTGCTGGATGAAGAACCCGCGGTGCTCAGCAACGTGATCCTGGGCGTCCAGCGTGTGACGCGCGCCGTGCGCGCCGCGCTCAATCCCGATGGCATCGTGGTGACCCAGTTCAACGGCGCACCGGCAGGGCAGACGGTCTACCACCTGCACTTCCATATCATCCCGCGCTGGGAGGGCGTGCCGCTGGGCCGCCACGCCGCCGGCGGCATGGCCGACCCGGCGGAGCTGAAGGTGCTGGCCGAGCAGATCGCGGCGAAGATCAGCTGAACTCCGATTGTCCCGGCGAAGGCCGGGACCCATGCTGAGCGGCAACAGAGCCGAGCCTGCGTGGAACCGCGCCGCTTGGATCGCGGCTTTCCCCGCGACAGCGGGATAAAAAAAGCCCCGGGCGCGAACCCGGGGCTTTCCGCATTTCCTGAGGCGGCCCGCTAGTCGACCGGCAAGGCCTCTTCCGCCTCGGCGGGCGTCTCGATCACCGGAGCGCCGGGTTCGCGGTCGTCGCCCTCGATCTCGAAGGCCAGCTTGCCGTCCCGGAGCACCACCTTGACGTGGCCGCCTTTGACCAGCTTTCCGAACAGGATCTCGTCGGCCAGCGGCTTCTTGATGTTCTCCTGGATGACCCGGCCGAGGGGACGGGCGCCGTAGAGTTCGTCGAAGCCGTTCTTCGCCAGCCAGTCGGCCGCGTCGTCGGTCGTCTCGATCGTCACGTGACGGTCGGCGAGCTGGGCCTCCAGCTGCATGATGAACTTCTGGACGACCTGCTTGATGATCTCCGGCGTCAGCGAGCGGAAGGCCACCACCGCATCGAGGCGGTTGCGGAACTCCGGCGTGAACACCCGCTTGATCGCCTCCTCGGCCTCGTCGTCCTGCTTCCCGCGGCCGAAGCCGATGGAGTTGCGCTGGGCGTCGGCGGCGCCGGCGTTGGTGGTCATGATCAGGACTACGTTGCGGAAGTCGATCTTCTTGCCGTTGGAGTCCGTGAGGGCCCCATGGTCCATGACCTGCAGCAGGATGTTGTAGACGTCCGGGTGCGCCTTCTCGATCTCGTCGAGCAGGACAACCGCATGCGGGTGCTGGTCGACGGCGTCGGTCAAGAGGCCGCCCTGGTCGAAGCCCACATAGCCGGGAGGCGCGCCAATCAGGCGGCTCACGGTATGGCGCTCCATGTACTCGCTCATATCGAAGCGCAGGAGCTCGATGCCCAGCGTCGAGGCGAGCTGACGGGCGGTTTCCGTCTTGCCGGTGCCGGTGGGGCCCGAGAAGAGGTAGCAGCCGATCGGCTTGTTGGCGTCGCGCAGGCCTGCCCGGGCCATCTTCATGGCCGAAGAGAGCTGGTCGATGGCGTCGTCCTGGCCGTAGACCGCCCGCTTCAGGTCGGTCTCCAGTTGCTTCAGCGCCTCGGTGTCGGTCTTGGAGACCGACTTCGGCGGGATGCGGGCGATCTTGGCCACGACCGCCTCGACCTCCTTCAGGCCGATGATCTTCTTCCGCTTGCCTTCGGGCAGCAGCATCTGGGACGCCCCGGCCTCATCGATGATGTCGATGGCCTTGTCCGGCAGCTTGCGGTCGTTGATGTACTTGGCCGACAGTTCCACCGCCGCCTTGATGGCGTCGTTGGTGTAGCGGAGCTTGTGGAACTCCTCGTAGTAGATCTTCAGGCCCTTCAGGATCTTGATCGTGTCATCGATGGTGGGCTCGTTGACGTCGATCTTCTGGAACCGGCGGACAAGCGCGCGGTCCTTCTCGAAGTGCTGGCGGAACTCCTTGTAGGTCGTCGAGCCCATGCACCGCAGCGTGCCCGAGGCCAATGCCGGCTTCAGCAGATTTGAGGCGTCCATCGCTCCGCCCGAAGTCGCGCCCGCGCCGATCACTGTGTGGATCTCGTCGATGAACAGCACCGCGTCGGGGTGGTTCTCCAGTTCCTTGACCACCTGCTTCACGCGCTCTTCGAAGTCGCCGCGGTAGCGGGTGCCAGCCAGCAGCGAGCCCATGTCCAGGGAGAAGATGGTCGAGCCTGCCAGGACTTCCGGCACCTGGTGGTTGACGATCTTGCGCGCCAGGCCTTCGGCGATGGCGGTCTTGCCGACCCCCGGGTCGCCCACCAGCAACGGGTTGTTCTTGGTGCGCCGGCAGAGGATCTGGATGCAACGCTCCACCTCCGCCGAGCGGCCGATCAGCGGGTCGACCTTGCCCTGCTTGGCCTTCTCGTTGAGGTTGACGCAATAGGCCTCAAGCGCCTCGCCGCCGGTCTTGACGGTGGGCTTGTCCTCGTCGTCCGAGGCGCCCTTGACGGGCTTCGCCTCGGTGGCGCCGGCCTTCTTGGCGATGCCGTGGGCGATGTAATTGACCGCGTCGTAGCGGGTCATGTCCTGCTCCTGCAGGAAGTAGGCGGCGTGGCTCTCGCGCTCGGAGAAGAT
>DASRRU010000237.1:0-4348 GCA_035656795.1 Phenylobacterium sp. | reverse complement strand
CCGTCTACACCTAGCGATTTCAGCTTTTTAAGTACGAGATCTATCGCGGACCGCGTCCGCATAGGGCGCGCAGACGAGTAGCTTCACCCCTTCGCTTTGAAGCACTTCGCCTACTTCTTCTGCGAAGTCAGCGATACCGTCAGCAAGCGTTCGCCCTGTAGCCGCTATATCGTCAACGACCACCACCGCCGAGATTGGATTCCCCCGCGACTTTGCGTCGGAAATCCGGCTCAACACCTCATTCGGGGCACAAATATTCCGCACCCTGCGCTGAGATTTTGAATTCGAAAATATCAGATTGTCGCTCTACGCTACCAACTTCCCCACCCTATTCGGGCGCAACGTCCTAAGATTGCATTCTGGACTTTAGAGGGCTTCCCTGCCCCGCTATGCGGAGCGGTGGCTGCCGCTCTGTTAGCGCCGGCGCTGAGCACATCCCTAGCGTTCTCGGTCAATCAACACCCCCTCCCGTACCCCCCGGTCCCACCGCCCTCACCTCATCATTCCGCACCCGCGCCCGAGCCAGGTCCTCCGCCGACAGTCCCGCCAGGCTCAGATAGTCCGCGCGCCAGCCCGGCGGCCCCGGCCACCTCAGCGGGTTCTGGACGGTGGTGCGGGGCCCCGTCGCGGTCGCCAGGAGGCTGAGGGCCAGGTCGAGGGTCGCGTCCTGGGAGCCCACGTCCCACGGCAGGCCCGCGGCGCTGCCTAGGGGCACATCGCTGAACAGGAACCTCGGGACCCCGCAGAGCTCGACGATGTCCCTGGCGGCGCCCATCAGGACGGTGGGGAGGCCGGCGGCTTCCAGGGTGCGGGCGGTGAGGCTCAGCGTCTGGTGGCAGACCGGGCAGTTGGCGACCAGGACGGCGGCGTCCGCGCCGTCTTCGCGGCAGCGGGCCAGAACCTCAGGCGCGTCGACCTGCAGGGTGTGGCGCTGGCTGTAGGTGGTGGGGACGCCGTGGAAGCGGGCGGTCAAGCCGCCAATTCGGCGCCTCGCGGCCGCGCGGCGCAGCGCCGGCAGCGGGAACCAGCAACTTGCGTCGTCCTCCAGGTGGGCGCGGTCGACGCTGACGTGGCTGACCCGCAGGTCGTGGTCGTGCGACGTGTCGCCGGAATAGACCGCATGGAACTTGGCGGCGGCGTTGTAGGGCGCGCGCGCCGACTGGTCGCCGAGCTCGGGCCGATAGGGCGCGGCGGTGGTGATCAGCGCCACCTTGGTCTCGGCGAGCGGTTGGCCGAGCGTCGTGAACGGGACCTCGGCGAACTGGGCGTAGCGATAGGGCTCGGCATAGCCAAGCGCCGCGTACCAGGCGTGGGTGCGCGCGATGTAGGCGGTGGGCTGGGCGTCGTCATCGGGGGCGGCCATGGCGGCGACAGTGTGTCCCTTCTCCCCTCGCGGGAGAAGGTGTCAGGCGGACGCCTGACGGATGAGGGGAATTCACAGAAATCTCAGCATCATCCGACGCCGCGCCGGCTGCGCCACACACCCCCTCATCCGACCTGCTGCGCAGGCCACCTTCTCCCGCGACGGGAAAAGGACCTGGCCGGAACCGCCCCGTCGCCGACACAAATCGTGAACGCCAATTCTTTGGCCGTGGGGGCCGCCGGGCTTACGCTGTCCGGTTCGGCCCCGGGCTCACGTCCCAGGCGCCGCGGTCTTTCTCATGTCAGGAACCGGAGCCCGCGCCGAAGCGCGTTCCGCGACGCCAACGGAAATAGGGCCGGGAATCTTTTCCGACGGGGCGAACTTTGGCGGGTCCCTAGCCCTTGGGCCGGAACCGCTTGGTGGCCGGGAAGCCGCGGGGCGCGAGCTTGCCGGCGCCGGCGCGCTTGCCCAGCCACTCGCGCCATTCGGGCCAGTCGCGGTTGCGGCCGTCGGCGGTGATCCAGGCCGCGCCCTCGCCGGCGTTGAAGGCCGTTGCGTCGCGCAGCCCCCCCTCGCGGTAGGCCTGCAGCTTGACGCCCTTGCCGCGGGGCATCTCCGGCAACTCGGCGGTGGGGAAGATCAGGATCTTGCCGTTGTCGCCGATGACGGCGAGCTGATCTGAGGCGCCCAGCAGCAGGCTGACCAGCGCGCCCTTGGGGCCGGGATTGAGCACCTGCTTGCCGGCCCGGCGGAAGGCGATCGCCTCCTCCTCCGGCAGGATGAAGCCGTAGCCCTCCTTGGACGCCAGGATGCGCCGGGCGCCGGGCTTGTGGACGAAGACGTCGACCAGGCCCACGCGGTCGTCGAGGTCGATCATCAGGCGCAGCGGCTCGCCGTGGCCGCGCGCGCCCGGCAGCTTGTCGCACGCGAGCGTGAAAAACCGGCCGTCGGAGGCGAAGATCAACAGCTTGTCGGTGGTCTCGGCCGGGACCAGGAAGGCCAGCTTGTCGCCCTCCTTGAACTTCAGCTCCGAGGGGTCGTCGACGCGGCCCTTGGCGGCGCGGATCCAGCCGCGGTCGGACAGGATCACGGTGATCGGCTCGCGCACGATCATCGCTTCGATGGCGGCTTCGGCGTCCACTTCCGGGGCGTCGGCGAAGACGCTGCGGCGTTTGCCGAGCGTGGTCTTGGCGCCGACGATGCTGAGCGTGTGCTTCAGCCCCTCGCCCACCAGCTTCCACTGGGCCTTGTCGTCGGCCAGCATCCCTAAGATCCCGTCGCGCTCCTCGGCCAGCTCGGCATGCTCGCGGCGCAGCTCCATCTCTTCCAGGCGGGCGAGCTGGCGCAGGCGGGTGTTGAGGATCGCCTCGGCCTGGATCTCGGAGAGCTCGAAGGCCTCGATCAACTTCGCCTTGGGCTCGTCCTCGTAGCGGACGATGCGGATCACCTCGTCGAGGTTGAGGTAGGCGATCAGCAGGCCGTCGAGGATGTGCAGCCGGGCCTCGATCTTGCCCAGGCGGTGGCGGGCCCGGCGGACCAGCACCTCGCGGCGGTGGTCGAGGAAGGCCTGCAGCACCTGCTTCAGGCCCTTCACGCCGGGCGTGCCGCGGGCGTCGAGGACGTTGAGGTTGACGCTGAAACGGTTCTCCAGGTCGGAGAGCTTGAACAGGCTCTCCATCAGGACTTCCGGCTCGACGTTGCGGGACTTGGGCTCCAGCACCAGGCGCACATCCTCGGCGCTCTCGTCGCGGACGTCGCCCAGCAGGGGCACGCGCTTGGCCTCGATCAGCTCGGCCAGCTGCTCGACCAGGTCGGCCTTCTTCACCTGGTAGGGGATCTGGGTGACCACGATCTGATAGGTGCCGCGGCCGGTCTCCTCCTTGAACCACTGGGCGCGCAGGCGCACCCCGCCGCGGCCGGTCTCGTAGGTCTCCAGCAGGGACCGGGCCGGCTCGACGATCACCCCGCCGGTGGGGAAGTCGGGGCCCTTCACGTGGACCATCAGGTCGGCGGTGGTGGCCTCGGGGTTGGCCAGCAGCGCCAGACAGGCGTCGATCAGCTCGTGGGCGTTGTGCGGCGGAATGGAGGTCGCCATGCCGACCGCGATGCCGGTGGCGCCGTTGGCCAAGAGGTTCGGGAAGCCGGTGGGCAGGACGACCGGCTCGGTGTCCTGGCCGTCGTAGGTCGCCTTGAAGTCGACGGCGTCCTCGTCGATGCCGTCGAGCAGCAGGGTCGCCGCCTCGGTGAGCTTGGCCTCGGTGTAGCGCATGGCGGCGGGGTTATCGCCGTCGATGTTGCCGAAGTTGCCCTGGCCGTCGACCAGCGGATAGCGCTGGGCGAAGTCCTGGGCCATGCGGACGAGCGTGTCGTAGATCGACTGGTCGCCGTGCGGGTGATAGCCGCCCATCACCTCGCCCACGACCTTCGCGCACTTGCGGGCCGCCGCGTCCGGGTTCAGCCGCATCTCGCGCATGGCGTAGAGCACGCGCCGCTGCACCGGCTTCAGCCCGTCGCGCACATCCGGCAGCGCCCGGTCGGTGATCACGCTCAGCGCATAGGCCAGGTAGCGCCGGCTGAGCGCCTCGCTCAGCGGCTCGTCGATGATCCGGTCGCCAGGGGCGCCGGGCGGTGCGGTGGTGGTATCGGTCATCTGGGCGGCAGGTGGGGAATCGGTGGGTGGAAAAGCACCCGCTGTTCTAGCGCGCGAAGGCCACCCCCATCCACCGATCATCCCGGCGAACGCCGGGATCCATACGGCTTCCGGGCAGCCTTGCTGCAGCTTTGGATTCGGCTTCGGTCCCGGCGTTCGCCGGGACGGTCGGAGCCGGGCTTGACTTCAGTGTTTACCGATGTAATCGATAGCCAACGATTACGGGTGTAAACATGAAGATCAGCACGGCCGAGAGCGTGATCATGGGGGCCCTGTGGACCCGCGAACCTCAGAGCGCGGAGGAAATAACCGCGCAAGTCGCCGAGGGCCAGGGC
>DASRRU010000236.1:0-10015 GCA_035656795.1 Phenylobacterium sp. | reverse complement strand
GTGCCGAGCGAGGTGGCGTCGACGGTCACGTTCAGCGCCGAGGCGCCGAGCGCCTTCGGGTCAAGCTTCAGGGTGGCGTTCACCGATGAGAACTGGCCGATATAGGTGGAGAAGCCGAAGTGGGTCACCGACCAGGTGATCTTGCCGTGGGACGGATCGAGCTTGTAGGTCCCGGCCTGGACAGCGGCGGGCGCCGTGGTGATCTGGGCCTGGGCTGCGCCGGCGGCGGAGAGCGCCAGGAACGCGGCGAAAGCTGCGGACTTGTAGAGATTACGCACGATGCGAGGCCTTCCGGTTGGGGTGGGCGAATGGATGGCGCGATCGTCTTTCGACCGCACGGCGCGAACTTAGCCAGACAGTAGAGAATGATAATCGCCCTCTGTGGCCCGACACTCATTCCGATACGGAAATTATGGCCTCAGCGGGTCGGCATCCTGGCGATGTAGTCGCGCACCAGGGCCACGCCCTCGTCATGAACCAATGAGCGACCAAGCTCGGGCATCATCACACCCGGATCCGTCGAGGCCATGCGGTAGGCGATGATCGAGGCGTCGGGGCGGCCGGGCGCGAGGTCGGTCTCGAGATCGCCCGAGCCCTTGCCAGCCGCCACCGGCCGCTTGCCGAGGCCGAGCTTCGCGGGGCGCGCCTCTTCCAGATTGAGGAACAGGCCGGTGTTGGAGGCCTCGCCGCGCGGGTTGTGGCAGTGGCCGCAATTGCCGTCGAGATAGGCCCGCGCGCGTGCGTCGAGCGGCTCGGCGGGATTGTCCCAGATGGCGGTGCGCGGCGCCTTGCCGGGGGGCGGCGCGCCCGTCAGCATCCCGGTCCGCGTCCAGTGGGCGAGTTGGTTCTCCGGGCCCTCCGGATAGGGAAAGTCGCCGTTCAGGTTGCGGCCCTTGACCCCGATCGGGGCGATGCGGCCCGAGAGCGCATGGCACTCCTTGCACTGGTTCTGGTTCGGCACGTGATAGTCGACCTGCCGCGTCTGGCCGTGGGCGTCGGTGAAGCTGACGTCGAGCCGCGCGCCGGCTCGCTTCAGCCGCGCCTCGGTGCGGTCGGCGTTCCAGGCATAGGTCAGCGCGACCCAGCCCGAGCGCCGGTGGATCAGCAGCCGCGTCTCGATCGGCCGCAGCTTGTCGCCTGGCCGGCGCAGGTCGGCCGGATAGGCGAAGGTCTTCACCAGCGTCGCGCCCACCGGCAGATCCAGCGCGCCGGTCGTCCTCCAGGCGGCATGGGTTCCTGGGGGCAGGTAGAGGAAGCGGGATTTCTCGGCGTAGTCGCTGAACAGCGGCGTGTTCAGCGCGTAGGGCGTCAGACCGGCGTTGGGATGGTCCACGCCACCGCCGGTGAACAGCCGGTAGGCGCTGAGCGTCGGGGCCGGCGTCGATGACATGAGCGCGTTCAGGGCCACCCCGTCCGGAGCCGGCGCGGCGCCCAGCGAGAGCACCGCGGCGAGCGCGGCGAGCAGGGTCCTCATAGGGCGGCTTGCGCCTTGGGCAGGACCACGGCCTTGGGCTCGGCGATCGCGCCGTCGTCGATCGTCGGCGTCACCTGCGGCTTGGCGCTGAACACGTTGCCGGGCGCCGAGAAGTGCAGGTTGGCCACGGGACCGTCTGTGAAGTGAACGTGCACCGCAACGGGGGCCGTCATGCCCTTGGGCGTGAAGTTGGTGACCCCGTCCCAGACCACCGGCGGAATGGTCCCGCCCATGGCCTTGGCGATCACGTCGCCTCCGGGAAACTGCGGCGCCCAGCCGTTCTTGCCGATTCGGTTGTCGCGCACGACGATGTCGCGGGGCAGCGGATTGTAGGTCAGGTCGTCATAGGCCTGGGTGTAGCTGACCACCATCACGGCCGCCGTCTGGTTGCGGTCGATCTCGTTGTCGAAGACGTGGATGTCGCGGTTGGCCATCACCATGATCCCCGTGCCGGTCGGCACGTCGCCCACGATGGCGCCCTTCTTGGCGAAATTCTTGGTGTCGTTCTGGACGACCCGGTTGTGGAACACTCGGGTGGAATGGCCGCCCATCTGCGGCAGATTCGGCAGGTCGAAGACCAGGATACCGCCGGTGTTGTGGATCGCGAGGTTGTCGTGGACGTCGGCGTTCATCGAGTTCTCGATCTCGATCCCGGCCACATTGAATTGGGCCTCGCTGTTGCGCACGATGATGTTCTTAGACTGGCCGACATAGATGCCGGCGTCCGAGGCGCCCTTCACCACCACGCCGTCGATCAGCACATTGGTCGAGGCCACCGGATAGACGCCATAGGCGCCGTTGGTCGCGTTGGGCCCGGCGGTCCATTCGACGCGCAGGTTCTTGAAAGTAATCTGGTCGGCGCCCTTGGACTTGATCCCATCGCCCTTGCAGTTCTCGACGCCCAGGTCGCGGACGGTCACGCGGTTGGAGGTGATCAGGAAGCCTTCGCCGGAGCTTTTCTGTCCGTCGAAGGACAGGATCGTGGCGGCGGGGCCGGCGCCCTTCACGGTCACGCCTGCGACGTCGAGGGAGAGGCCGTCGGTGAGCTCATAGCGGCCCGCGGCGATCATCACCGTATCGCCGGGCTTGGCGTCGAGCAGGGCGGTCTGGATCTTCTCCTGGGCGTCGCCGCCCGGGGTGACCGTCAGGACCTTGGCTTGCGCCTGGCCGGCCAGCAGCACGGCCCCAGAAGCGATGGTCGCGGCGGTGATCAGCAAACCCTTCATGCAGGCCTCCTCCGAAATCCGGCAACGTGACGCGCCGTTCAACTTCGAATGGACCAGCTCCCGCTGGGGCAATCAATGGCCGGCAGGAGGCTCGCCCCGGAAGTTGCGGAAGGTGATCGAGTAGCGGTGGGCCTTCACCGGCGGGATCGAATGCTCCCAGGCCGTGCGCGCCTCGCCGGTGATGCCGTAGATCGAGCGGGGTTCGAGCTGCATCGCCACGCGCTCGAACCTGTCGCCGACCGCATGGCGCAGGCGGAAGGTGCAGGGCGTCAGCAGGGAAATCCCCACCACCTTCTCGAACATCGGCCGGTCGCGGTGCCAGCCGATCGGCGCGCCGGGCAGATATTCGTTCAGCAGGCACTGCTGCAGGTCTTCCGGCCTCAGGCCGACGAACGCCGCGGCGCGTTCGCGGACCGCCAGGAGCTCGGCGGGCATGTCGTCGGCGCGCATCAGGTGGCTCTTGGTGAAGTCATACTTCCAGCCGAAGGAGACCACGCGCCGCTTGCCCTCGTAGCCGCGGAACTGGAAGGCCTCGAAGGGCAGGGTGGCGAGCCAGGCGGCGAGATCGGCCTCCTGCTGCGTCGACAGGAACTCCGTTTGGTAAGTGAACCCAGGCGGCAGGTTCAGCTTCGGCTTCAGGTCGAACAGGCTGGGCTGAAGCGCGGCGGACATGGGTCCCAATGTAATGTGGCGCCCGCGCATCCGGGAGCCTTCCGCGCCCCCTTGCCATGGAGCTTCGCATCCGGCGTTGATGGGCGCATGCGGCTTGAGTGTTTCACCACCGGAGACAACCCGCCCAGGCTCGTCCCGGGCGAGCCGGACCGGCCGTGGATGGACGCCTTCGGGGGGCGCGCGCCCTATCGCTGCCTGCCGCTGACCATGGCGAACACTAGCGGCTGGCAGATCCTTTGTCCGTTCGGCTTCACCGCCGAGTGGAATGGCGGCGACGCCACCACTGACATCGCGATTATCCCCGATACGCCGGGGCAGGAAACCGCGAGCTTCGTCATGTCGCACTTCGCCTATGCGACGCTCACATTCCACACCGGCTACCTGTTCCGCACCCCGCCGGGCTGGGCGCTTAGCGTTTCCGGGCCGCCGAACCACATCAAGCACGGCATTCAGGCGCTGGATGGCCTGGTGGAGACCGATTGGCTGCCGTTTCCCTTCACGATGAACTGGCTGTTCACGGCGCCGGGCCGGGTGCGCTTCGAGAAGGGCGAGCCCTTCTGCTTCATCAACGTCGTCGAGCACGGCGCCTCGGAAAAGATCGCCCCAGTGATCCGGTCGCTCGACTCAGAGCCGGACCTGAAGGCTCAATACGAGGCCTGGTCGACGTCGCGAGCCGAGTTCAACCGCAAGCTCAACGAGGGCGACCCGGAAACACTCAAGGAATCCTGGCAGAGGCACTATTTCCGCGGCGCGCCTCCCGAACGCGGCGGCCCGGCGCCGGCCGCGCACGTCAACAAGCGGCGGCTGAAGCCCCCGAAACCGGAGGACGCGGCCTAATCCTCCCTCTCGGCTCGTCATTCCCGGGCTTGTCGGCCTGGGTGGCGCTCAGCCCAACCCCTCGATCGCCTCGACCACGGCCGCCGTCTTCTCGACGATCACCATGTGGCCGGCCTCTGGGATCGAGACGAGCCGCGCGCCGGCGATGCCCTTCCGGAAGGCGTGGGCATAGGTGGGCGAGATCAGCCTGTCGCTGTCGCCCCAGACGACAACCGTCTTGGCCTTGATCCGGTAGAGCCGCTGCTGAAGCCCGCGCTCCGGAATCGGAAACAGGATCCGCCCGGCCATGCCGAGCTGGCGGGCGTTGGTCACCAGATAGGCCTGCAGGAAGCCCGGGTCCTCGATGTTGCGCCCGGCGGTCAGGATCGCGGCGCCGGCCTCCACGTCATGGAACAGCAGCGCCGGCATCTCGAACGGCAGGGTTGCGAAGACGTCGGCGACCGGATGGGCGTCGTCCCACAGGCCGGCCGGGGCGATCAGCGCCAGCCGCGACACGTCGTTGGGCGCGACGGCGGCCATCTCGGCGGCGATCATCCCGCCCATGGAGTGCCCGACCAGGATCGGGTCCTTCAGCCCCAGTGCGTCGATCACGTCCCAGGTGTGCAGGGTGAAGTCCAGCATGTCGCGGATCTCGGGCGCCTCCTCAGAGTCGCCGTAGCCTGGGATCAGCGGGGCGTAGACTTGATGCCTGGCCGCGAGCGCATTGAGGAACGGATCCTCCGCGGTGAGGCCGCCCGCGCCGTGCAGGAAGACCAGGTCGGGGCCAGATCCGCCCTCGAAATACCGGACCGGGACGTGGCAGGTCTGGACAGTCTTCAGATCCATGGGTCCGTCCCTCTCACGCGTAGGTCTTGGCGAGGTCGGCGGCGGTGGGCGCCTCCTTCGGCAGCCGTCCGGCGCTTACCCGCTTGTCCAGCGGGGTGGTCCAGAAGCGGTTGTCGTCGGCCCAGTCCGGGAACATGCCGCGCAGCTTGGGCATCACCTTCTCGGCGAACAGCTTGGTGGAATACATGCACTTGTCGGCCGGCATGTTCCCGACGTGCATCAGGCAGAAGATGTTGCCGACGTTGAGGTTCTTGCAGAGGTCCTCCATCCGCTGGCGCACGGTCTCCGGGGAGCCCGCGATCACGTGCCCGCCTTCCACCAGGTCCTTCCAGGTGAGTGTCGCATAGCCGCCGCGCGGCGGGGCGTATTGGCTGAGCGCCCCCGACTGGATGGTCTTGATCGTGCGGTAACCCGGCGCGTCGGCGAAGCCCGGATAGACGTGGAGGCAGCGGTTGTAGAAGTAGCTGACGTGCTCGGAATAGAGCCGCTCGGCCTCCTCGTCGGTGTCGGCCACCAGGATCGTCTGGGCGAAGCCTGCGCGGTACGGGCTCTTATCGACGCCGCGCTCTTCCACCCGCTTCCAGTAGCCGCTCATCAGGGCCTGGGCGCGCAGGTAGCCGGAGAAGCTGAGGTAGGAGTAGCTGTAGGTGTTGTCGATGCAGAAATCGTAGGTCTCCACCGACCCGCCGCCGGGGATGTGCACCGGCGGATGCGGCTGCTGGATCGGCCGCGGCCAGATGTTGACGTGGCGCAGCTTGTTGTAGCGACCGTTCCAGGCGAACGGCTCGCGCGTCGTCCAGGCCTTGATGATCAGGTCGTGGGCTTCCTGGTACTTCTCCCGCGTCAGGCTGGGGATCTGGCCGTAGCAGTAGTTGGTGTCCATCGAGGTGCCGACCGGGAACCCGGCCACCAGCCGCCCGCCGGAAATGCAGTCCAGCATGGCGAACTCCTCGGCCACCCGGATCGGCGGGTTGTAGAGCGCGATGGAGTTGCCCAGCACCACGATGGCCGCGTCCTTGGTGCGACGCGCAAGCCCGGCGGCGATGATGTTGGGGCTGGGCATGATGCCGTAGCCGTTCTGGTGATGCTCGTTTACGCCCACACCGTCGAACCCGAGGGTGTCGGCGTATTCCAGGAGGTCCATGTAGGTGTTGTAGACCTCGTGACTTTTCACCGGGTCGAACAGCTGCTGGTCGATATCCACCCAGACCGAGCGGTTCTTCTCCCGGAAGTCGTCCGGGAGGTAGGGCCACGGCATCAGGTTGAACCAGGTGAACTTCATGGCCTTGGGTCCTCCGGCAGCCGCTTCTGGCGAGCGGTCAGGTGAACGACGATAAGCCTTCCGCCGTAGGCGCCAACCGGGGAATATGCGCGGCATGGCCGATCCGACGCGTTTCTACACCGGCTGGCTGGTCGACGAGGCGGATCGCGCGGCCTTGCTGGCGCGTTTCGCGCCGCGCTACGCCATCGTCGTGGCCCATCACGTGACCCTGAAGTTCGGGGATGAGGCGGCCGCTCCGCCGGCCGCCACCGTGGGCCAGATCGTCGGCGAGGCGGACGACGGCGCCGGCGTCCACGCCCTGGTGGTCGCCATCGACGGCAGTCCCGCGCGGCCGGACGGCGGGACCTTCCACATCACCTGGTCGCTGGCCGAGGGGCGGGAGGCGCGCGAGAGCAATGCGGTCATCGCCGAACGGGGCTGGCGGCCCGTGGCCCCGCCAATCCCGGTAAGGCTTCGTCCGAGGGTTTAGCAGCAGTGGCGCTTGCTGAGTGCTAAAGTACTGATTTTTCGGAACTTATTTGCGAATCGTGCGTAGTTTATCCCGCGTGTTTGTCGCGCCCTGGGAGCCGCCATGCTGGCATCGCCCGAATTCCGAAAACAGATGGAAGGCTACGGCCTGACCACCGCCGAGATCCTCTACCGCCTGCCGGACCATCCGGCCCTGCTGCAGAGCTACCTCTGGCAGGACTACGACCTGTTTCCCGACTTTCCGGTCCTGAAGGGTTTCCTCGACTTCTGGCGACGGACCCTGGACGGGCCGCTGTTCAAGGTGACGGTCGGCCATTGCCGGCTGATCAGGCCCGCGGAACTGCGCGCCCTGGACGGCGAGTTCCGCCTGCACTGAAGCGAGCCGGCGGGGGCCCGCCGCCGCCGACCCGAGCGCAGCGCCGGGTCCTAGCGGTATTCCCAGTGGCAGACGCGGTGGGTGTCGTTGTGCTTGGCGATCTGGTGGCCGGCCACGGCGCCGACGCCCGCGCCGATGATAGTCCCGCCGGTCTTGCCGCCGCCGTGGGACAGGGCGTTGCCGAGCAGGCCGCCGCCCACGGCGCCCAACACGGTGCCGGTGTTACGCGCGCCTCGGCTGCTGACGTCGCGGCAGACCTGCACCCGGTGGCGTTCGGCCTGGGCGGCGGTCGGCGCTACGACGGCCATGGCGAGAGCCGAACACACCAGGGTGGCGAAAAGCTTGTTACGCAAGGGAAAGTCTCCTGAAGGGTCGCGGACACGCTCGAAGCTAAACTCGTCGGTACAGCAAAGGTTGCATACCCGACACTAGCGTCCCGATTGCAAAGTTCGCTCTGCACTTGGCCCTGAATGCGGCGAACTTCAGATTCAGCAGGCCGGGCGGTCAGCCGATCGGGACGCCAACCACCGCCTTGACGATCATGCGGTCTTCCGGCCGGCCGTAGCCGTAGCCGATGCCGAAATTCAGGTCCCATTTGCCGAATCCGCGATCGATGACCGCGAAGGTCTGGTTGTCCTGCTGGTAGAGATTGCCGATCTGCCGGGTGGTGCCCAGGCCATTGTAGGTCTCGAATCCGACCGAGGTCTCCTTGTCCAACGCGTAGGCGACCTTGAACGCCGCCTGCAGGGTCGGCGGGGCGTTTTGGTCGGGGCCCTGCACCACCCAGTCGAGGTTGAGGTTGGCGGCCACCGTCCAGGGCCCCTTGCGGGTCCCGAGGATGCCCTTCAGCTCGGCGTTCCAGGGGTTGAGGTCGACGTCGTGGCGCACCCGGCCGATCTCGAAGTTGAGGCCCCAGAACCAGTCCTGGTCCTCGGGCCGCGGCGCCACCCACTTGATCCGCGCCTTGGCCCCTCCCAGCTCGACCTGCCCGTCGCGGGTGATTTCGGCCAGCGGCAGATAGGCCCCCAGTTCGAGGTTGGGGCTGAGCGCATAGCTCCACTCCGGCGTGATCCGCGTGCGCCCGCCGGAGGCTTCTTCGCCCGGATAGTCCGGGGTCACGCGGCCCACGGGGACGTAGTTCAGGTGGACGTCGAGCCCGAGCGCATGCACCGGCCCGATCTCGTCCATATAGACTTGGATCTCCTCGTCAGCCGCCCGAGCCTGGCTCGCCGACAGGCTAGCCGCCCCCAACAAGGGCGCAACCAACGCGCACCGCAAACCGGCCGAGATCCCTCGCATAGCCATCTCCGTACGAAAGCTGGAAGTTAGCCGACCGCGGGTTGAGTCGCGACAGCTATGCCGCTGGCGCGGGCCGAGGCGCGGGCGGTCAGTCGGCGGCGATCCGGTCGGTCTCGACACGGGCGGCGATCAGGGTCTCCGCATCCAGCTTGCGGCCCGCTCGGGCGATCTCCAGGTGGATGTGGTCTGTGATGCCCAGGGGATAGCGCCGCTGCAGGCTGTGCGCATGGCCGATCGGCTGGCCGACGCCGATGGTGTCGCCCACCGCAACGTCTGGATCGACGTAGAAGGCCCGCGCGGTCAGGTGCAGGGCGGGGTTCTCGATCTCGACGAACTTCAGCGTCTCATCGCCGGGATAGGCGAGGCCGATCTTGGTGACGTAGCCGCTGATCGGCGCGACCACCGCCTGGCCGGGGGTGGCGACATAGTCGACGCCCTCATGGTCGCGCGTCCCGCCATCGCGCGCGGCGTGGAAGCGGCCTTCGCCATAGGCGTCCGCGCCGCGCGGGGCCTGGCCGGTGGGGTCGGCGATGTCGGGCTGGCCGTCGCCGTCCAGGTCGGCGCCTTCCCAGACGAGGCGGGTCCTCACGCGGTCAGGGTCGGGCGCGGCGGCGTCGGCGGCCAGGCTGGCCGCGGGATCGTGGCGTTGGTGCGTCTGCGCGCGGACCGCCGCCTCGGCGATGCCGAGCGAGGCCGCTGCCAGAACCAGCGAGGTCGAAAGTATGGTCAAGCTTTTCGGTGCGCCGTGCGACGCGAAGGAAAGTCTATCTCGGAAGATGTGAAGGAACTTCGCAGCGCGCACGGCGCGAGAGACAGCCGATCGGATCATTATACTCATGCATCATCTCGCCCCCGCGTCCTAAGATGCCCTTGCGGATGATTTATTGACCGCCGTTTGGCGGTTTGGCGCCCGGGAGTCAAGCCGCAGGCGGCGACAGAATGCGCTCGACACGCCGGTCGGGAATGAACCAGATGGCCGCCACGACCACATAGAGGCCCACCGAAATCACCGGCCGGACGAAGGCCACGCCGATGGCGATCGCATAGAGCGCCAGCGACACCTTGCCCTTGACGTCGCGGCCCATGGCGCGCGCCAGGTCCGAGTCCGGCCCTTCGTGGCGGATCATCAGGCTCATCAGCAGGATATAGGCCGCCGCGCACATGATCAGCACGCCGCCATAGACCGCCACCGGCGCCGTCGACAGCGGGTTCTCGCCCATCCAGGACGAGGCGAAGGGCACCAGCGAGAGCCAGAACAGCAGGTGCAGGTTGGTCCACAGGATCGGCCCGCTGACCGACCCGCCAAGGGCCAGCATGTGGTGATGGTTGTTCCAGTAGATGCCGACGTAGATGAAGCTCAGCACATAGCCCAGGAACACCGGCAGCGTCGGGACCAGATCGGCAAGGCTGGCGCCGTGCGGGACCTTCAGCTCCAGCACCATGATCGTGATGATGATCGCCACCACCCCGTCGCTGAACGCCGCCAGCCGCTCCTTGCCCATGTTCCAGCTCTCCCCGCCCGACGATGAACCCTAAAGCGTTCATGCCCGCGCCGT
>DASRRU010000235.1:0-11688 GCA_035656795.1 Phenylobacterium sp. | reverse complement strand
CGCCATAGAGCAGCAGGGCGACGACGACGCCAAACACCGCGATTCCCAGCACCTCCTGGGGTCGCTCAAGGCCGAGCCGTCCCCCTTCGCGGACGAGCTGGACGCTGCCCACGACCGCCATCGTCAAGGTGAAGGCGATGGCCCCCAGCGCCCACCCAAGCTCAGCCTTCAAGGCCTTCATCGTCAACTGCGCTCCCATGAGACGATCGGAAGATCCGAGCGTTCAAATATCCAAGGTTTCCGAATTCAAGGCGACGCTTATCAATAACAACGTATGGTGGCAGGACTTATCGAATTCCACGGCAATAATTCCGCACCTCATGACTGATACGTTACTGTTCTGCTTCAGTCTGAATTGGATCAAACCGGTTATGATGCAAATGTGGTCTCAAATTGGCGCCGCCTAAACCAAGCGCCGGGGTCGCAATTGGTCGAGCGGAGGATCCGCTGGAGGGCGCCGGCGCCCAAATTTGCAGCCGCGACGTCTCCGGCGCGCGCCCTCTGGCGCCCCCGTCCCCAACCACGCCCGCCCTTGGACCCGTGACGGGCGGCGTGTAAGAGGCGGACCCGGCCATCACGGCCCCGATGCAACGCTGTTTCCTCCCATGTCCGACGACGCCCCCATCCCCGACGCGCGCGCCAAGGCCGCCCGACCGCTCCCTAAGCCCGGGATCATGGACATCCACGCCTATGTGCCGGGCAAGGCCAACGCCGAGGGCATCGCCCAGCCGATCAAGCTGTCGGCCAACGAGAACCCGCTGGGCTCCAGCCCCAGGGCGCAGGAAGCCTTCGAGAGCGCCGAGCACAGCCTGCACGTCTATCCCGACCCGCGCGCCTCGATCGTGCGCGAGGCGATTGCTCAGCGTCACCGCATCGAGCCGGAGCGGCTGGTGTTCGGCTGCGGCTCGGACGAGGTGTTCGCCATGCTCAATCAGGCCTTCCTGGAGCCGGGCGACAACATGGTGCAGGGCGAGTACGGCTTCGCGGCCTTCGCCATCGGCGCCTATGCCTGCCAGGCGGAGGTGCGCCGCGCGAAGGAGCCCAACTTCCGCATCGACGTGGACGAACTCTTGGCCTGCGTCGACGAGCGCACGCGGATCGTCTTCCTGGCCAATCCGGGCAACCCCACCGGCACCTGGATCCCGTTCTCCGAGGTGCGTCGCCTGCACGACGCCCTGCCGCCCAGCGTGGTGCTGGTGCTGGACGGGGCCTACAGCGAGTTCGCGCTGGACCCGACCTTCGACGACGGCATCGACCTGGCCCGCAACTCGACCAACGTGGTGGTCACCCACACCTTCTCCAAGCTGCACGGCCTGGCGGCGCTGCGCATCGGATGGGGCTATGCGCCGCTGGAGATCGCCCAGGCGCTGGACCGCATCCGCATGCCGTTCAACACCTCCATCGCCGCCCAGCGCGCGGCGGTGGCGGCGCTGGCGGACGAGGAATTCCAGGCCGCCTCCATCGCGCTGAACGAGACCTGGCGGCCCTGGCTGACCCAGCAGCTCGGCGGCCTGGGCCTCGACGTGGTCGGCCCGTCTGCGACCAACTTCATGCTGGTGGGCTTCCCCAAGGCCCCCGGGCGCACCGCCGCCGAGGCCGACGCCTACCTGGCCTCCAGGGGCTTGCTTGTGCGCGGCGTCGGCAACTACGGCCTGCCCGACCACATCCGCATCACCATCGGGCTGGAGGCCAACAACCGCGCCGTGGCCGAGGCGCTCGCCGATTTCATGACCCGATGAGCGGACCCATCTACGCGCGCATGGCGGTGATCGGCTGCGGGCTGATCGGCTCGTCGGTGATCCGCGCCGCGCGCGCCGCCGGCGCCGTGGGCGAGGTGGCCGTGGCCGACGCCTCGCCGGACGCTCGCGCGATGATCGTCGAGCTGGGCTACGCCGACCAGGTGACCGCCGACCCCGCCGAGGCCGTGCGCGGCGCCGACCTGGTGGTGTTCGCCGTGCCGGTGATGGCCATGGGCGAGGCCGCCCGCGCCGCCGCGCCGGGCCTGGCCCCCGGCGTCACCGTCACCGACGTGGGCTCGGTGAAGGGCGCCGTCGCCGAGGCTCTGGCCGCCGCCCTGCCCGACAATGTCCACATCGTCCCCGGCCACCCGATCGCCGGCACCGAGCAGTCGGGCCCCGACGCGGGCTTCGCCGAGCTGTTCCAGAACCGCTGGACCATCCTGACCCCGCAACCGCGCACCGACGCCCCCTACCAGGCCGCCGTCGAACAGCTCACCGACTTCTGGACCGCGCTGGGCGCCAACGTCGAGCTGATGGACGCCAGCCACCACGACCTGGTGCTGGCCGTCACCAGCCACCTGCCCCACCTGATCGCCTACAACATCGTGGGCACGGCCGCCGACCTCGAGGGCGTCACCCGCGGCGAGGTGATGAAGTACTCCGCCGGCGGTTTCCGCGACTTCACCCGCATCGCGGCTTCCGACCCCACCATGTGGCGCGACGTCTTCCTGGCCAACAAGGACGCGGTGCTGGAGACGCTTGGCCGCTTCACGGAGGACCTGCAGGCGCTGTCCCGCGCCATCCGCTGGGGCGAGGGCGACAAGCTGTTCGAGCTGTTCTCGCGCACCCGCGACATCCGCCGCGGGATCATCGCCGCGGGCCAGGAAAGCGCCGCCCCCAACTTCGGCCGCGACGTCCACCCGGCTTCCCCGCCGGACCCGGATCGGCGACAGTCCTAGCGCGCACCTTCAACGAGGCCCGGAGCCCACCGATGGCTGAGTTCTCGATCACCCACAGCTACGCCGCCCCGCCCGAGCGGGTGTTCGACGCCTGGCTGGACCCCGCCATCGCGCGCCGCTTCCTGTTCGCCACCCCCACCGGCGAGATGATCCGCGCCGAGGTCGACGCCCGCGTCGGCGGCAAATTCACCTTCGTCGACCGCCGCCCGGACATGGGCGACGTGCTGCACACCGGCGAATACCAGAAGGTCGACCGCCCCAGGCGCCTGGCCTTCACCTTCGGCGTGCCGCAGTTCAACCCCGACTTCAGCCGCATCGAAGTCGAGATCGCCCCCACCGCCACCGGCTGCGACCTCACCCTCACCCAGTCCGACGTCCCCGACGAATGGGCCGACCGCTCCAAACAAGGCTGGACCATGATCCTCGGCTGGCTCGCGGCCGCGCTGGCCTGACCTCCTCCCGACTGTCCCGGCGAAAGCCGGGACCCAAGCCGAGTCTCAGGATGGATCGCGGTCACCGAAGCCACCCCAACCTCAGCTTGGGTCCCGGCTTTCGCCGGGACGTTCGGAGCTGTTTGCGATTGAAAGGAACGCCGCCACCCCCTCGATCGCCTCCACCAGGCTCACCCGCTGCAGCTCCACCCCCTGCGGCAACCCACTGAACAGCCGCGTCGGCGAGGCCGGGTCGAGCATCACGAAGACGCCCTTGTCGTCCGCCCGCCGGATCAGCCGCCCGAAGGCCTGCGAAATCCGCCCGCGCGCCACCGCGTCGTCATAGCCCTTGCCGCCGAACCGCACGCGGCGGGCCTTGTGCAGGATGTCGGGCCTGGGCCACGGCGACCGGTCGAATACCAAGAGCCGCAAGCTCCGCCCCGGCACGTCCACCCCGTCGCGCACCGCGTCGGTGCCCAGCAGGCAGGCGTCCTCCTCCGCCCGGAAGATGTCCACCAGCGACCCCGCCTCGCCGTCGATGTGCTGGGCGTAGAGCGCGATCCCCTTGTCGGCCAGGGGCGCCGCGATCCGCTCGTGCACCGCGCGCAGCCGCCGGATCGCCGTGAACAGCCCCAACCCCCCGCCACCCGCCGCCAGGAACAGCTCGCGCATGGCCGCCGCCACCTGCCGCGCGTCGTCCTTGGCCACGTCGGTGACCACATAGCACCGGGCCTGCGTGGCGTAGTCGAACGGCGAGGCGAGCTTCAATGTCTTCGGCCGCTCCGGCAGCCGGGCCGCCCCGGTGCGCATCTCCGCCAGCGCGAACGGGTCGTCCAACGTCGCGTCGGCGAGCGTCGCCGAGGTCACCAGCACCCCATGCGCCGGCGCGATCACCGCATTGGTCAAGGGCTCCGTCGGGTCCACCCAGTGGCGCCGGCACGCGGCGTCCACCACGCGTCCATAGATGAAGGTCGCGTCGAACCAGTCCACGAAATCCGGGTCGTCCTCGGCGTCCTCGTCGATGGCCCGCAGCATCGAACGCCAGGCCGGCAGCGTCATCCGCGCCCGCCGATCGAGCCCGCGCAACGCCCCCTCGATCCGCGCCCGCGTCGCCGGCTCCAGGGTCGCGGCCTCGTCGTCCAGCACGGTCTCCAGCTGCCGCGCCAGGGCCACCAGCGGCGCCTCCACCTTCGCTAGCGCCGCCGCGGCCGTCCGCGCCGTCTCCCGCACCAGGTCGAGCGCCGGCCGCGCCGCGCATTCCATGCCGATCTCGCTGGGCGCCGCGCGCGCCCGCAGCTGCTCCATCACCGCCACCAGGAAGTGCTCCACCGGCCCCACCGGCCCCACCTCCCCGTTCGGCGGCGCGATCCGCCCGGACCAGCCCTCGCCCGGCAAGGCCGCCGCCGCATGGGTCGCCGCGATCAGCGCCGAGGCCGCTTCCTCGTGGTCCCCCAGCACCTCCATCAGCCGCTGTTCCAGCCCACGCCCGCGCCGCCCGCGCCCCTCCGGCCCCCGGATCCAGCGCCGCAGCTCCGCGGCCTCCGCCCCCGACAGCGCCGCTGCAAACGCCGAATCCGCCGCGTCGAACAGGTGGTGGCCTTCGTCGAAGACGATGCGCTTCAGCTGCGTCGTCTCCCCGTCGGCCTTGCTCCCCCGCGCCGCGCGGGCCCCATCGAACGCCGCCTGCGTCAGCACCAGCGCATGGTTGGCGATCACGATGTCCGCCCGCCGCGAGCCCCGGATCGCCTTCTCCACGAAGCAGGTCCGGTAGTGCGAGCACCCCGCGTGGATGCACTCGCCGCGCCGATCCACCAGATTGGCGGCGCTCGCCTGCGCCGCCGGCGCCACCGCGAACAGGCTGGGCAGCCAGGCCGGGAAGTCCCCGCCGGTCATGTCCCCGTCCCGCGTCGCCCGCACCCAGCGGCTGGCCAGCCCCATCCCCACCAGGTCGCCGCCGCCCAGTTGCGCGGTGTTCACCGCCTCCTGGAAATTCAGCAGGCAAAGGTAGTTCTCGCGCCCCTTCCTCACGACGGCCTTGCGCGCGCGCACCTTCGGGTCGGGATAGATCGAATGGCTCTCCCGCTCGATCTGCCGCTGCAGCGCGCGGGTATAGGTCGAGACCCACACCGCCGGCCCGTTGGCCTCCGCCCACAGCGAGGCCGGCGCCAGATAGGCCAGCGTCTTGCCGATCCCCGTACCGGCCTCGGCGAGCATCATGCGCGGCTCCCCCTCGCGCTCGCGCGGCTGGAACGCCCAGGCGGCCTCCGCCGCGAACTCCGCCTGCGCCGGCCGCGCCTCGTCCAGCCCCGAACGCTCCAGCAGCTCGCGCAGCCGCGCCGCCGCCGCCTCGGGCAAGATCGGCTTCGACCCCGGCTCCCCCGGCGGCGCCTCGCCCTCCCATTCCACCAGCCGCGTCCAGGCATCCAGCCCCGACGTGCGGAACATGTTCCCCACTGGCGCCGACCTCAGAGCCCCGACCACCGCCGTCCCCCACGGCCAGCCGCCCCGCGCCAGGGTCTCGGCCACGGCCAAAGCCTCCTCACGGCTCGGCTCCGGCGAAACCGCCAGCTCCGCCAGCAACACCCCGCACGCCGCCCGCAACGCCTCGGCCTGAGCCTCCGCCCCCTTCGGCTCCGCCATCCCCAGCGCCTGGGCCAGCCCCGCCGCCGACGGCGCACAGAACCGCCCCGGCCGCACAAACGCATAGAGCTCCAAGGCGTCGAACACCCGCCCCGACCGAGCCGGAACCGGAACCCCCAGCCGCCGAGCCGTCATCGCCGCCTGCGCCACCAGCACCGGCCACTGCTCGAACAGATCGCGCGCGTCAGGGGTGCGCAGCGGCTGTGCGCCCGTGGCGTCGGCCACGGCCGCGCGCGGGCCTGGCAGCACCACCAGCGCGGGGGCGAGATCGAGGGTGGCGGGGGTCGCGGTCACCCGGGAGTGGTAGCGGGAATCTTGGGGGAACGGAATGGGAACCGTGGAAGGCGTCGGAACGCAATTTTTCGGAAGAGCCGCCTCTCGATGCGACTCGGCACAGAAAGTAGCGCAACCCTTCCCCACAAGCTTTACAAGTTGGGTTGCGGTGACAGTGCATCTAACTAAGCTCCCGCCCCTCAAGTCCACGCCGCCCCAACCTCCTGCCTGCGGAGACCCGCCCGTCCCTTCTCCCCTCGCGGGGGTAGGTGGCCCCGGACTTGATCCAGGGTCGGATGAGAGGGAGATCGGCGCCCTACCCCCCTCGCCCCCTTCATCGGTCAGGGGTCCGCCTGACACCTTCTCCCGCGAGAGGAGAAGGGGCGCGCCTGGACGGGCGCCGGAGGCAGACTTGCATCGTCGGCGGATTTCGGGCCGGCCATGCGGCGAGCACCGCGTCATCGTCCATCTAGGCGATCCTTCAGACGAGAAAGGCGCTGAAGTCCGGCGTCTTGCATAGCTGCGGGAAGGTCATCGGTTCGGACGGCTGGGCGCCGTCGTTAGACAGCTCAAGACGCCACCAACCGACATCCCGCCAGGCGCCGAGTTTGAAGCCGACGTCCTTGTAGAGGCCGAGCGCTTGGAAGCCTGCCGCCTCATGCAGGCCGACGCTGGCGTCATTGGGCAGGGCGATGCCGGCGAACGCCCCGCGGAACCCTTGGGCGCGCAGCATCGGGATCAAGCTGTTGTAGAGCCGCCGCCCCACGCCCTTTCCGCGCGCCGCCTCGGCCACGTATGCGGTGACGTCAACGGACCACCGGTAGGCGTCTCGCGGCCGGTGATCGCTGGCGTATGCGTAGCCCGTCACCTCGTCGCCTGCTGTCGCGACGAGCCATGGGTGTCGCCGTTGGGTGGCGTCGATGCGTTCGGCCATGGTCAAGGCCGATGGCGGCTCGGTCTCGAACGAGATGAAGGTGTCACGCACGATCGGCGCATAGATTGCGGCGATGGCGTCAGCGTCACGCCGCGCCGCGCCGCCGGGCGGATATCGATCTTCGGAAGTCTCATGCCCCGGTCCACGTCAGGTCGCCTGGGTGAGCGACGCAGCGCCAATGCACCAAACTTGGCGACGCAAATCTCCCCCTAAATACGGGGACAGGTTGAGCTGTCCCTGCGGCCCGCTCCCCATTGGCGCCCGGGCGTGGCAGGATTCCAACCATGAAGCCGGGACCGTCCATCTTCGAGGAAGCCGACGCCGCCGACGCGGCGGCCGATGCCGAAGGCCTGGCCGATCTGGACGCGGGTCGCGTCGTGTCTCACGAGCGCATGAAGGCGTGGCTGCTCTCGTGGGGAACCCCCGACGAGTCTCCGCCGCCCTCCGAAGGCCACTGAAACAGGCCCGCGCCGCTTTGTCGTGACGCGATAGTGCGGGCATGAAAGCTCGCCCAGACGCCCAAGCCGCGGCGGACCCATCCGAACCGGCAATAGGCATCATATGGTCCGCGAGATCCGAAAGGGACCTTGCCGGCATACGCGTCTACATCGGCCGGTTCGCACCGCTCGCCGCCCAGCGGTTCGCCCTGCGCCTTGTCGGCACGGTGGAAAGCCTCGCGGCGCACCCCAAGCGCGGCCGGGTCGTGCGTGGGGAGGTCCGCGAGCTGGTGGTCGTCGCGCCCGACATCGTGCGCTATCGGATCACGGCTCAGGCCGTCGAAGTGATCCGCATCCGCCACGGGGCGCAGCGCCCGGACTGAACGGGCCCCGCAGGCAGGCCCGCATCGTCGATGGGAAATGGCCGCCTTGCGCATCGCCCGCCTGCGGCGAAAACCGGGATGACAGCGATGGGAGAAGAAGGCGGTGGCGCCGCAAGGTTGAAGACTCAATTATTTGAGCACCCAATTCCGTCATCCCGGCCGCAGCGAAGCGGGGAGCCGGGACCCCGGGGGTTCCGCAGTGTGGTTGCCCCTGGGTCCCGGATCGGCTCTTCCCCCGTCCGGGATGACGTGGATTTTTAAGCCACCGATTTATTGGGGCTACAATTGAGTGTTCAGCCTAAGCCGCGACGACCGCGCTTCGCCGCCGCGCCATCCGCAGGCTCGCGCCCGCCAGGCCGAAGCCCGCGATCAGCAGGGCCCAGGTCGACGGCTCGGGGATGGCCTGGAAGTGCTCGGGCACGCCCATGTCGGTCTCGTTGACCGAATGCCCGGCGAGCTGCGGATAGTAGGTCGTGATCCCCGGGTTGGAGCCGAAGAACAAGAAGTCGAGCCCCTGGTCGACGGACTTGTCAAACACCCCGTGGGCGAAGGTGATCTGGCCGTCGGTCACCGTGAAGCCGGTGGAGGGGTTGTTGTAGCCGTAGACCGTGTCGGGCGCCCAGCCGCCGCCCAGGGCCAGCGGATCGTCCGCCTGGAGTACGTCGATGGTCACGGCCGAGAGCGCGTTGACGCCCTCCTCAAGCCCGCTAATGGTCCCGTCGACGATGTGACCGGAGACGTCGTCGGCGAACGACCAGAAGAAGGTCAGCGCCTGGGCCGAACCGGCCGAAGCCAAGGCCAGCGCGCCCGCCGCGGCCAGCAAAATTCCACGATTGATCATTTCCGCTTCCCCCACACGCCACGCAACTATTACGCGCCGTTAAGCTTTGGCCGCGCGCCCCTGGAATGTCTATCGCACACACGCTGCAGGCGTATTCGCGCGCAGCCTCGACCTTGCCGAAGCCCCATTCCCACCGTGTCATCCCGGAAAGCGCCCGGCGCTTGTCCGGGCCCCATGAACTCAGGTTTCTCCTGACGAAGCGCGCCGTCGCCCGCGTCCCATCCGGCGCCGATCGTGTCCATGGGCCCCGGTCTTGCGCCTGCGGCGAAAACCGGGATGACAGGGGAAAGGGGAAATCCAGCCCCGCATTCGAAACAAATCATGAACACTGAATCTTTGGCCCAGGACGGGCCTCGCCATACCCTGCCCGGTTGGACCTGGGCCACGCTCGGGTCCTGCGGTCTTTCTCAAGTCTGGATCGGCGCGCGCGGGTCAGCGCGTGCGGAAACAAGGCGGGGTTGGGACTCTGTTGCGACGGGGCGAACTTTGGCGCCGCCGCGGGCGCCGCCATGCTCCTCGCTTCTGCGAGGAGGCGGGGCTTCGGTCAGGCCTAGGCCTTGAGGTTGAACCGCGAGCCGGGGCTGGAATTGCCACCCGCCGAGCCGGAGTTGCTGTCCGGCGTGCCGGTGGTGCTGACGGACTGGATCACGCCTTGGGCGTTGGTCACCGTGATCGTGGTTGTGCCGTCCGGGTTGGTGACGGAGCTCGAGGTGGTGGCGGTCGATGCACTGGCCGAGCCACCGCCCGATGCGCCGTCGGCCGCGCCGGTCGTGCTCCCGATCGCCGAGGGGTCGTTCGCCGCGGCTGTCGGGGTTGTGATCGAGAGGGCTGATAAGGGATTGGTTGCGCCGCTGAGGGCGCTGATGGCGCTCATACTGTTACTCCACGCTAAGCTACTACCCCCCAGTGCAACGTCGCGCCGTAAGCCTAACGAAGCCCTAAGGCAGCTCGCGCACCCAGATATTGCGGAAGCTGAGCGGCGGGCTGGGGTCGCCGTGGGCCTGCAGCTTGATGGGCGCTGAGGTGTAGGCCTTGTAGTAGGGCTTGCCGATGTAGAGCGTCTCGCCGGTCAGCACGGTGTCGTTCTGCACCACCACCCCGTTGTGCAGCACCGTCACCTTGGCCGGCGCGGTGACCTTGCCGTCGGCGGCGAACCTGGGCGCGGTCCAGATCACGTCGTAGGTCTGCCAGGCGCCGGGCGGGCGCATGGCGTTCACCAGCGGCGGGCTCTGCTTGTACATACTGGCAGCCTGGCCGTTGACGTAGGTCTCGTTCTTGTAGCTGTCGAGGATCTGCAGCTCGTAGCCCGCGTCGCCCGGCCCGGTGGAGGCCAGGAAGACGCCGGAGTTGCCCCGCGCCTGGCCGAAGCCCGTCACGTCGGTCGGCACGCGCCATTCCAGGTGCAGCTGGTAGTTCCGAAACCTCTTTTTGGTCTCGATGTTGCCGTGGGTCTTGGAGACCACCAGGACGCCGTCCTTCACGTCCCAGGCGGCGGGCGACTTGTCCTTGGTCTGGACCCACTGGTCGAGCCCCTTGCCGTCGAACAGCACGGTGGCGTCGGAGGGCGCCTGGCCGTCCGTCCGACCCGGCGTCACCACCGGCGGGACCGGCGTCCACTGCTCGGTGTCCTGCGGCTTGGCCGTCGACCCCGGCGGCGGCGGCACGGCCTGCGCCATGGCGGCCGACGCCATGAACAGCCCCAGCCCGGCGGCCAGGCACGCGGTCTTCGTCACGCTCACAGCTCCCATCCCTTGCGGTACTCGCGGCTCAGATACTGGTTGGCGGCGGCCACATTGGTCACCCGGCCAGCCACGGCGTCGTAGAGGATCGCCTGGTCGGTCTGCAAGGCCACCACGCCCAGGTTCATGGTCTCGTTCAGCCGCGTGGCGTATTCGAACGGGCAGGAGATCTTCTCCTCGCCGCGAATGGCGCGGATCCAGTTCATCTCGTGGCCCTCCTTGCCGCCGATGATGCGCGGCAGGGATTGCGGGATCTTCTTGGCCTTCTCGTCCAGGCCCTCGCCGATCAGCACCGGCTTGTCGCCGTAGGTCTCGTGCATCAGCATGCCGTGGGCGCCCACGAACAGCACCCCGCCGTCGCCGCTCATGCTCATGCTGGCCGGGAAGCCGGGCGGCGTCGGCGGCAGCATGCCCCCGTCGTACCAGATCATGGTCAGCGGGCCGCCTTTCGCCTGGCCGAACTCGTAGTGGGTGACGCTGGCCAGCGGATAGCTGGTGACGTTGGCGGGGCGCTTGGTGTCCCAAAGGCTGGCGTTGCCGGCCCAGCGCGAGTGGCGGGTCTCCACCTTGGTCGGCAGGCCCGGGTCCAGCGACCAGAAGGGGAAGTCGATCAGGTGGGCGCCCATGTCGCCCAGCGCCCCGGACCCGAACGGCGTCCAGCCCCGCCAGTTGAAGGCGGCGTAGTCGGGATTGTAGCCCCAGTCGACATTGGCCGGGCCCAGCCACGTCGCCCAGTCAAGGCTGCCCGGCGCGCCGACCGCGGCGGGCCTGGCCACCCCCTGCGGCCACACCGGCCGGTTGGTCCAGACGTGGACCTCGCGCACCGGCCCGATCACGCCGCCGCGGATCAGCTCGATCACGCGCCGGCCATCGTCGCCGGAGTGACCCTGGTTACCCATCTGGGTGACCATCTTCGGATTGGCCGCCGCCAGTGCCGCCAGCTTGCGGCTCTCGGTGATATTGTAGGTCAGCGGCTTCTGCACGAACACGTGGTGGCCGCGCTCCATGGCCCAGCGCGCCGCCACCGCGTGGTGGTGGTCGGGCGTGGCGATCAGCACCGCCTCAATGTCCTTCTGCGCGTCGAACATCTTGCGGTAGTCGGTGTAGCGGGTCGCCTTGTCATAGGCCGCCTTCAGCGGCTCCTTCGACGGCGCGATCCAGCCGGTCTTGTCGACGAGCGCGTGCAGCACATGGTCGTAGTCGACGTCGGCTGTGGCCACGATGTTCTGCCCGGTCAGCTTGGACATGTTCGACGCGCCCTGGCCGCCGGCGCCGATGACCGCGATATTGACCCTGTCGCTGGGCGCGACTG
>DASRRU010000234.1:0-10311 GCA_035656795.1 Phenylobacterium sp. | reverse complement strand
GGCGCCCGCGGCCTGCCGCCGGGCCAGGCGCGGACCAGCGCGTTCAGCGCCAACAACTCGCGCCTGCTGGTCTACCGGCTGGGCGGGAGCGAGGCCCTGCCGACCGCGACGATCGCCGGCTCGGTGGCCGGCAAGGTGCTGGATCCGCCGCTGCTGACCGGCACCAACGAGCAGGTGATCGACGGCGAGGGCGCCTATGGCCGCTTCTGCTCCGGCTGCCACGGCGCCGGCGGCGCGGCCGACAAGTCGATCCCCGACCTGCGTTACTCGCAGGCCCTCAGGAACGTCACGACCTGGAACTCTATCGTCCTGGATGGCGCCCGCGCCGACAAGGGCATGGTGTCGTTCAAGAAGGTGCTGGCCGACGGCCAAGCCGAGGCGATCTACCACTACATCGTCAGCCAGGCGAACAAGTCCAAGGCGGCTCAGGAGGCCTCGACGAAGAAATAGGCACCCCATGCCTCAAGCCCCATTTCACCCTCATGGGGTTTGAGGCGAGGATCGCGACGAGTGACGCAACAAGGGCACGCGGCCCATGACGCCCGGCGAATACGATTGCCCCGACTGCGGAGACCCGCGCGTCGCCCTGGCCCCAGGCGCAGACGGGGAAATGCTGGCGAGTTGCCAGGGCTGCGGGCGCGCCCATGGCCCCTGGCGCGAGGTTGCCGCCCCGGCCAAGACGCCGAAGCGCACCGTCTTCGCCGGCTGGTTCCTGCGTAGGGCGGCCCGCTGAACGACCGCTAGACCCAGGCTATTCGGCGGGCTTCTTCGCCGGCTTCGGCGGCGGAGGCGGACTGCCGGCGTCCAGATGATCCCAGTTGAGGATCGCGTTGAAACCCAGGAAATAGGATCCCTGCGTCTGCCAGCGCCAATAGGGCCGCAGGCCGAACAGCACCATGTGGCCCTTGCCGTCGGGGACGTCGACGATCAGCGCCTTGCGGGTGAGCGCCGAGCCGCCCTCCAGCATGCCGCTCAGCAGGATGGCGTCGGCCTGGGCCGGGAAGGCCATCACGGTGCGCGGCTTCTGGGTTGGCTCCGCGCCGCCCTGGCGCGAGGCCGGCGGGGCGGTCTCGACCGGCGCGGCCGGTTCCTCGGCGGGCTTGGCGGGTCGCTCCGCCGTCGGCCAGGGCGACAGATGAGCCGGGACGGCGTTGGGCGTGATGTTCTGGGCGATCCGCCCGCCCGCGCCGACGCCGCCGCCCTGTCCTCCGCCAAAGCCGCCCTGACCCGGCGTGGCCACGGTGATCACCGGGGCATCGGCGAAATAGATCGGCAGCTCCTTGCCGGCGTAGCCGTAGGCGATGGGGCTGGCCTGGTCGGCGAACACCCCGCGCATGATCGCCCCCTTGGTGTAGAGCTCGCCGGGGGCCGAGACCGTGACCCCCGACGCGACGCCATAGTTGGCCAGCATCTCCACTGTCGAGCCGTCTCCGATCAGCGTGCCCCCGGCTTCCACGAACGTCTTGAGTTCCGCCAGGCCGTCGACGCCCAGCCCGCCGCGGATGTCGTCGGCGCTATCGAGCACGCCGAGGTTCGGCGTCAGCGCGCTCTTCTTGTAGGGGATCGGCACGTCGCCGTTCATCGCCACGCCCACCACCTGGTCGCGGGCGCTCGACCCGACCGTCGGATAGATGATCACGTCGAACTTCTTCCTAAGGTCGCCGGCCCGGGCCTTGGTGTCGGCGATGTAGGTGTAGGGCACGCCGTAGTGGTCGAGCGCCGCGCGCCACCAGCCCTCGTCCTGGGTCCTCAGCCACGAGTGCAGGTAGCCGATCCGCGGGATGCTCAGCACGTGGGTCTTCACGTCGGGCATGGCCTCGACCGCCTCGCCTTTCAGGCCCAGCTCCAGGGCCGCCTTCTCCACCGCCGCCCGGGGCGCGTTGGGGATGATGAAGGTCCCGGCGGCGTAGCTCTTGCCGCCGGCCTCGAAGGCTTTCTCGGCCGCGAGCATCTTCGTGTCCTTCAGCCTGAAGCGGAAGGTGACCAGCTCGTTGTCGCCGGTGTGGTTGACCAGGATCGTGGAGCCGGCCCCCGAGATCGCGCCCGCGGGCTTGAGTTCCGCCGTCACCAGGCTCATCGGCTGGTTCAGCACGGCGGGGTCATGCACCGGCGCCAGCGCCAGGTTGCGCATGTACTGCATCGTCCAGCCGGTGTCGTCGTAGGGCCGGGGGTTGGCCGCCGGGTAGTTCTGGACGCTGAAATAGAGGTCCGCCAGCGTGCGATAGGGTTGGTCGGCGCGGATCACGTAGTCGCCCGCCGCCACCTTGACCCCGCCGGCCGTGAAGGCCGCGTCCGCCGTGCTGACCTCCAGGCCCTGGCGGCGCAGGTCGTTGATCATGTCGACCACGTTGAGCTTGGCGGTCTGCCCGGCCGGGATCACCCAGGCGTTCGCCGCGCCGGCCTTGCCCCCATCGGCCCGGCCACCCTCGACGGCGTGCTGGTTCTTCACCCAGTAGTTCTCCAGGTACATCTCGCGGTCCTTGGCCACCCGGTCGAGCGCGAACAGCAGGGCCGATTCCTGGATGTTGGTGTTGTTGCGTGGGCCCCAGTCGACCGAGGGCAGGGCCGGATTGGGCCGATACCATTCGCGGCTGGTCACCGTCGGCGGCAGCTTCAGGTCCTTCTGGATGTCGGGCCCATAGCTCTGCACCTCGTAGAACCGCCCCAGCGAGTTGTGCGCGTTGGCGATCCAGAACAGGTAGTTGGGCACCCAGCCGTCGTAGTAGCCGTAGGTCCAGACTCCAGGCACCTTGCGCTTGGCCATCTCGGTGATCTCGGTCTCGCCGAGCAGCCACCATTCGTCGGTCTGCACCGGATCGAGCGAGGGATTATAGGGACCCGTGCCCGTGGAGACATAGAGGTAGGACTGCGCCTCGTGCAGGTCGTGCAGCACCGTCGGATGCCATTCCAACACGCCGGACGTGATGTTCTGGGTCAGCTTCAGGTACTGGCCCATGCCGTCGCGGTTGTTGTCGTGCGCGACGTACTTGCCCCAGTAGACCAGCGGCGGCTTCGGCTTGCCGGTCTTCTTGCCGTAGTAATAGGTGTCGACGATCTTCTCGCGGCCATCCACCTCGACCACCGGGGTGATGAAGGTGATCACGTGGTTGCGGATATTCTGGACGAGGGGCGTCTCCTCGATCGCCAGGCGGTAGGCCAGCTCGATCAGCATCTCCGGCCCGCCGGTCTCCGGCGAGTGGATGCCGCTGGTGATCCAGTAGATCGGCTTGGCGGTCTTGATCACCGCCCTCGCCTGCTCGGGCGTGGTCTTGCGCGGGTCGCCCAGCGCCGCCAGCGCGGCCTTGTACTTGTCGAGGTCCTTCAGCGTCGCCTCGTCGGCGATGGCGATGACCACCTGGTCGCGGCCCTCCTCGGTGGTCCCCAGCTTCCAGAACTTCACCCGGGGCGAGGTCTTGGCCAGCTCCTGGTAGTAGCGCTCGATGTCCTTGGCGTAGGTCAGCTCGCCCGGTGTGCCGGGAATGCGGCCGAAGAACTTCAGCGGCGAGGGCACGGTGTCCGACGCCGGCATGTGGTCCACCAGCTCGGTGGTGAAGCGCGGGTCGACCAGGTGCTTCTTGATCAGGGCGGTGTAGGCCTCGTCCTGCTTCTGCGCCGGTTGGGCGTCTTCCGCCGCCGGGGCCTGGCCCACAAATCCGAACACCGCCAACGCCATCGCGCAGGCGAACACCTGAAATCCACGCATGCTACTTGCCCCTCGAACGCAAGGCGACCTTAGCGCGAATTCCCCGGGGCCACGCAAGGGGCCCTCGCGCGCCCGCCCGCGTGCCGCCACCCCACTGTCAGAAATACGCACTTGATAACGATGGTATGTGGCGCAAGCTTAGCCGCCTTGCCAATTGGGGCGGGTATTGAAAGGGGGCAATCATGCACGAGCTGAAGTTGCTGGCGGGCGCCGTCGCCGTCTCGTTGGGGATCACGGGGGTTTCGGTCGCGGCCGAGGCCACAAGCGCCGCCGCGCCGCCAGCGCCCGCTGCCGCATCCGCCGGCCCTACCGACAAGGCCCAGATTCAAGCCCTGGAGAAAGGCCTGAACGCTGGCTTCATGGCCAGGGATTCCAAGAAGGTGATGTCCTACTACGCCCGCCAGGGCCTCTTCGTGTTCGACGTCACCCCGCCGCGCCAGCACGTGGGCTGGGCCGACTACAAGAAGGACTGGGATGGCCTGCTCGCCCAGTTCCCGGGGCCGGTGACCAACAAGATCACCGACCTCAGCATCACCGTGGTCGGCGACGTGGCCTATGGGCACAGCATCCAGGACGGACACTTCACCGCCAAGGACGGATCCACCACCGAGCTCGTCGTCCGGGTCAGCGACGTCTACCGCAAGATCGACGGCAAGTGGCTGATCGTCCAGGAGCATGTCTCCGTGCCCGTCGACCTCGACACGATGAAGCCGGACCCCCTATCGAAGCCGTAGCGATCGGCTTCAGCCGACGGCCCGCCGCTTCCGCAGGCCGTGCAGCGGGCCGTAACGCCGGCGCATCTGCGCGAACCGCGGCAAAGATAGCGACTTCGCGCTCCCCACCCGTCGTCATCCTCCGGTCAGCCAAAGGCTGATCCTGGGGACCCAAGATCTCCGTGGCCGGGAAAAGGATCGCGGCGGCGCCGCCGCAGATACCGCCGCAGATGATCCCAGCCGACTGAGATCATGAGTCCCCCGGATCGCGTCCTCGCGCGACCGGAGGATGACGAAAGAAGGGGGATGACAAGCTAGGGAAGCGCGCTATGCGGCTTGAATCTCATGGCGGCCTCGCATCGCAAGGGCTCGCGGACCGCAAGCCCTCCTAGTGCTGGCTCTCCGGCATCCGCACCACTAGGCCGTCCAGCGCCTCGCTGACCTTGATCTGGCAGGACAGCCGCGAGTTCTCCTCGACGTTCTCGGCGAAATCCAGCATCGACTCTTCCATGGCCGACTTCTCGCCGGTCTTGGCGCGCCAGGCCTCGTCCACATAGACGTGGCAGGTGGCGCACGCGCAGGCCCCGCCGCAATCAGCGTCGATGCCCGGGACATTGTTCTTCACGGCGCCTTCCATGACGGTCAGGCCGTTCTTCACGTCGATGACGTGCTCGGTTCCGTCGTGTTCGATGTAGGTGATCTTGGCCATAAACCCCTCGACGACCGCACTCTAGGCGGCGACCTCTTTCATGGAAATGGATGGGTCTGCAAGTCTGGCCTTGTCGACAGGACGCCGCGCCCCGATCAGCTGCTTGCCCATCATGAACTCCGGCGGCGAGTTGATCGCCTCCACCGATTGCACCAGGTCGCCCTTCAGGTGGAAGACCGCGAACTTGCCTGACGCGGGATCGCCGCGCAGCAGGATCTCGTCCACATCAAAGGCGTAGCCGGCGATCTGCAGCTTCAGGTCGTACTGGTCGGACCACTGCCAGGGCACCTCGCCGGGCGGCGGCGAGCGGCCCACGATGGCGCTGGCGGCCTGCTTGGCGCCTTCCAGCGCGTTGGGCACGCTCTCCATGCGGAACATGCGGTCGTAGATCGGCATCGGCCGATGGGCTACGTCGCCGATGGCGAAGATCGCCGGGTCGGAGGTCCTGGCCTCCAGGTCCGCCACCACGCCGCGGGCGGTCTCCAGGCCGCAGTCCCTGGCCAGCTCGTCGTTGGGATGGGCGCCCACGCCGACCACCACCGCGTCGCAGGGTATCAGGCGGCCGTCGGCCAGCCGCACGCCCGTGACCTGGCCGGCCGCATTACCCTCGAAGGCCGTGGCCGTGGCGCTCAGCTCGAAGCTGACGCCATGCGCCTCGTGCTGGGTCTTGAAGAAGGTCGAGAGGGTCTTGCAGGCCACCCGCGCCAGCAGACGGTCCTCGCGCTCCAGCACGACCACCTCGGCGCCCAGGGCGCGGCCCGAGGCGGCGACCTCCAGCCCGATATAGCCGCCGCCGACCACCGCCAGCGTCTTGCCTGGCCCGACGGTGGCCTTCAGCGTCTCAGCGTCGGCGGCGGTGCGCAGGAACATCACGCCGGAGAGGTCCGCGCCGGGGATCGGCAAGGCGATGGCCCGCGCGCCGGTGGCGATGATCAGGGCGTCGTAGCTGACCGTCGATCCATCGGAGAGGCCGACTGTCTTGGCGCCCCTGTTGATCCCCACCGCTGTTGTCGAGGCGCGGAAGTCGATGTTGTGCTCGGCGTAGAACTCCAGCGGCTTCAGGGCGAGCGAGTCCGCGTCGGCCTCCCCCTTCAGCCAGGCCTTGGAGAGCGGCGGCCGCTGATAGGGCGGGATCGGCTCGGCGCCCACCAGGGTGATTGCGCCCTCATACCCGTACTGACGCAACAGCGCCGCCGCCGTGCCCCCCGCATGGCCGGCCCCCAGGATCACGACGTGCGCCGCCAGGTCGCTCATTCAGCCTCGATGGACAAAAATGACGCCCACGTCAACTTCTCTGCTCCGAGCGTCCCGGCGAAAGCCGGGCCCCATGCTGCCGACAACCTAGCCCGTCGGCCGAACGCCGCACCTTGATTCAGCTTGGATCCTGACGTTCGCTGGAACCAGCGGAAGGCGTTACCCCGCCTTGCGCTCCGCCACCCACTCATGCACCCGCATATCCAGCACCGACAGCGGCAGCGACCCTGAGGCGATGATCATGTCGTTGAAGGACTTGATGTCGAACTTCGGACCCAACGCCTTTTGCGCCTCGGTGCGCAGCGCCAGGATGCGGATCATGCCGATCTTGTAGGCCGTCGCCTGGCCCGGATTGATGATGTAGCGGTGGGTCTCGGCACGGGCGGTTTCCTCGCTGCGGTGGCCTGTGGTCGTCAGGTAAGCGACCGCCTCCTCCTCGGTCCACCCCTTGGCGTGCAGGCCGGTGTCGGTGACCAGGCGGGCGGCGCGGAACAGCTCGCCGTCCAGGCGCATGAAGTCGGACGCGGTGTCCGGATAGACGCCCATCTCCTTGCAGAGCAGCTCCGAATAGAGGCCCCAGCCCTCGTTGTAGGCGGCGTTGCGGGCCGAGAGCCGGAACTTCGGCACGCCGGACTGGCGGACGCGGATGTCGCCTTGCATGGCGTGGCCGGGGATGCCTTCGTGGCACATCAGATCCGGCAGGCTGGCGCGCAGGTTCGTCTTGCCCAGCATGTGCAGATAGACCCGGCCTGGGCGCTTGCCGTCGGGACTGGCGCCGTTGGTGTGCGCAGCCCCGCCCGGCACCTCGCTGAACGACGGCTCGCGCACTACCTCGATGCCGTAGATCGGCAGCGTGTTGAACATTGCCGCCAGGTGCTGACGGTCGTTGGCGATCAGGTCGTTGGAATACTTGAGGATCTCGGCGCGGTTGGCGTCGGTGTAGGGCTGTGGCGGGTCGAGCCGCTGCAGCTCGGCGTAATAGGCCGCAGAGTCCTTGAAGCCGGCGGTCTTCGCCAGCGCGTCCATCTCGCCCTGGATGCGCTTCACTTCCGACAGGCCCAGCGTGTGGACCTGGTCGGCGGTGAGGTCGGTGGTGGTCTGCAGCTTCAGCGCCGCGGCGTACCAGGCGAGGCCGTTCGGCAGGGTGACCGCGCCGACCTTGCCGGAGGGCGCCTTGGCCTCGTCGGCCTGCAGCCAGGCGACCAGCCGCTCATAGCCGGGCTTCATCCCGGTGATCAGGGCGGCCTTCGACCCGTCCAGCAGGGCCTGCGCCTGCTCCGGGGTCACCTTGCCGGCGGCGGAGAGCTTGCCGACCTTGGCCTTGGCGTCGGCCCAGAGTGGCGAATCCGGACCGGCGGCGTCGAAGGGCTGGCCCGACGTCAGCTTGCGGCTCTCGGCGATCACCCGGTCGTACTGGAAGCGCGGCATGCGGATGCCGTCGCCGGCGGCCGCGGCCACCCGCTCGCGCACCTGGTCTATGGCCGGGCCGATCGCCATCACCCGTGAATTGTAGGCGGCCATGTCCGAGGGCTCGGCCACCAGGTGCGAGCTGATCAGGAAGTTGGGAATCGACGAATGCGCGGCCCCCGCGCCCAGCGGGAAGTCGTAGCGGCGGAACTTGTAGGCCAGCTCCGCGTGGTCCAGCTCCTGGATCCACATGTCGTAGCTGATGCGCGATTCCAGGGGCAGCTTGTCGCGCTGGAACTGCGCCTTCATCCGCGCGACGCTGCCGCGGCGCCATTCCAGGCGCTTGAGCTCCTGGGCCTCGCTGTAGTCGTTCAGCCTATCCAGGCCCTCCTTGCCGGGAAGCTGGCTCGCCTGCTGCGGGTTGGACTTCAGGTCCTGGGCATATTCGGCGTCGAGGAAGGTGGTCAGCCTCGCGGCCTCGCTGACCTGGGCCGCGGACGGCGCCTGGGCCGCGGCGGGGCCGGCGAAGGCCAGCAGGGCGCCGGCCGGCGCCGCCATCAGGGTAAGCCCGAGGGCGGCGGCAAGGGTGCGGTTCATCGGGTGCGATCCAAAACTGCTGCTGGGGTCATCCCGCCTTCCGGCGGGCGATCCAATCGTCGACGCTGCGTTCCAGCACCGTCAGCGGCACCGAGCCCTCGCCGACCACCAGATCGTCGTAGGCCTTGATATCGAACTTGGCGCCCAGTTCCTTCTCGGCCTTGTGGCGCAGCTCCATGATCTTGAGCATGCCGATTTTGTAGCCGGTCGCCTGACCCGGAAGCGTAATGTAGCGGCGAACTTCCGAGCGGGCCTGGTTGGCGGGCCTGCGGCCGGTCTTGATCATGTAGTCGACGGCCTGATCCTCGGTCCAACCCTCGGCGTGGATGCCGGTGTCGGTGACCAGGCGCGCGGCGCGGAACAGCTCGGCGTCCAGGCGGAAGAAGTCGGAGGCGGTGTCGGGATAGGCGCCCATATCCTTGCACAGCGCCTCGGTATAGAGGGCCCAGCCCTCGCCGTAGGCCACGTAGCGGTAGGCCGAGCGGAACTTCGGATTGCCCTTCTGGCGGACCTGGATGTCGCCCTGCAGCACGTGGCCCGGGATGCCTTCATGGCACATCAGGTCGGTGATGTTGGCCGGGTCGTCGGTGGCGCCCAGCATGTGGATATAAACGCGGCCCGGACGCGCGCCGTCGGGGCTGGGCCCCGAGGCGTGCGCGGCGCCGCCGGCCACCTCGCTGAACGACGGCTCGCGGACCACCTCGGCCTTGTAGACCGGCAGGTTGCCGAAGTAGGCCGGCAGCAGGCTGCGGTTATGGGCGACGGCGGCGTTGTACTGGCGCAGGTAGTCGGCGCGGATGGCGTCGGTCCAGGGCGTAGGCGGGAACAGCCGCGCGCGTTCGTCATAGTAGGCCTGGCGGTCCTTGAAGCCGGCCTTCTGGGCGAGCGCGTCCTGCTCCTGCTCGATACGGGTGACCTCGGCGAGGCCCAGCCTATGCACCTGCTCCGGCGTGAGGTCCGTCGTGGTGTTCAGCTTCAGCGCCGCGGCGTACCAGTCCAGGCCGCCCGGCAGCGAGACCGCGCCCGTGCGCCCCGACGGCGCCTTCGGCAGCTCGCCCTGCGCCCAGGCGATCACCCGCTCATAGGGCGCCTTGAGGCCCAGGATGCCTGTACGGGCGTCGGCCAGCAGGGCGTCGGCCCCGGCGTCGGAGACCTTTCCGGCCGCCCTCAGCTTGGCGACCTTGGCCTTGGCGTCGGCCCACAGCGGCGAGTCCGGCCCGGCGGCCGTGAACGGCTGGCCGGTGGTCATCACCTTGCTGCCCTCGATCACCCGCTCGATCTCGAACTTCGGCGCGTTGATCCCCTGGGCGGTGGATTGCCTGCTCTGGGCGATGCCGACATCGAGCACCGCGCCGAGGCTCTTCAGGCGGGCGTTGTAGCCGGCCATATCCGCCGCGTCGGTGACCGCCTGGGTGTTGATCAGGAAGTTCGGCAGCTCGGAGTGGATGGAATAGAGGAACGAGTAGAACGGCGGCTGGTAGCGGCGGAACTTGTAGGTGAGCTCCGCCCGGTCCAGCTCCAGCGCCCACATGTCATAGCTGGCGCGCGCATCCGGCGGCAGTTTGGCGCGGTCGATCTGCGCCTTCATGCGGGCCACGCTGCCGCGGCGCCATTCCAGCAGCTTCAGCTGCCCGGCGTCGCTGATGTCGTCCCACTTGTCGTTGTCCTGCTTGCGGCCGAGCGCCGTCGCCCGCTGGGGCCGCAGCTTCAGCTCCTGCTCGAACTCGTTGTCGATGAAGGCGGTGAAGCGGGTCGCCTCGGCCTCGCTTTGGGCGTGGGCCGCAGCCGGAACCGCCAAAACACCGATCGCCGGCGCGCCGCTCAGCATCAGCGCCGCGGCGAACCCCAAACCCGTGATTTTACGCAAAGACCTATCCCCCGATCAGCCAGTCCCTGCCTTAATCGGACGCGCGTATTTCCGTCCGATG
>DASRRU010000233.1:0-14825 GCA_035656795.1 Phenylobacterium sp. | reverse complement strand
AGGTGGGTGACCACCGGGGAGCGCGGAACCATATTCTTCCGCGCCGTCAGGCGAAGTGGGAACCGGTTCACCGTCCGGCGGCGCGCCAAGCTTAAAGCTGGCGCAGTCGGACGGAAAAGTGGTGTCCACTTTTCCTGACTGCACCGTGCCGCTCGCCTGGGCATTTCTCACAAAGCCAGGAGGATGCCGTGCCCGCCGCTCCCGATTTTCCCGCCGCTCCCGACCGCGCCCCGCTGAAGCGCGCCCTGCTCTCGGTCTCTGACAAGACCGGTCTCGTCGAGGCCGCTCGCGTGCTGGCCGCCGCCGGGGTGGAGCTGGTCTCGACCGGTGGCACCCGCAAGGCGATCGCCGACGCTGGCCTGCCCGTGAGGGACATTTCCGACCTGACCGGCTTCCCGGAGATGATGGACGGCCGGGTGAAGACCCTGCACCCCATCGTCCACGGCGGCCTGCTCGGCGTGCGCGATGCGCCTGACCACGCCAAGGCCATGGCCGACCACGCCATCGGTGGCATCGACCTAGTCTATGTGAACCTCTACCCGTTCGAGAGCACCGTGGCCGCGGGCGCCGACTACGCTACCGCGGTGGAGAATATCGACATCGGCGGCCCGGCGATGATCCGCTCGGCGGCCAAGAACCACGGCTATGTCGCGGTCTGCACCGAACTCGCCGACCTGGAAGAGGTGCTGGCCGAGCTGCAGGCGGACGGGACCACCAGCCTTGACCTTCGCAAGCGCCTCGCGGCGCGGGCCTATGCGCGCACCGCGGCCTATGACGCCGCGATCAGCGCCTGGTTCGCCGAGGCGGTCGGCGAAGAATGGCCCCGGCGCCGCGCCTTCGCCGGCGAGCTGGTGCAGACCATGCGCTATGGCGAAAACCCCCACCAGGCGGCGGCCTTCTACCGCTTCGCCAACCCGCGCACGGGGGTGGCGACCGCCAGGCAATGGCAGGGCAAGGAGCTCAGCTACAACAACATCAACGACACCGACGCGGCGTTCGAACTGATCGCCGAGTTCGATCCGGCCGACGGCCCGGCCTGCGCCATCATCAAGCACGCCAACCCCTGTGGCCTGGCCACCGGCAAGACGGTGCTTGAGGCCTATGAGCGGGCTCTGGCCTGCGACCCGGTAAGCGCGTTCGGCGGGATCATCGCCCTCAACCAGAGACTGGATGCCGCAACGACCCAGGAAATCCTCAAGCTGCTCACAGAGGTGGTGATCGCGCCCGGCGTGGACGAGGACGCCCTGGCCCTCATCGCGAAGAAGAAGAACGTCCGCCTACTGACCACCGACGGGCTGCCCAACCCGCTGTCGTCCGGTCTGACCTTCAAATCAGTGGCCGGCGGCTTCCTGGTGCAGGGCCGCGACAACGCCCGCCTGACTCCCGCCGACCTGAAGGTGGTGACCAAGCGCGCGCCCAGCGAGGCCGAGGTCCGCGACATGCTGTTCGCCTTCACCGTCGCCAAGCACGTGAAGTCCAACGCCATCGTCTACGCCCGCGACGGCCAGACCCTGGGCGTTGGCGCCGGCCAGATGAACCGCAAGGATTCAGCCCGGATCGCCGCCCTGCGCGCCGCCGACTTCGGCCTGGACCTGAAGGGCAGCGCTTGCGCGTCGGAAGCCTTCTTCCCATTCCCCGACGGCCTGATCCAGGCCGCGGACGCCGGCTGCACCGCGGTGATCCAGCCCGGCGGCTCCATCGGCGACCAGAAGGTGATCGACGCCGCCGACGAACGCGGCATGGCTATGGTGTTCACCGGCGTGCGGGTGTTCCGGCACTAGGCCTTCAGATCCTCCCTTTAGGGCGTGGATCGGCGCGAAGCGGCGAGACGGAGGGGGTTTCATCCGCGGCGGATGGACCTGTGGGCTGCAACCCCCTCAGTCAGCTGTCGCTGACAGTTCCCCCTGAGGGGAGCATCTATTCTACCTTTTCTTCTTCACGCCTTCGGCCGCCAGCTCGCGCAGGGCCGCGTTGGCGATCGTCAGCTTGGCGAAGGTCCAGCCGCCGCCGGACGCCTCGATCTCGTCGATCGTGCGCCGCGCCTGATGGGCCTTGTCCGGCCGCATGGCCGTCCAGGCGGTCGCTGCGTCGTGGGCGCTTCGGGCGTCGTCGCCCGCCTGGGGCCCGCCCGCAAAGGCCATCACCGTGCGCGTCAGGTCGCCTTGCTGGGTGAGCAGATCCTCGATCAGCCGGCGCAGCGCCATCCGCTCGAAGTTGTCGCCCACCGCATAGGCGCCGGCCGCCTGGCGCACCCGGTCGAAGCCGAACGCCTCGCCGACCGCGTGGTAGAGCCGCGCCACATTGGCCAGCGGCCAGCTGGAGGCGTCGGCGATATCGACCAGGTCGCCGGCGATGGTCATTGGCTGCAGTACGGCGACGGCCCGGGCCTTGTCGGCGGGCGCGCCGGCCGCGGTCAACTGGCGAACGCGCACCTCCACCTGGGCCTGCTCGATGGGTGACAGGATGGCGGGCATCAGCTTCAGCAGGCCCTGGAAGCTCGGGCCGTAGGCCTTGACCAGGGCGTCGACGTCGAGCTTGTCGCGCGCCGCGCGTCGAGTGAGCCAGAACGTCGCGCCGCGCAGGGCCGCGCTCAGCCGCCGGAACAGGGCCATCTGTCCCGCCGCCGGGGTCTTGCCGTCCAGAGCGGCCACCGCGTCCCACATCGCCGGTATCCCCAGCACCGCCTTGGCCGCCTCATAGCCGGCGGTGAAGGCCCTGGCGTCGGCGCCTGCCGCCGGCATCAGGCGGGCCGGAAAGCTCGGGCCGCAGCGGTTGATGACGTCGTTGGCGACGACCGTGGCGATGATGTCGCGCCGCAGCCGGTGGCGGCGCATGGGCTCGGCCCATTTGCGCATGGCCCTGGGGAAATAGGCCTCGAGCAAGCCCTCGAAGAAGGGATCGTCGGGCGCGTCGCTGGCGACGATCTCACGCTTCAGCTCCAGCTTGCCGTAGGCCAACAGCACCGCCAGTTCCGGCCGCGTCAGCGCCTTGCCGGCCTGTACGCGCTCGGCGATCCCGGCTGCGTCCGGCAGGCCCTCCACCGTACGGTCGAGGCGTCCCCGGCTTTCCAGCTCGGCCATGAACTGAGCGTAGGGCGCCATCTCGCCCAGCGCGTCCATTTCCATCAGGGAGAGCGCAAGCGTCTGGTCGTAGTTGTGCGCCAGGACGTGGACCGCCACGTCATCGGTCATCGACTGCAGCAGGGTGTCGCGCCGCTTGCGGCTGAGCTCGCCAGCGCGCTCCAGCATGCCGGTGAGGATCTTGATGTTCACCTCGTGGTCGGAGGTGTCGACGCCGGCCGAATTGTCGATGGCGTCGGTGTCGATCCGGCCGCCGGTCCCCCCAGAGCCAAGTTGCGCATATTCGATGCGGCCCGCCTGGGTCAGGCCCAGGTTCGCGCCCTCGCCTACAACCTTGACCCTTAGCTCGCTGCCGTTGATCCGCACCGCGTCGTTGGCCTTGTCGCCCACGTCGGCGTTGGCCTCGCCCTGCGCCTTCACATAGGTGCCGATGCCGCCGAGGTAGAGCAGCTCCGCCTGGCTCTTCAGGATGGCGTTGATCAGCTCGGAGGGAGCCAGTGCGTCGGCCTTTATCTCAAGCATGGCCTTCACCTGCGCCGACAGCGGGATCGACTTGAGCGTGCGGGAGAAGACCCCGCCGCCCTTGGAAATCACCTTGCGGTCGTAGTCCTGCCAGGACGAGCGCGGCAGAGCGAACATCCGGGCGCGTTCGTCCCAGGACTTGGCCGGGTCGGGGGCCGGGTCGAGGAAGATGTCGCGATGGTCGAAGGCCGCCAGCAATTTGGTCTGCTTCGACAGCAGCATGCCGTTGCCGAACACGTCGCCCGACATGTCGCCGCAGCCGACGACGGTGAAGGGTTCGGCCTGAATGTCCTTGCCCAGTTCCCGGAAGTGGCGCTTCACCGCCTCCCAGGCGCCACGGGCCGTGATGCCCATGACCTTGTGGTCATAGCCGGCCGAGCCGCCGGACGCGAAGGCGTCGCCCAGCCAGAAGCCGTAGGCCTCGGCGATGCCGTTGGCGATGTCCGAGAAGGTGGCGGTGCCCTTGTCGGCGGCCACCACCAGGTACGGGTCGTCGCCATCGAAGGCGATGACGTTTTCCGGCCGTATGACCTTGCCGTCGGGCGCCAGGTTGTCGGTGATGTCCAGCAGGCCCGACAGGAACGTCGTATAGGCGGCGACGCCCTCGGCGCGCACCGCGTCCGGCGAGCCGCCCTTGGGCAGCTGCTTGGGGTAGAAGCCGCCCTTGGAGCCCACCGGCACGATCACCGCATTCTTCACCTGCTGGGCTTTCACCAATCCCAGCACCTCGGTGCGGAAGTCGTCGCGCCGGTCGCTCCAGCGCAGGCCGCCGCGGGCGACCGGGCCGAATCGCAGGTGCACGCCCTCGACATTGACCCCCCAGACGAAGATTTCGCGATAGGGCTTGGGCGCCGGTAGGTCAGCCAGCTCGCCGCTCGCGACCTTGAAGGAGATGTAGGGCTTCGGCCCGCCATCCGGGCCGGTCTGGTAGAAGTTGGTCCGCTGGGCCGCCTGCACCAGCAGCGCCAGGCGGCGCAGGACGCGGTCTTCGTCCAGGCTCTCCACCGATTGCAGGGCCTCGACAATATTGACCATCAGGGTGTCGGCCTGGTCGCGGCGGGTCTCGACGGTGGCCTTGGACGCCGGGTCGAACTTGGTCTGGAACAGGTTGAGGATCAGCCGCGTCACTTCCGGGTGGGCCGACAGCGCCTCCTCCTGCACCCGCTGGCTGGGGTCGAGACCGGACTGCTGGCGGTGGCGCGAGAGCGCCCGGATCAGGGCCGCGTCACGCCAGGGGAGCGAAAGCTCCAGCACAAGGCGGTTGAACCCGTCGTTCTCCGTGCGCCCGGTCCAGACGGCGACCACGGCGTCCTCGAAGACGGCCTTCAGGTCGGCGAAGACCAGATCCGCGCCATGCGGGTCCTCGATCTCGAAATCGTGCACCCATACCGCGGGCATGCGCGGCCGGCAGACCGGGAAGCCGGCCTCCGCCAGCGCCTTCAGCCCCATGTTCTCGAGGATCGGCAGGACGTCGGACAGCGGCGCCGGCTGACCCGGCCGATAGAGCTTGAAGCGGAACTGCAGTTTGGTATCGCCCGGCGAGCGGTAGGCGCGCACGCAGACCGCCTGGCCCTCAGCCATGCTGTCGATGACCGCGAGGTCCGCCAGGCCCTCCGACGGCGGGAAGCGGTCCCGATAGCCGGCCGGGAAGGCGTCGCGGTAGCGGCCCAGGACCTCGGCGACTTCGCCGGGCGGCCGCCCCGACGCGCGCACCGCGTCCTCGAAGCGATCCTCCCAGGTGCGGGCGGCCTCGGCGATGGCGATCTCCAGCGCCTTCAGGTCGGGCTGGTCGTGGTCACGTGGTGAGAAGCCGATGATGTAGTGCACCCGCGCCAAGGGGGCGTCGGAGAAGCTCGGATAGGAGGCCGAGACCCGGCCGCGATAGGCGCTGGCGAGAATCTTGCCGGCCCGCGCCGCCAGGTCGGAATCGTAGTGGTCGCGCGGCAGGAACAACAGCACCGAAGCGAACCGCTCGAACGGGTCGCGCCGCTCGAACAGCCGCACGCGGGGCCGGTCGTAGAGGTGCAGAATGCCCAGCGCCTGGGCGAGCAATTCGTCCTCGGTCATCTGGAAGAGCTCGTCGCGCGGATAGTTTTCGACGATGTTGCGCAGCCGCTTTTC
The DNA here is from genome assembly GCA_035656795.1 of Phenylobacterium sp. Classification (GTDB taxonomy): domain Bacteria; phylum Pseudomonadota; class Alphaproteobacteria; order Caulobacterales; family Caulobacteraceae; genus Phenylobacterium. Next base: position 9,102 of record DASRRU010000233.1, on the reverse strand, counting down.
GTTGTGGCTCCCGGGCGCAGTCTCGGCGCGGGTGAGCGCGTTGGCCACCTTCTCGCGGATCAGGGGGACGGCGCTCGCTGGCTCGTCATAGGCCTCGGCGGTGAACAGGCCCACAAAGCGGACTTCGCCGAACGGCTGGCCCTTGGCGTCGTAGCGTTTGACCCCGACGTAATCCATGTAGCCACGGCGGTGCACCCGGCTCTTGACGTTGGACTTGGCCACGGTGAGCGCTGGATCCGACAGGATGCGATGCTTGACGTCGGCCAGCAGGATCGCGGGCTCGTTGGCGCGTCGCAGGACGTGGCGGGTCGGATCCCGCAGCACGCCCAGGCCGTCCTTGGCCTGGTAGAGCGGTTCCTCGGCCGCGAACTCGCCGCTCTTGAGGCGCGGATATTCGTAGACCCGCGCGCCCAGGAACACGAACTGCTCGGCCTGCAGCCAGCTCAGAAAGGCGATCTCCTCAGGGCGCGCCTTCTCACCGCTCAGCCGCAACTCGGCGAGGGTCTTGCCCATCAACTCAAGCATGGCCGGGAAATCGTCCACCGCGGCGCGCACGTCCTTGAGGGTGTCGTCGATCCCGGCGACCAGGGCCTGCTCGCGGTCCTTGCCAACGGGATCGAGGATCACCTGGATCATCGACTCGCGGTGGGCGGCGCCGGTCGTTCCGCGCACGCCCGCGCGATCGCGCTGCACCTCGACGATGGGATGGAAGAGGGCGCGCACCGAAAGCCCCTGCTCGGCGATCTCGCCCATGATCGAGTCGACCAGGAAGGGCGCGTCGTCCTGCACGATTTCCAGCCGGTCGAGGCCCGCGGCCTTTCCGCCGATGACGGGTGCGATGCGCAAGGTGGGGCCGCGACCGCGTCGGCGTTCCCCGAACCGCCAGAAGTCGGCGAGGTTGGCGGCGAGGTCCGCTGCGGTGAGCTCTGGCAGTTCGTCGGGCGCGGCGTCGGTGGCGGCCTGCGCGGCAAAGGCCCGGGCCTCAACCAGGGCGGCGTCGCCCTTCAGCGCGGCGACGATCGCCTTCGGAAGGGGTCCCATCGCGGGGGCGCGCGTCACTTTGCGCCTCCATCCGCAACGAGGACGGCGCCGGAGGAGAGTATCCGGCGCCGTTTGGTCCCGTCGTGGGGGGGCGACGGAACGCTCTCTGCTCGCTGGGCCCACGTGCTTGGGGGGATGCGGACCCAGGCGCCGGGCGTTTCACGCCCGTTGCCAAGCATAGATAGGAGCCGATTTCGCAAGTTGAAGACCCTTGGGAATGGTTGTCGATGTCAGGCGGCTTTCAGGCGCCGCCGGCGGGAGGTGGAAAGCGGCCCCTTGGCGGGCGGCGGATCGGCGGTGTCGGGCGGCTCGTCGGGCATCTTGTTCTTCAGCTGCTGCGGATCGCCATCGGCCGAGAGGATCACCGCGATCCAGCGACTGCCGTCGAACTGGGCCAGGATGACCATGGCCATGACGGTGAGCGGCGTGGATAGGAAAGCCCCGGTCAGCCCCCAGATCGCGCTCCAGAAGGCAAGCGAGAGCAGCACCATCACCGGGTCGATATTGAGGCTGCGCCCCTGCATCCGGGGGTAGACGAAGTTGCCGATGACGACGCCGATCGCCTGCAGCGCCGCGAACAGGATGATGGCCCGCCCGTAGCCGTCGAACTGCACCAGGGCGAAGAGCGGCGGGGCGACCCCGGCGAACACCCCCCCGGCCACCGGAATGTAGACCGCAAGGAAGATCAGGAAGGCCCAGAACAGCGCGTCATGCAGGCCCACTGCGACCATGGCCACAAAGGACATGCTGGCCACCATAAGGCCGGTGATGGTCTGGACGAAGAGGTAGCGCTCCACGCCGCCGCGGATGCGCAGGAAGGCGGTCACAGCGTCCTGCCGTTCCTCCCGCTGCGGGAAGAGGCCGATGGCCTTGCGCTCCCATCCCTTCCGCGAGGCCAGGATGAAGGCCAGGTAGACCAGCACGAAGAGGGCCGTGGAGGCGAAGTCCTGCACAGCGTGCGCCGCCAGGCCCAGGTACTTGGAAACGTCGAGGCCGCGGATCAGGCTGAGCACCGTCGGCGGGTCCTTCACCCCGGCGAGCGTGGCGAGCTGGGCGATCACCGTGTCGAGCTTGGGGCCGTAGGCGACCAGCTGACCTAGGAAGGCCGCCCCGTTCATCGCCACGAACACCGCGGTGCCCCCGAACAACACCAGTGAGATCGTCACCGCCAGTGGCAGGGCAGCCTTGCGGGAGACGTGCGGCAGGCGGTGCTGCAGCACCCGGGCGAATCCGTCGATCATCACCGCCAGGAACATGGCGAGCGCCAGCGGCGTCAGGATGCCGGCCATGACGTAGAGCGTGGCGCCGGCCGCGATCACCGCCAGGACGACGAGCGCGTTACGAGCGACGGTGGACTCACCAAACGGAAGGGCGGGAGCGGGCATCAGGGGCTTTCGCTTTGGGCGATCCCTACCCCGCTTCGGCCCGGAAGGGGAGGGCCTTGCCTCGTCCCTCGTCGTTGGCTCGCCGAGTCATGCTTCGTTCAGCGTCTTATCGAGGATGGCTTCCAAAAGGTCGGCTTCGGTCAGTGGCTCAGTCATGAAGCTCTTCAGCCGGCCGCCCTGCACAAGGGTGATGAAGCCGTGCAGAGTCGACCAGCCGGTGATGGCGCGGCGCTTGACGGCCGCCGCGTCGGAGGCCGGGTCGAGGGCAGCCACTGCATTGAACAATGAGTCCCAGGCCTGGCCGGCCGGCGCCAGCAGGATCGCCGGCGCATCGGCCGCCCCGACCAGATCGCTTGCGAACATCAGCCGGAACAGGCCCGGTCGCCCGAAGGCTAGGTTCAGGTAGGCGCGCGCGGTTTCGCGCATGGCCGTCGCGGGGCTGTCCGCCCCAGTCCGGGCCCGGGCGTAAGCGGCGTTCAGGTCGGCGAAGCCCAGGGCCGCGACCTCATTGAGCAGGGCGCGGCGATCGGCGAAATGCCGGTAAGGCGCGGCGGTGGAGACTCCCAGCGATTGCGCCAGATCGCGCAGGGAGACGGCGTCCGGACCGCCCGCCTCCACGGCTTCGGCCGCAGCGCGGATCAGGGCCGCCCGAAGATCGCCGTGATGATAGGTGCGCGCCTTGGCCATGAACTCATGTTGACACAGCTAACATCGGGCCGCAATGTGAGTGCCGCTTACATGGGAGATGGCGATGAAGCTTCACATCTGGCTGACCGGTCTCGCCGCCCTGTCCTGGGCCGGCTTCGCCCATGCGGGCCCTGTCGGGTTCGAGACCGCGAGCGCGCCTGTCCCTGGCGACAAGCCTATGGCCGTGACGATCTGGTACCCGACGGACGCGCCCGAGCGGCCAACGCCGCTCGCGCTCTACACCCAGTCCGTCGCGCCCGGCGCGACGCCTGCGGGCCGGAGCCATCCGCTGATCGTGATCTCCCACGGCACTGGCGGATCGAACGCCGACCATTACGATACCGCCCGCGCCCTGGCGGCGGCGGGCTTCGTCGTGGCGGCGCCCACCCATACGGGCGACACCCAGGGCGACCGCAGCCGCTCGATGCGGATCACCGAACGCCCGGCCGAGCTTTCCCGAGTGATCGACTACATGACCCGCGACTGGCGAGGCCATGACACGGTTGACGCCGCAAAGGTCGGTGCGTTCGGCTTTTCGTCCGGTGGGTTCACGGTTCTGGGCGCAATCGGCGGAGAGCCCGACCTGACGCGGACGGCGCAGCACTGCACCGAGCACCCGCATTTCTACGACTGCCAGCTGCAGCGCCAGCTGGGCGGCGCCGCAGGCGCCCCTGCGACGCCGACCGCGGTGGCGCACGACCCGCGTATCAAGGCCGCGGTGGTCGCCGCCCCGGCGCTGGGCTTCGCGTTCGCGCCCACAGGTCTGTCCAAGGTCACGATCCCGGTCCAGCTCTGGCGCGCGGAGTGGGACACGGTCCTGCCGCAGCCCTACTACGCCGAGACGGTCCACGGCCTGCTGCCGAAGGCCGAGTACCATGTGGTCCCCGCCGCCGAGCACTTCGACTTCATGGCGCCGTGCAGCAACACCCTGGCCAAGGTCGCACCGTCGATCTGTGTTGGGAGCCTGGATCGCGCGGCCTTCCACATGACCTTCAACGCCGAGGTGGTCGGTTTCTTTAAGAAGATTCTCCCCTCAGGGGGAGCTGTCGGCAAGGCCGACTGAGGGGGTTTCACCCACCGAGTCCACGGCGGAAACCCCCTCCGGCTCGCGGCTGCGCCGCGAGCCACCGCCCCTGATCGCGCTTTGCGCTGGGGAGGGATCTTAGCGGGGGGCCATCCGGATCGCGCCGTCCAGGCGGACGTGCTCGCCGTTGAAGTAGCCGTTGGTGATCATCTCCAGCGCCAGCGAGGCATACTCCGGCGCATTGCCGAGGCGCTTGGGGAAGGGCACCGAGGCAGCCAGGCCTTGCTTCACCGCTTCCGGCGCGAACTGCATCAGCGGCGTATTGAAGATGCCGGGCAGGATGGTGTTCACCCGGATGCCGTCGCCGGCCAGGTCGCGGGCGATGGGCAGGGTCATGCCGACGATGCCGCCCTTGGACGCCGAATAGGCCGCCTGGCCCATCTGGCCATCGACCGCCGCCACCGACGCCGTATTCACGATGGCGCCGCGCTCGCCGTCTTCCATCGGCTCCAGATCCAGCATGCCCTTCGCCGCCTTGGCGATGCAGCGGAAGGTGCCGACCAGGTTGATCTGGATGATGAGGTTGAACGAATCCAGCGGGAAGTGCTTCGTCTCCCTGGTTTGCTTGTCGCGGCTTGCGGTCTTGATGGCGTTGCCGGTGCCGGCGCAGCAGACCAGCACCCGTTCCTGGCCGTGGGCGGCGCGGGCCTTGGCGAAGGCGGCGTCGACTTCTTCTTCGGAAGTGACGTTGCACTTGCAGAAGACGCCGCCGACCGACTTGGCCACGGCCTCGCCCTTCTCTTCGTTCATGTCGAAGATAGCGACCTTGACGCCGTGCTCGGCGAGCTTGCGGACGGTGGCCTCGCCGAGGCCTGATGCGCCGCCGGTGACGACCGCGGCGACGGAGGAATCAAGTTTCATGGCGTGGCGCTCCCGATCTCTGGTGATCCGATCCTTCGCAGGCTTTAGCCCCTAGAGCGCCCCCGAAAAAGTATCACCTTACGTAAACGGAAACTTCAATCGGCCACGAAAAGCTCGCCCGTTCCCAGGCAGATGCCCGACCGGCCGCCGGTGGCCCAGACGTCCCGCTATCCGCCACTCAGCTGGTGAGGGGTCTGCTAGGCAGTCTTCCGCGTCGCACCGAGCCGCACGCCGCCCTGGCCGTAGAGCACCAGGAAGATGAAGGCGGCGAGCAGCAAGGGGGTGAAGCGTCCGGGAACCAAGAGCACCGGCGGACTGAAAAGCGCGCTCAGCCAGAACGCCAGCGCCAGGATCCAGCGCCACATGGGCGGCGGGCCGGCCGCCGACGCGAGCCAAAGGCCAGCGGCCACGACCAGCAGAACGACGTCATAGGCTGCTGAATGCGGTGCGGCGAGGATCGCGGCGACCAGCAGCACGGCGAGCTTCACATCAGGCGCCAGACGGGCGCGGAACGTCGCCACGATCGCCGCTGCGGACGCCAGGATGGCGCCGGTCTGGATCAGCGACGCGAGCTTGGCTGGTGCGCCCAGCAGCGCCGCGCAGGCGTAGACGCTGTTGCCCCAGATGCGGCCCAGCGACACCCATTTGGGGTCGGCGCTGGAATAGCTCTCCAGGGTTTCGCGGATCCACCAGATCCAGGACTCCAGGCCGAAGGCGGCGGCGCTGACCGCGGCCAGCACGGCCGCCGAGGCGATGGCCGCCGCCAGGCTGCGCCACTGGCCGGCCGCCGCCAGGGCCACCGGAACAAGGATCCAGAACTGCGGTTTGAAAGTCAGAACCCCCAAGACCGCGCCGGCCAGCAACGGCCGCGGCCCCAGCAGCCGGAAGCCCGCCACCAGCAGGGCGGCGACCAGGAAGCTGCACTGGCCGTCCACGGCGTTGATCGACGCCGCCGGGCTGATCAGAACCGCCAGCGCCAGCCAGGGCGCGACCCTCGGCTGGTCCGCTCGGTAGAGCAGGGCACCGGCCAGCAAGCCCGCACTGACAAACTGGAACGCCGCGTAGGAGCCGACGAAGCCCAGGGGCTCGAACGGCGCGAGCATCACCAGGAAGCTGGGCGGATAGACCCACGGCCGGAACTGCAGCGGCGAGGTCAGCCAATGGCCCATCGAGCCGTTCAGATAGGCGGTGAAACGGTCGCCGTCGAAGATCAGCGGCAGGTGGCCGGACAGCGCCAGGTGCGCCGCGCCATAGAGCACCATCCAGTCGCTGCCGGGCGCATTGTAATTCAGGCCGATCGAGCCGGGGCGCCAGAACGTCGAGGCGAACACCGCCCAGGCATAGATCGCGGCCGCGAGCGCCGGAATAGCGACCGCCATTGGCGGCGCCAGGCCACCAAACCGGCCGGCTGACTTGGGCATGCTGTCTCCGACTACGGCGGCTGTCGCCGCCGGCTTAGCAGCCCGCCCGTGGACAGAGGCTTAAGCCGTCAGTCGACCGTAATGACCACCTTGCCCATGGCCTGGCGGCTGCCCAGGTGGGCGATAGCCTCGGCGCCCCTGGCGAGCGGGAAGCGCTCGGAGACATGCGGCTTGATCTTGCCCTTGGCGTAGAGGTCCAGCAGTTCGTCGATGCTGCGCGCGAACGCCGCCGGGTTCTTCGCCGTCCAGGTCCCCCAGAAGACGCCGACGATGTCGCAGCCTTTCAGCAGCGCCAGGTTCAGCGGAATGCGAGGGATCTCACCGGCGGCGAACCCGATCACCAGATAACGCCCTTCCCAGGCGATCGAGCGCAGCGCGGGCTCGGCGTAGTCGCCGCCCACGGCGTCGTAGATCACGTCCGCGCCATTCGGGCCGCAGGCGTCCTTGAACAGGGCTCCCAGCGCCCTCTGGCCCTCCTTGTCGAAAGGGCCGCGACCGTAGACTACGCCGCTGTCGGCGCCGTGCGCGATGGCGAGGTCGACCTTTTCCTGGGTGGAGCAGGCGGCGATGACCCGCGCGCCCATGGCCTTGCCCAGTTCAACGGCCGACAGGCCCACGCCGCCCGCCGCGCCCAGCACCAGCAGCGTCTCGCCGGCCTTCAGATGGGCCCGGTCCGCGAGCGCATGATAGGAGGTCCCGTAGGTCAGGATGAACGCCGCGGCCACGTCGTGCGGCATGGAGTCCGGGATCTTCCACAGGCGCGAGGCGGGCAGCAGAACCTCCTCGGCCATGGCGCCCCAGCCGGTGTTGGCCAGGATCCGGTCGCCCGGCTTCACGTTGGTCACGCCCTCGCCGACCGACTTGACCACGCCCGAGAGCTCGCCGCCGGGGGCGAAGGGGCGCTCCGGCTTGAACTGGTACTTGTCCTCGATGATCAGCACGTCGGGGAAGTTGACCCCGACGGCCTTCACGCAGATCACCGCGTGGCCGGGCTTGGCTTCCGGCGAAGGCACGTCCTCAAGGACCAGGGTCTCCGGCCCGCCCACGGCCTTGCTCAACAGCGCCTTCATATCCGCTCTCCCGGTGGTCTCTTCGAGGTCGGCGGGACGCTAGCCCAGCGGCTTCGGAGGCGGAAGGCGGAAACCGAACGAACGTTTGAAGTCCGTCGGGCTAGAAGCGTTTGGATATCCCGAAGTAGACCTCGGCGTTGGGGGTCTGCTTGTTGAGGCCGAAGTAGACGCCGGCGTCGAGCTGGACGTCGGCGCGGATCATTCGGGTCGCGGTGAAGTCGGCGCTGGCCTGGTAGGTGCGGGCGTGCGGGTCGTCGTCGACCTGGCCCCAGGCTTCAACCCCAAAGGTGTTCTTGCCGAACGTCTTGCTGACGCCGACTGCGGTCGACCAGGCCAGGTGGGTCCCGCCGCCCTGACGTTGCGGACCACATCTACCTCCGGCGTGAGGCCGAGGCTGAGATTCATCGGCAGCGGCTGGACTGGCAGGCGCGCCCCGCCGGTCCAGACGCCGGCGCCCAGACCGTTGGTTGCGGTCGGGGCGGTAACGTAGCCCTGGATGGAGGCCTGCGCCCCGTCCCCGCCAGGCGTGGTCAAGGCGCGCCGCAACCCCGCCGTCAGGTCGCCGGTTCCGGTGACGTTGGCGGCGCCGCGCTGGAGGTCGATGATCAAGGGAGCCCAGCTGGCCTCGGCCTCGAGGTTCGAGGTCAGCCCGACGCGCAGCTCGCCGGCGCTGACCATGTAGAGGGTCTTATGCCGGCCGTCATTGTGCTGGAACACGGCGTCGGCGAGGCCCGCCTCGAGCTGAATGTGGCCGGCGTCGAGAATACAGGGTGGCGTGGCCTTGCCGGGCCGGTCGGCGCAGAAGTCACGGAGCGCCTGGCCGTCGGTCGAAGCTGCCGCCGGGACTGCGGCCTCGCTTTGAGCCTAGGCCGGTAGGGCAGGCAGGAGAGCGAGGATCAGAGGGCTGGAATTCTCATTCTTTCGGGATAATTCCCATTCCGAAACGTCCGGAAAACTTGGTCTGGGAATTTGGCCGCGGGCGCGGAGTCCCCTATATTGCGCGACCTCCACATAGAAAGCTTGTCCCCTTGGGCGTGACCCTAGACCTCTCGCGCGCGCCGACCACATCTGCCGCGCAAATGAAGCCGAACCTGTCGGGGCTGACCCGGGCGGAACTCGCCCAGGCGCTGGCGGCGGCCGAGGTCGTGCGCCCGGAAAAGGCGCGGATGCGGGCCACCCAGCTCTGGCGCTGGATCCACCACTACGGCGTCACCGACTTCGCCGCGATGAGTGACGTGGCCAAGGAGATGCGCGCCGCGCTCGCCGAGGCTTTCACCATCGCCCGCTCCGAGGTTGTCGAGCGCCAGGTTTCGCGCGACGGCACCCGCAAGTGGCTGATCCGCACCGCGCCGGGCATCGAGATCGAGACCGTCTACATTCCCGACGTGGGCCGCTCCGGCGCTCTGTGCGTCTCCAGCCAGGTGGGCTGCACGCTGAACTGCACCTTCTGCCACACCGGCACACAGGCCCTGGTGCGCAACCTGACCGCCGCGGAGATCGTGGCCCAGGTGCAGGTGGCGCGCGACGACCTCGGCGAATGGCCCTCCCCGAAG
>DASRRU010000232.1:0-9247 GCA_035656795.1 Phenylobacterium sp. | reverse complement strand
CAGCTCAGCACGAACAAGAAGCTGAAGGGCCTGGCCGCGCTGCTCGGGCCCCAGACGCTGGACCTCGCCGACCAACTCCTGGTGCAGCCCAAGACCTTCCGCATGGTGGCTGAGCACTACGGCTATCGCCCCGACACGCAGATCCCCGGGGCGGTCGCCATCTCCCAGGCTCTGAAGGTGCTCCCCGACGGCCGGGTCTGTGCGACGCAGAAAAAGGACGGCCCATGCCTGCTGGTCTTCACCAAGGAGGCCGGCGTCTGGAAGCTCACCAGCTTCGAGGGCGATTCATCGATGCTGCGCCTGAAGCTGTGATTGCCTAAGGTCCTCTCCGGATCGGCGGGGACGGGCATGGCTTACGAAGCGGCGCTTGCGAGCTACCAGCAGTTCGAGTTCACCGACGGGCCCTACACCCGCCCAGTCTACCGCAAGGGCTCCGGGCCGGCGGTGATCATCATCCACGAGATTCCCGGCCTGCACCCCTTGGTGCTGCGCTTCGCCGACCATGTGGCGGAAGCGGGCATGACGGTCTTTTGCCCGAGCCTGTTCGGGACGCCAGGCAAACCGGTCAGCCGAAGCTACGCGATGTCCTCCATGCTCGGTGCCATCTGCATTCGCCGCGAGTTCCATGTCTGGTCGACGCGGTCGTCGAGCCCGATCGTCGAGTGGTTGCGGGCGCTCGCTCGCTCCGCCCACGCCGAATGTGGCGGCAAGGGCGTCGGCGCAGTCGGCATGTGTTTCACTGGCGGGTTCGCGCTGGCGATGATGACCGAGCCGGCGGTTGTGGCGCCGGTGATGTCCCAGCCATCCATGCCGATCGCCGCCGGATCGAGGAAGCGCGCCGCGGGCCTCGATGTATCGCCCAAAGAGATCGCCTGCGCGAGGCAACGCTTCGAGGCTGAGGACCTGACGATGCTGGCGTTGCGCTACAAGAGCGACGTCCTGGTGCCGGACGCCCGGTTCGAGACCCTGAAGCGCGAATTCGGCGCGCGGGTCGAGACTATCGAGCTCAGCGATGAGGACGCCGCCCCGGCGGAAATCCCGCCCCACTCGGTCCTGACCCTTCACCTGAGGCCCGACGGCCCGTCCAAAGCCGCGGAGATGCGGGTGATCCAGTTCTTCAAGGAGCGGACAGGCGCAACTAGGGCGGGCGTCCCTAAAGCGCCAGGATCAGCACCGGGGCTGCTATCCCCACGATCAGCAACGCCCAGATGACCAGCTTGCGCTTGCCGTAGCTCACCGCCATCCACAGGCCGAAGAGGCTGGTGATCGCGATTGCCAGCGACACGCCGGTGAAGAACCATTTCAGCGCCTCCGTCGAGCGCTCTGCCTGCGGCTTGGCTTCGGCGGCCTTCGGCGAGGTCCCCTTTCCGTGGCCCGCGGCCATCGCGCGCTTCGGCCGCATCGGCTTGGCGGCGAAGACGTCGTCCTTGTGCACACGCGCCAGCTTCTGGATCAGGACCGGCGAGGCCTCAAGGTCGGGAATCCGAAAGGTCTGCAACGCCCCGGTCAGGGCGAAGAAGATCAGGCTGGGGGCCACGAAGACGCTGACATAGACGTGGAGCTGCCGGATAAGCGCCAGGCGCAGGGCCAGACTGCCCCGCGCGGTCTTCGGTTTCGCCAAGACAGTCTCCTAAATGCTTTGTTGCGACTCACTCGCAACAGCGCTTAGCGGCTGCACGGCACGGCCGCAAGCTAGCTGCGTCACGGGCCAATGCGAGCGGCGGCGGCGGGTGAGGCCGGCCGCTGACGGTTGTGGTGTTCCCCGCGGGATTCACCTTCAGCGGCGGATGGGATATCAAGCGTCCCTGTGGAAATTCCTTGGCAGCGGTAGGCGGCGATATTTGGCGATGCCTCCGAGCGAGATAGGGGCGGGCGACCCGAAATCGCCGGTGACCGACGCCGCCAGTCTGATGCGCGACGGCTTGGCGCACCATGCGGCCAACCGCCTGGCCGAGGCCAAAGCCGCCTATCGGGCGATCCTGGCGCGCTGGCCGGACGATGCCGAGGCCATGGGCATGCTGGCCCTGATCCTGGCGGACGGCGAAGACCCGGAGGCGGCCGAGGCCGAGGAACTGGTCCTGCGACGCGCCGCCCTGCGTCCCGAGGACCCGGCGGCCCTCCTGGGCCTCGGGTGGCTTCGGGCCCGCCAAGGCGACCACGAGGCGGCGGTGACGATCTACCGCCAGGCCGCCGAATGGCGGCCGGAGCTGGCCCCGATCCACAACGAGCTCGGCGTGGCGCTGCGCAATCTCGGCCGACGCGACGAGGCCCTGGCGGCGCTGGACGAGGCGATCGCCCGCGATCCCGCCTTCCGCGTCGCGCGCGGCAACCGGGGCCTCGTGCTGGTCGACGCCGAGCGGTTCGACGAGGCCCTCGACGATCTCTTGGCCGCGGTGGCGGTGTCGTCTGCGCCCCCGATGGACGTTGGCTCCAGCGTCCTGGGCGCCCTGTACAAGGCGGCGGCGAAGGCGGGCCGCCTCGCCGAGGCCGAGAAGGCGCTGCGCGCGCGCGTGACGGCGGGCCACGCCGACATCGACACCCTGGAAACCCTGGCCGTGGTCCTTGATCGGTCGAAGCGCCCCCGGGACGCCCTGGACATCCGAAACGGCCTGGCGCGCAGCGCCGGCATCCGCCGGCGACCCGCCCCTTGCCGCACGGAGACGGTTCTGCTGCTGGCCGCAGTTGGCTCGGGTCACCTGCCGACCCGCTACCTGGTCGACCCCGAGGTGTTCGCGATCGCCTCGGTGAACCTGCTCTCGCCGGAGCAACACGACTCTCCGCTGGGCTCGGTGACGATTGAAGACCTGGCCGCAACCGGCGCCGACGTTATCATCAGCACGCTCGGCGACATTCATCGCGACGCCGGCCAGTTGGCCGCGGCCGGCGCGCTTTGTGCGGCTCTGGGCAAGCCGGTGGTCAATCCCCCGGAGGGGATCCTGAAGTCCGGCCGCGACGCCGCGGCGATCCTCTTCAGCACCGTCCCCGACCTGATCGTCCCCCGCGTCCGCCCGATTGGACCGGCCCAGCTGACGCAACTGCCCATCGAGGCGCCGGTCCTCGTACGGCCGGCCGGCGATCACGGCGGCGAGAACCTCGTCCGGCTCGAAAGCGAGGCGGACAAGGCGGCCTACCTGGCGACGGACCTGGACGAGCGCCTGCTCCTTTGCCCGTTCCACGACTTCCGCTCGCCGGACGGCCATTGGCGCAAGTACCGCCTGATCTTCGTGGACCGGCGCGTCTATCCGTTCCACCTGGCCATCGGCGAGCACTGGCTGTTGCACTACTGGCGGGCCGAAATGGCGAAATCGAACTGGAAGCTGGCGGAGGAGGAGCGGTTCCTTGACGATTGGCGCGGCGCGTTCGGCCCGCGCGCCGCTGCGGCTGTCGATGCGGTCGCCCGGCGGCTCGACCTCGACTACGGCGGCATCGACTGCGCGCTGACCACCGATGGTCGTCTGCTGCTGTTCGAGGCCAACGCCACCTTCCTGCTGCACCTCGACGAGCCCGCGGACACCTTCCCGGCCAAGCACCGCCATGTGCCGCTGATCCGCGACGCCTTCACCCGCCTGGTTCGGGAGCGGGCGCGGGGCTGACGCCCCGGCGGGAACTCCTGAGCCGGCACGAGCCCTCGCCCGCGGTCGACCGCGTCGGGTTCACCCGCGCCGGCGGATGGCAGATCTGGCGTCATTCTCGAAATTGTTTGGTAGCGGTTCCCGGCGATAATCTAGCGATGGCTCCGAGTGAAATAGGGGTGGCCGACCTGGAGCCGCCCGCATCTGACGTCGTCGCCTTGATGCGCGAAGCCCTGGCGGATCATGCCGCGGGGCGTCTCACCAGGGCTGAAGCGGCCTATCGGACGATCCTCGGCCATACGCCCGACCACGCTCAAGCGGTGGGCATGCTCTCCCTGATCCTGGCGGACGGCGAAGACGCGGAGGCGGCCGAGGCGATGGCCTATCGCCACCTGGCTTTGCGCCCCAACGACGCCACAGCCCTGCTCGCCCTTGGACGACTGTGGGCGCGACACGGGGACGACGAGGCCGCCGCGGCGCTGTTCCGGCGGGCGGCCCGCCGGGCCCCGGCATTCGCGCCGATCCGCAACGAACTCGGGGTCTCGCTGCAGCGGATTGGTCGCCGCGCCGAGGCGTTGACGGCGTTCGAGGAAGCTGTCCAGATCGACCCTTCCTTCCGGGTCGCGCGTGGCAATCGGGGCCTGATTCTCGTCGATTTCGGCCGGTTCGACGAAGCGATGGACGAGCTGCTGACCACCCTGGAGAACCCGGATCCGGCCATTGGGAGCGCCGGGGGCATCCTCCTCCACGCCTTGATCAAGTCGGCAGGCCGAGCCGGCCGGCTCGCCGAGGCGGAGGTGGCGGTCCGCGCCTACATCGCTGGGGGTTATGACGACGGCGACGTGGTCGAGGAACTGGCTGTGGTGCTCGATCGGTTGAAGCGCCCCGATGAGGCCCGCCAGGTTCGCAACGATCTGGCCCGTCGCGCCGGCATCCAGCGGCGCGGCGGCGGGAAGGGGCCCCTGGACACCGTCGTCGTGCTGGGCGCCGTCGGGGCGGGTCACGTGCCCACGCGCTACCTCCTGGACCCGGAGTGCTTCACGATTCTCACGCTAGCACTGCTGTCGCCGGACCAGGCGGACGCGCCTCTGGGCGCGATCGACCTTGAAACGCTCGCCGATGTTGGGGTGGTCTTCAGCACGCTTGGCGACGTCGACCGCGACGAAGTCCAACTGGACGCGGCGGCGGCGTTCTGCGCCACCCTGGGCAAGCCCGTGCTCAATCATCCCGAGTTGATCCCGCGCACCGGCCGCGGGCAGGCCGCAGCCCTGTTCGGCAATATTCCGGGGATGGTGGCGCCTCCGGTGCTGGCTGTGCGGCCGACCGATCTGGCGGTGAGGGCGATCCGAGAGCCAGTCCTCATCCGGCCGGCGGGGGATCATGGCGGCGAGAACCTCGTGCGGCTCACCAACGACGAGGAGAAGCAGGCCTACCTGGCGGGCCAGCCGGCGCAGCGGCTGCTGCTCACCCCTTTCCACGATTTCCGGTCACCCGACGGCCACTGGCGAAAATACCGCCTGATCTTTGTCGATCGGCGCGCCTATCCGTTCCACTTGGCCATCGGCGAGGATTGGCTCCTGCACTATTGGCGCGCGGATATGGCGCTCTCGTCATGGAAGCTCGACGAAGAGGAGCGCTTCCTCGCCGACTGGCGCAGCGTGTTCGGCCCGCAGGCCGCCGCCGCAGTCGATGAAATCGCCCGCCGCCTCGATCTGGACTACGGCGGCATCGACTGCGCGCTCACCGCCGACGGGCGCCTGTTGCTGTTCGAGGCCAACGCCTGCCTTCTGTTGCACCTGGACGAGCCCATCGACGCCAGTCCCGTCAAGCATCACTACGTACCGCCGATCCGCGACGCCTTCACCCGGCTGGTGCGGGCGCGCGCCGGCTCTCTGGACTCGTAGGGCTGCGGCGACTAGAAGCCCGCCTTCCCTGCGTCGGCGCGTCCGATCCGCGCCCCAGGCCAGACATGAGCTCCGCGATGAAACGCCAAGCCCCCAATACCCCCACGGGCCCGTCGCAGCGCCAGTTGCGAGCCGGCGAGTTGATGCGCCACGCCCTGGTCGAGATTCTGCGCGCCCAGGAAATCACCGACCCCGACATCGCCGGCGTCTCCATTACCCTGACCGAAGTCCGCATGAGCCCGGACCTGCGCAACGCCACCATCTTCGTCGAGCCGCTGGGTGGCGGCGAACAGGCAGCCGTCGTGGTCAAGGCGCTGAACCGCCACCACAAGTTCCTGCGTGGACGCCTCGGACACGCTATCGACATGAAATTCACCCCGGCGCTCAAGTTCCTGCACGACGACACCTTCGACGCCGCGGCGCGGATGAACCGTCTCTTCGATGACCCCCGCGTCGCCCAGGACCTCGGCCACAAGGAAGAAGACTGATGGCCCGCCGCCGCAAGGGCGACGCGGTCAACGGCTGGATCTGCCTCGACAAGCCCTACGATCTGACCTCGACCCAAGCGGTCAGTCGCGTTCGCCGGGTGTTCAACGCCCAGAAGGCCGGCCATGCAGGCACCCTGGACCCGCTGGCCACCGGCATCCTGCCGATCGCACTTGGCGAGGCGACCAAGACGGTTCCCTACCTGGTGGACGCGGACAAGGCCTACCGCTTCACCATCGCCTGGGGTTGCACGACCGCGACCTACGACCGAGAGGGCCAGGTGACCGCCGAGTCCGACGTGCGCCCGACGGTGGCCGACGTTGAGGCGGTGCTGCCGCGTTTCGTGGGCGAGGTCAGCCAGGTTCCGCCGGCCTATTCGGCGATCAAGGTGGACGGCGAGCGCGCCTACGACCTGGCGCGGGCCGGGGAGACGGTGGAGCTGGCGGCGCGCATCGTGACCATCCACTCGGCCCGCGTGGCCGAGGCGCCTGACGCCGAACACGTCACCTTGGAGATCGAGTGCGGCAAGGGGACCTACGTCCGCGCCATCGCCCGCGACCTGGCCGAAATCCTGGGGGCGTGCGGCCATGTCAGCGACCTGCGCCGCACCCGCGTTGGGGGCTTCACCGAACAGTCTGCGGTGACGCTGGAATTCCTTGAGGATTTAGGGCATAACGCCCGCCAGTCGGAGCTATTGCTTCCGGTCGAGACCGCCCTGGACGACATCCCGGAGCTGGCCGTGACCGCCGAAGACGCATTTCGGCTGAAGCAGGGACGCGCGATCGTTCTCGTTCCCCGACAGGTGGAATCGGTCAAAGCCAGGCTCAAGCCCGGCTCCAGAACCGTTTCAGCCACGGCGGGCGGATCGGTTGTCGCCCTCTGCGAGATGCGCGCGGGCCGGCTCGAACCCTCGCGGGTCTTTCATCTCGACAAGAGCGGAGACTGACCGATGTCGATTACGGCCGAACGCAAAGCTGAAGTGATCAAGTCCCATGCCCGCGGCGAAGCGGACACGGGCAGCGCCGAAGTCCAGGTGGCGATCATGTCCGAACGGATTTCGAACCTCACCGAACACTTCAAGACCCACAAGAAGGACAACCACTCGCGCCGGGGCCTGCTCAAGCTGGTTTCCGCCCGCCGGTCGCTCCTTGACCACCTGAAGAAGTCCGACACGGATCGCTATCAGAAGCTGATCGAGACCCTCGGCCTGCGCCGCTAATCTCGTCTGAAGGTCCTTATGAGCGGGCCACGCGGCCTTCTCCTAAGGACTCGATGAATTCCACCGCCGCTCCTCCGCAACAGGCCGGGGGACCTCAATGCGGCACTGGCGATCCCAATTTCAGTTCGGGACCGCCGCACACGCCGAGGGCTCCATAGCAGTCCTCTTCGCCTGTTCATTTGGAGAGGATTTCGGAAGCCCGATCCCTGTCCGCCCCCGCCGGGAATACGCCCGCGGGATAGAAAGAAGCGAAAATGTTCAATATCAAACGCAAGACCATCGAGTGGGGCGGCAAGACGCTCACGCTCGAAACCGGCCGCATGGCCCGTCAGGCTGACGGTTCCGTCCTGGCCACCTACGGCGAGACCATGGTGCTGGCCACCGCGGTCTTCGCCAAGAGCGCCAAGCCCGGCCAGGACTTCTTCCCCCTGACCGTGAACTACCAGGAGAAGTTCTACGCCGCGGGCAAGATTCCGGGCTCCTTCCCCCGCCGCGAGGCCGCGCCCTCCCAGAAGGAAACCCTGACCAGCCGCTTGATCGACCGTCCGATCCGCCCGCTGTTCATCAAGGGCTTCAAGAACGAAGTGCAGGTCGTCTGCACCGTTCTCGCCCACGACCTGGAAAACGACCCCGACATCGTGGCCCTGGTGGCCGCCTCGGCCGCCCTGGTGATCTCCGGCGCCCCGTTCATGGGCCCGATCGCCGGCGCCCGCGTCGGCTATGTGAACGGTGAGTACGTCCTCAACCCGACGCTGGACGAAATGAAGGACAGCCGGATGGACCTGGTGGTCGCCGGCACCTCGGACGCGGTCATGATGGTCGAGTCTGAAATCCAGGAAATGACCGAAGACGAAGTGCTGAAGGGGGTGATGTTCGCCCACGCCGGCATGCAGCCCGTCATCGACGCGATCATCGAACTGGCCGAACACTCCGCCAAGGAGCCGTTCGACTTCCAGCCCGACGACACCGACGCCATCAAGGCCGACGTGAAGAAGCTGATCGGCAAGGACCTGGCCGCCGCCTACAAGATCGTGGCCAAGGGCGAGCGCCAGGACGCGGTCGGCAAGGCCAAGGCAAAGGCGACCGAAAAGTTCGGCAAGTCCGACGCCAATCCGACCGGCTACGCCCCCGACAAGCTCGGCGGCGTGTTCAAGGAACTTGAGGCCGACGTCGTTCGCCGCAACATCCTGGACACCGGCGTCCGTATCGACGGCCGCAAGGTCGACCAGGTCCGCCAGATCGTCTCGGAAGTGGGCGTCCTCAGCCGTGCTCACGGCTCGGCCCTGTTCACCCGCGGCGAAACCCAGGCGCTGGTCGTGGCCACGCTCGGCACCGGCGACGACGAACAGCTCATCGATGCCCTCGAGGGCAAGTACTATGAGAAGTTCATGCTGCACTACAATTTCCCCCCCTTCTCGGTCGGGGAAACGGGACGCATGGGCGCGCCAGGCCGTCGTGAAGTCGGCCACGGCAAGCTGGCGTGGCGGGCGATCCGCCCGATGCTGCCGAGCGTCGAAGAGTTCCCCTACACGATCCGCCTGGTCTCGGAGATCTTCGAGTCCAACGGCTCCTCGTCCATGGCCTCGGTCTGCGGCTCCTCGCTGGCCCTGATGGACGCTGGCGTGCCGCTGAAGAAGCCGGTTTCCGGCATCGCCATGGGCCTGATCCTGGAATCGGACGGCTTCGCGGTGCTGTCGGACATCCTGGGTGACGAAGACCACCTCGGCGACATGGACTTCAAGGTGGCCGGCACGGCTGACGGCATCACCTCGCTACAGATGGACATCAAGATCGCCGGCATCACCGAAGCGATCATGAAGCAGGCGCTCGCCCAGGCTAAGGGCGGTCGCGAGCACATCCTGGGCGAGATGGCCAAGGCCATGGAGGCCCCGCGCCACGAGCTCGGCGAATACGCTCCGAAGATCGAGACCATCAAGATCCCGGTGGACAAGATCCGCGAAGTGATCGGCTCGGGCGGCAAGGTGATCCGCGAGATCACCGCCGAAACCGGCGCCAAGATCGATATCGGCGAAGACGGCACGATCAAGATCGCGGCCGCCGAGCAG
>DASRRU010000231.1:0-7116 GCA_035656795.1 Phenylobacterium sp. | reverse complement strand
AGGGATCCCGGGCGCGATTGGCGCCGCTTCGCTTGGGCGAGTCGATCGCGGCCCGAAGGGCGGGGCCGGGCTGGGCCTGAGCGCGGGCTGCGCCGGCTCCGAACGCCAAGAACGAGGCGGCGGCGGTGAATTGGCGGCGGTTCATGGGGTGTGCCTCTTCAGTTGAAAATCGGGCCGATCAAACACGCCTCGCACCGCTTCGAATCCGGCGCGCGGGGGCGCTCGGCCGCCCCGGCAGGTAATTGGCGTGGCCTGCGGCAAGACGTCTGGCGCTGCCTCTGTCGAGTATGTTACGTTATAACAGCTGAATTTGGCGAGAGCTTTTGCATGGCGAGGCGAGGTTGGCGGGCCAGGGAACTCTGGGCGGGTCTGGTGGCCTCCGCCGCGCTCGCCGGGGCCGCAGCAGCGACCCCCGCCGCGCCGGACATCCGCGCCCAGGACCTCGAAGGCCATCCGCGCACCCTGGCGCAATTGGCCGGGCGGCCCACCATCCTCGTCCTGGTCAGGAGCGATTGCGGACCCTGTCTGATCGAACTGCGCAACATCGCCGCGATCAAATCCGCCGCCGGCCAGGCGCGCCTTGTGCTGCTGGCGGTCGAGAGCAGGGATGACGCCCGCCGCTTTCTGCTGCGCGCCCAGTTGCCCCACCGCGACCTTTGGGCCGCGGACGCTGCGCCCGGCGAGGTGCTGGTGAAGCTGAACGGGGATCCGCCGCGTCTGCCGCTGGCCGTGGCGCTCGACCGCAGCGGGGCCATCTGCGCCCGTCACCTGGGCCTGCTCGGCACCGACCGGGTGCGCGACTGGGTGCGGCAATGCTCCTAGCCGTGGACCTGAAGGCCGGCCGCGGCGACAAGCCCGTAGCCCGGCTGGACATGCTCAGCGTGGAGGCCGGGCAGGCGGCGCTGCTGGTCGGCCCCTCGGGCGTCGGCAAGAGCACCCTGCTGCTGGCTTTGGCGGGCCTCGCCCACACCGTGAACGGGTCGGTCCATATCGGCCGCACCGATGTGCTGGCGCTGCGCGGCGCGGCGCTGGACCGATTCCGCGGCCGCCACATCGGCTTCGTCTTCCAGGACATCCACCTGCTGCCGGGTCTTTCGACGCTCGACAACCTGCTGCTCTCGCCGTTCGCCGCCGGCGTGGGTCAGGATCGCGCCCGCGCTCGGGGGCTGCTGGAGGCCTTGGGCGTCGGCGACAAGGCGGACCGTCCGGCCGAGCGGCTCAGCCGCGGCGAGGCGCAGCGCGCGGCGATCGCGCGCGCCATGCTGCTGAAGCCGCAGTTGATCCTGGCCGACGAGCCGACCGCCAGCCTCGATGACGCCTCGGCCCAGGCCGTCGCCGATCTCTTGCTGGATGCGGCCGATCAGACCGGCGCAGCCCTGATCATCGCCACCCATGATGGGCGCATCAAGGCGCGGATCCGCAATCAGGTCACGGTGGAGGCGATCGCGTGAACCTGCTGAAGCTCGTCTGGGCCTTCATCCGCCGTCGGCCGCTGACCTGGGCCTTCAATGTCCTGACGCTGTCGACCGGCGTCGCTGTCGTTCTGGCGCTGGTGCTGGTGAGCCAGGCGCTGAATGACCGCTTCCAGCGCGACCTGGCCGGCGTCGACCTGGTGATCGGAGCCAAGGGCAGCCCGCTGCAGATCGTGCTTTCTGCGGTCTTCCAGATGGATACGCCCACCGGCAACATCAGCCTTGAGGACGCCCGCCGCTTCGGCGCCAGCGCCATGGTGGCCCGCGCCGTGCCGGTCTCGATCGGCGACAATGTGAAGGGCGCGCGCATCGTCGGCACGACGCTCGACTATCCGAAGCTCTACGGCGCGGACCTCGCCCAGGGCCGCTGGTGGGGCCAGCCGATGGAGGCGGTGCTGGGCGCCAGCGCCGCCCAGCGTCTCGGCCTGAAGCCCGGCGACAGCTTCGTCGGCGCCCATGGCCTGGTCGGCAGCGCCGACCTGCACAAACGCTTCCCATACCGCGTTGTCGGCGTGCTGAAGCCGACGGGCGCGGTGATCGATCGGCTGGCGCTCACGGATCTGGCCAGCGTCTGGAACATCCACGAGCACCCCGATCCCGACGAGGCGGCCACCGACCCCAACCACCGAGAGGTCACGGCGCTTTTGATCAAGTATCGCTCGGCCATGGGCGCGCTGATGATGCCGCGGCTGGTCGCGGCGAGCCCCAACCTGCAGCCGGCCATCCCGGCCATCGAGTCGGCGCGGCTCTTCAGCCTGCTGGGGGTTGGCGCCGAGGTTCTGCAGGGCGTCGGCGCGGCGATCCTCGGACTCGCGGCGATCGGCTTCTTCATCGCCCTGTTCGGTGCGGTCAGCCAGCGGCGGCGCGACCTGGCTCTGATCCGCGCTCTCGGCGCACGGTCCTCCCTGCTCTTGATGATTGTGGCGTTGGAAGCCGCCCTGCTGGGCTTCGCCGGCGGGATCGTCGGCGTCGCCGCCGGCCGCGCGCTCGCCGCCTACGCCGGGCGCGTGTCGATGGCGGCGGCCAGCGGTCCGACTCTGATGCCGCCTTCGTTCGGCGCCATCGACCTGGCCGCGGTCGGCGCCGCCCTCGTCCTTTCCCTCGCCGCTTCGATCGGCCCGGCGATCATCGCCAGCCGCACCGACCCGGCCCACGAACTCGCAGGAGGTTGATGTCATGGCCCTGGATCGTCGCACACTGCTCCTCACCCCGCTGGCCCTTGGCCTGTGCGGCTTCACCATGCAGCCGCCGCCCCAGCAATGGAACGGCGGTCATCCCGAGGCTCTGAAGGCGATCTGGGACCTGCTCGCTGCACCGAAGGTCTCCGCCGACGGCAAGGCCGGCAAGATGAGCGCGGCCTTCACCGATGATCTGAAGCGGATGAACGGCAAGCCCATCGAGATCGACGGCTTCATCCTGCCGCTCGAGCCCGGCCGTGAGGCCGTCCATTTCGCGCTGACCCGCCGCAACGCGGGCTGCCCCTTCTGTCCGCCAAGCCAGCCCACTGAGGCCGCGGAAGTGTTCCTGCTCAGGCCGGTCAAGGTCACCGGGGACCTGATCACCATCTCCGGACGATTCGTCCTCAACGGATCGAGCGAGCAGGGCCTGTTCTATCTGATTGAAGGCGCGACGGTGATATGAGGCCGGCGCCTCGCATCGCCGGCGTCCTGGGCCGGCCGGCTACGATCTCGTCAAGGTCACCGGCCGCTTCTCGCTGGCCGACAACGGCGAGAAGGGCCTGTTCTTCCGGACCGAGGGCGACTAGCCACGCTCAACGCGCGGGCACGACCTCGGCGTTTTGCAGGCGGAAGAACAGCCCCTGATCACTGGCGGCGACCAGTTTCAGGTCGCCTTCCATCGCCAATTCCTCGCCTGTATAGCGGACCGGCGTCTTGGCGAAGACCTCCACCGCCTCGGTGGGCGCGTTGGGCGGGCAGAACGGACAGCCGGTGTTGCGGCGCACCAGGCTGAAATGCGCCGACTGGCTGGTCGCCTCCAGCGGCAGGATAAAGCCCACCACCTTCAGCCGCTTGGCTTGCCTGGCCAGCAGAGCCGGCGAGAACGTGGCGCGATACTCCCCCTTCTTCGGGTCGGCGATGACCTGGGTTTCGTTCAGCAGGGTCCAGACCGGGTCGTCGTTCTGAAAGTGGTTGGGATTGTAGGTCAGCACCGGCGCCTGGGCGCCGCAGAGGACGTAGACCGCCGCAGATCCCGCCAACACCGCCCCACGTCGCGTCCATCGGTTCATGGCGTCACCTCGCACTTGCGCGTTCGTCAGTCAAAGTGTTCTGTTATACCATAACAAAAGTGCGAGCGCTCGCCGATGCGTGCGCCGGGGGTCTCGGAGGGTGTCCATGCGGAATTTGATCGCGGCGGCGTGTGGCGCGGCGTTGGCGCTGACGGCGGGTCAGGCGCCGGCCCAGCCGGCCGGCGACGGGGAAGCGGCCTTCCGGGCGCTCTACAAGGAGCTGGTGGAGACCAACACGACGCTCTCCGTCGGCAGCTGCACGGTGGCCGCAGCGCGGATGGCCGCGCACCTCAAGGCGGCCGGCTACGCCGACCAGGACATCACGCTCTTCAGCGTTCCGGAGCACCCCAAGGATGGCGGCCTGGTCGCGGTGTTGAAGGGAACAGACCCGACGGCGCGACCGCTGTTGCTCTTGGCGCACCTCGATGTCGTCGAAGCCAAGCGCGAGGACTGGACGCGCGACCCCTTCACCCTCGTCGAAGAGAACGGCTTCTACTACGCGCGCGGCTCCTCCGACGACAAGGCGATGGCCGCGGTCTTCACCGACACCATGGTGCGCCTGCACGCCGAGCCGCGCGCCCGCCGGACCGTCAAGCTGGCGCTGACCTGCGGCGAGGAGACCACCGGCGCCTTCAACGGCGCGGAGTGGCTGTCCAAGAACCGCCGAGAGTTGATCGACGCCGGTTTCGCGCTCAACGAGGGCGGCGGCGGCCGGCTCGACGCGGACGGCAAGCCCATCGCGCTTTCCATGCAAGTGGCGGAAAAGACCTACCAGGACTACACCCTGGAGACCCGCAACCCGGGCGGGCACTCTTCCATGCCGCGCCCCGACAATGCGATCTACGAACTGGCGACGGCGCTTGGCCGCGTCCAGGCCTTCCGGTTCCCGATCCACCTCAATGCGACGACCAAACTCTTCTTCGAAAAGCAGGCGGCGCTCGCGCCGCCGTCCCTCGGCCAGGCCATGACCGCCATCGCCGCCAACCCGTCCGACAAGCTCGCCGACACCGTGCTGTCGCGCGATCCCACGCTCAATTCGACTCTGCGCACCACCTGCGTCGCCACGCTCATCGAGGGCGGCCACGCCCAGAACGCCCTGCCGCAGCGGGCCACGGCGAACGTCAACTGCCGCATCGTGCCCGGCGAGAGCACGGAGGACGTGCGCAAGGTCCTTGAGCGGGTGGTCGACGACCCCGCCGTCACGGTGACGCTGAAGGTGGCCCACGGTCCGGTCAGCCAGCCGGCGCCGCTCGATCCCTCGGTGCTCCGCCCGGCCGAGACGCTGGCCGCGGAGATGTACCCCGGGCTGCAGATCATCCCGTCGATGTCCACAGGGGCCAGCGACTCGATCTTCCTGTCGGCGGCCGGCATCCCGGCCTACGGCGCGCCCGGCATCCTCTATGAGTTCGACGGCGGCGGCATCCATGGGCTCAACGAGCACATCCGGGTGAGCTCGCTGCTCAAGGGCCGCCAGTACCTCTACCGGCTGATCAAGCTCTACGCGGCGGCCTGACCGGTCACCAGGGCAGGGATGGTTCGGGCTGCGGCGTCGGTGTGGTTGCAGCCATGACCCGCCAGGGTTACCTGCATCGACATGCATGCGCCGGACTGCGACCACGAAGACAGCGGCCAAGCGGGTCTGACGGGTCTCGCCCTGCGCCAAGCGCTGGCCGCCGCCGAGCGACGTTGCATGGCTCGGCGCGCGCGGTTCACCGCCTCGCGCAGGCGGGTGCTGGAATTGCTTTTCGCGCGCGGTGGGCCGATCAAGGCCTACGAACTGATCGCGGGCTACGCCGGTCCCGGCGAGCCCGCCAAGCCGCCCACCGTCTATCGCGCCCTGGAGTTTCTGGAGCGCATGGGCTTCATCCACCGCATCGAAAGCCTGAATGCCTTCGTCCCGTGCCGGCTGGACGGCGAGGGGCACACGGCCGCCTTCCTGATCTGCGACTGCTGCGGCGCGGCCGAGGAGTTCGAGCCCGACTTTGCGCTGGGCCGGGAGGCCGCCAAGGCCAGAGGCTACGCGGTCTCCGAGGTGACCATCGAAGCGCGGGGCCGCTGCCCCGCCTGCCAGGCCCATTAAGCCCCTGCGCCGCCTGATCAGGTGGGATGCGGCCGCCCGGGCCGGTCGGAGCGGATAAGGGCTTCAGGACATGCCGGCTTCGAGCGCCAGGCGCAGCAGGTCGGCGGTCTTCGTTACGCCGAGCTTGGTCTTGATGAGGCTGCAGTTGTTGGCGATCGTCTTGTAGCCGAGGCCCAGGGCCTCGGCGATTTCGCCCAGACTCTTGCCGGTCGCGAGGTGTCGCAGGATTTCCAGGTCCCGCGGGGCGAGTTGGGCCAGCGAGGCAGCCTGGGTCGTCGACTGCAGCACCAGCGTCTGGGCGATCTCCTGTTCGACATACCGCCCGCCGCTCCCGACCTGGCGGATCGCGGTCAGCAGCTCCTCGGGCGTTGCATTCTTGCTGACATAGCCCTGGGCGCCGGCTTCCAGCGCGCGGGTCACGTAGATCGGCTCGGCATGCATGCTGAGCACCAGGATGGGCGTCGGGCCGCCCTGGCGCAGGCGGGCCAGGAGTTCGATGCCGCCAAGCTCCGGCAGGTTGAGGTCGAGAATGATCATGTCGAGGCTCTGGGCCTTGGCGATCGTCAGGGCTTCCCGTCCGGTTTTCGCCTCAAGGATTTCGGCGTCAGAGACCATGGCGAGCAGGCGCCGCAGGCCGGTGCGCACGATCGCGTGGTCGTCGACGAGCAGGATTCTCATGGGGCCAGCGCTGCCAGGGAACGAGGGACGACCGGGGGCGTCAGGTTCAGTTTGGCGGTGGTTGTCCACCCCGAAGCCTCGGGGTTCGGACCGAAGGACAAAAATCCTCCAAGGGCCGTCACGCGTTCGCGCATGCCGACAAGTCCCAGGCCCGCCCCGGCCATGGACGAGCCGCGGCCGTCGCCGTTGTCGACAACGCGAACGCTCAACACCTGCGCCTCATCGATCTCAAGAGAAATCCAAATGGCCTTGGGCTCACCGTGGCGCACGGCGTTGTTGGCCGCTTCTTGCACCACCCGATAGACCGTTTCCTTGATCGCCTCCCCAAGCTGCGTCTCGTCCGCCAGGAGAACGACGTTGAAGGCGATCTCTGGACGCCGGACCGACCAGAACCTTACGAGGTCCTGGATGGCGGCGTTCAAGCCCAGTTCGGTGATGCGGGCCGGGCGCAGCCGTCCAAGGACGTCGCGCACTTGGCGCTGCATATGTCCCACGGCGGCCTGGATCGACCGCACCTGTTCGCGGATCGACTCGGGACGCCCGGCGTCGCTCAGCTGAGCGATCATTTCGGCGTCCATATTCACCGCGAACAGGTGCGGGCCGATGTCGTCGTGCAGGTCGCGGGCGATGTCGGCGCG